>CAIWFK010000773.1 GCA_903911905.1 uncultured Myxococcales bacterium
AGACCGTGCATACCACCGCGCTGCCTTCCATCGACCCGGTCGCGACGGTGGTCTCTCCCATCAAGCCGGTGGGGCTGCCGACCGATGCGAACCCGGTGCTCCAGGGGCTGCCCTCGCTGACCCCGGCTCCGGCCATCAAGCCCGTCACCGGCACCCGGCCGATGATCACGCCCGCTCCGCCCGCACCCCTCGCGGCCCGGCAGCCACCTGCGGCGAAGCCTCCGCCTGCAGCCGCAGCTCCGGTGGCCAGAGCACCCACCGCCGCTCCTGCGCCGGCGGCGGCGGGTCAGGGCGGCCTGTCTGATCAGAAGATCAAAGCCATCTACGAAGCCTACGTGATGGCCAAGAAGCGCTGTGGCGAAGACACCCGCGCGCTGACGCTCGACTCGGTCGCCACCACGCTCAAGAAGCAGGTGCCCGAGCTGATGAAGCAGCACAACGCCCGCAGCGTCGAGTTCAAGGTCGTCATCAAGGACGGCAAGGCCGTACTACGGGCGCTGCCGAAGGACTCGTGAGCCGCGTGCTGCGCCTGCCCTCGCGGGGCCGGTTGCTGGTGTGCACCGACCTGCAGGGGAACCTGGGCGACTTCGTCGCCATGGCCGGGCACTTCGCGGCCGCCGGCCCCGACGCCCACCTGGTCATCACCGGCGACCTGGTGCACGGCCCTGATGACGAGACCGCCGACGACTGGCCAGCCTTGCTTGGCACCCGGTACCGCGACGAGTCGGTGCGGTTGCTGCAAGCCTTCGAGCAGCTCGCGCGCGCCTGCCCCGGCCGAGTGCACGCGCTGTTGGGCAACCACGACCACTCGCACGTCGGCGGGCCGGTGACCTCGAAGTTCCACCCCGACGAGGCCCGCGCGCTCGAGCAGCGGCTCGACCCCGCGGGCGTCCTCTGGCTGCGCACGCTCATCTCGAGCTTCGCGCTGGTCGCCACCGCGCCTTGTGGCGTGGCGCTCTTGCACGCCGCGCCCTCGGCCCCCATCGACGGGCCCGACGACCTCGAAGCGCTCACCCTCGACGGCTACGAAGGGCGGCCCTTCACCGACCTGCTGGCCACGCCCGTGCTGGGCCCGCTGCTCTGGAGCCGTATGGCGCGCGACCACGAGGCCGAGCGCTTCGTGCGCGCCCTGGGCACCGAGGTTGCCATCTACGGGCACGACCTCGTGCGCGAGGGCTGGGCGAAAGACGGCCCCCGGCAACTGTGCGTGTCGACCAGCTTCGGGCTGGTCGACGCGGCGAAGACCTACGTCGAGTTGGACCTCGGGGCGCACTACCACTCGGTCGACGACTTCCACGAAGGGGTGGAACTGAGGAGACTCCATCATTGAACGCCGACGCCGTCTCGACGCTCTGCCTGCACTGTGGGTTGTGCTGCAACGGCTCGCTCTTCACGCACATCGCGCCCAGGCCCGGTGAGCTCGAGGTGCTGCGCGCGGCCGGTGCGCGCGTGCGGCTGGTCGAGCGGCGCGATGGCTCGTGCGTCATCGGCCTGCCCTGCCCCGCCCTCGAGGGCACGCGCTGCTCGGCCTACGAGCAGCGCCCAGTGGGCTGTCGCGACTTCGTGTGCCGCACGGCGAGCGCGCTGGCCGCCGACACCATCGACCAGGCCCAGGCGCTGGCCCGCGTCGACGAGGCGAAGCGGCGCATCGCGCTGGTCGCGCAGCAACTGCCAGTTGGGGCTGGCGAAGCCTCTGAGCCCGTGCTCCGGCGGGCGCGCGCCCATGGGCTGACCGAAGGGCCAGCAGCGCTTCGAGAGGCCGAGGCCTGGCTCGACGAGCACTTCCGGTGACGTGGTGCAGCGCTACCGCTTGGCGAAGTCGAGGGCATGGCGCACCATGGCGCCGGCGATGTCGGCGCGGGTCGCCTGCTCGAGACCTTCGAAGCCGGGGCTGGAATTGAGTTCCATGACGCGCGGCCCGTCGCTGCCCTCGAGCATGTCGACGCCACAGATTTCCAGGCCGATGAGCCGGGCCGCGGTCACGGCGGTCTCGACGTAGGCGCGCTCGAGCCGAATGGGTTTTCCTTCGCCGCCGCGGTGGATGTTCGAGCGGAATTCGCCCTTGCGCGCGCGTCGGCGCATGGCCCCGACCACCTGGTCGCCGACCACCAGGGCCCGCACGTCCTTCCCCTTCGACTCGGCCACGAATTCCTGCAGGCACACGTCCTGACCCAGACCCCAGAAGGTCTGGAGAATGGTCTGCGCTTCGGCCTGGGTGTTGGCGATCATCACCCCCACGCCCTGGGTGCCGCGCAGCAGCTTGATGATGCATGGCAGCCCGCCGACCTCTTCGACCAGCCGCGCCGTCGCCGCACCACGGGTGGCCATCACCGTGCGGGGCACGTCGACCTGGGCCTGGGCCAGCAACTGCAGGCAGCGCAGCTTGTCGCGGCTGCGCGAAATGGCGCGCGAGGTGTTGAGCACCGGCACGCCCATGGTCTCGAGGTGGTTGACCACCGCGATGCCGTACGAGGTGATGCTGGCCCCGATGCGCGGCAGCACCGCGGTCAGGTTCTGCACTTCGGCCCCGCGGTAGAGCAGCTTCGAGGCCCCCGGCACCACCACCATGGTGCAGCGCAAGGTGTCCATCACGATGGGGCGGGCCCCTGCCGCCGTGGCCGCTTCGACCAGCCGCGAGGTCGAATAGAGCGAGCGCTTTCGCGAGAGAATGGCCAGGCGGGCGCGCGACATGGGCCGACCCTACACGCGTCGCCGACGAAGGGAAAAAATGCCGTGAGCCTCGGGGCGGGGCTCATGGCTCACCCTCGGGTCGGCCATCAGGAGGAGACCCCTTTGAATTTCATGCTCGCCCGCCCGTCGAGGTCACACATGCGCGCCCTCACCTTCGTCGTTCTCGTCGCCGGTGCGGTTCCTGCGCTGGCCCAGACCGTCTATTCCTGGGAAGACGCCGACGGGGTGCACTACACCGACGACCCGACGCGCGTGCCCGCTCGGGCCACCAGGCGCAGCGAGCAAAAATACGAGCGCTCGGTGCCGACGAAGAGCGACACGCCACCGGTGACCGTGGCCGCGGCCGAACAGTCGGAGCGCGACCGCGCCACGCAGGCCGAAGCCTCACGTCGTCGCGATGAAGCCGACCGTCAGACCGAGCAGGCCTGGCGCAGCCGCTTCGTCACCCTGAACCGGGCCATCACGTCGCAGAAGGACCTGGTGGCCCGGCTCAAGGCGGCGCTGCCCAGCTCGCCGTTCGCCTGTACCCAGCCGGCGGGCCTGGGGCGCCGGGTGGTGCTGCCGTGCAATGGAAACCTCGAGTACGAACGGCAGTCGGCCCGCATCGCCTCCGAGCAGGCGCGCCTCGACGACCTCGAGCGACAGCTCGAGCAGCTCGACCGCGAAGCGTCATATGCGGCGGTGCCCCGCGAATGGCGACGCGGGTTCTGACGGCGCGCCGAGTGCGCAATGGGCCACGGTGCGTAAGCCGCCACGGCCCGGGTACCACCCTGGCATGACCGTCAACGACGGCAGCTCCGTTCAACGGCGACGTGCCGCCGTCGGGTGGGTACGTCGGTGGCGTTCATCCTCCACACGCCGGCGGCGCTCCCTCGTCAGGTGTGGTCGGCTGGTGGCCATCGCCGCGGCGGCTGCGCGCGTTCTCGACCATCTCGAGCCAGCCTGCGGGGCAGGACTCGAGTCGTCAGGCCTGACGTCGCATCGCGAGCGCCTGCACCAGGTACGCCTCGAGGTGGCGCGGCGAGTTGGTGCGCAGCCACGGCAACCCGTCGACGCGCTCGACCAGCTTGAGCCGCGCGCGCGCGACCAGACTGGCCAGCGCGGCGTCGTCGCCCGAGCCGAGTGACGGGTCTGGCGTGGTGACCAGGGCGCGCCCCTTCTTCTTGAGCGCGCGGCGAACCCCTTCGAGGAAGGCCAGGGGCTCGTCGAGCACATCGACCACGTTCTCGGCGACCAGCAGGTCGGCCGCTCCGGACACCAGCGGCAGGGCGGCGGCGTCCATCACCACCGGGGCCACGGCCGACAGCGCGCGGTTGGCGCGCACCTGGCCCTGCATCACGGCGCGCAGCGACCAGTCGCCGACCACCAGATGCCGCGCGCGCTGCGAGAGCAATTCCGAACGATGCCCGGCGCCGCAGCCGACCTCGACGGCGAGTTCGCACGACGGCACGTGGCGCTCGACGAAGGCCGCTGGGCCATCGGTACGCGCCAGCGCTTCGAGCGACAGCAGGGTGGCGTGCGCCGGGCCCTTCACCGGCGCGGGAGGCGCTTCACCGCGTCGCTCGAACTCGGTCCAATCGTCACCGAAACGTGCCGGCTCGTGGCTGCCCTGCGCGAAGGCCTGCACCACGTGCACCGCTTCGCGACTGGCCGCGCCGTACTCGGCGAGCGTCGAGAGAATGGCGTCGTAGAAGGTGGCGCACCACCCCGCCGGGTCGGGCACCAGCACCGCGACCTCGCCCAGCAACGGGTAGGGGCCGCAGCGCTCGCAGCGCACCAGGTTCTGCGCCGGCACCAGGCGGCCGTGACACCGGGGGCACGCCAACGCCCGCCACACCCACGCCCGGTCGCTCATGTCACTCGAGCACGCAGCCGTGGCGCTCGTCGACGAAGTGGGCCTTGGCAGCGAAGCTGACGAAGGCCGACGACTCGACCGTCTTGGCCGTGGTGTCGATGGCGATCTTCGCCACGTCGGGCGAAGCCTTCACCCAGGCGCGGCAGTAGGCCTCGTCCATCTTCATCACGAACATGCAGGTACAGCCCATGCGGGCGCCGTTGCCGACGGCCAGCTCGAGGTCGCTGTTGGCGAAGGTACGGCGGGTGGCGTTGTCGTCGGCACACCCGGCGACGAACAGCAGCACGGCCAGCGAAGCCAGGCGCTTCATTTCACCACCTCCATCGACAGCGTCACCAGTTGATTGATGTCGAGGTCAGCGTTGCGATCGTCGCCGGTGCGCACGATGACCAGGTCCTGCGAGGGCACCACCACGATGTACTGCCCCCAGTGGCCGATGGCCGAATACGCGTCGTCGGGCGAGTCCTTCCAGGGCTTGGGCTTGGCGACCCGACCGATGTGGGCGACCGCCGGAATGGGCTTGTTGAGCCAC
Organism: uncultured Myxococcales bacterium; assembly: GCA_903911905.1. GTDB lineage: Bacteria > Myxococcota > Myxococcia > Myxococcales > Myxococcaceae > Xiheilimnobacterium > Xiheilimnobacterium phototrophicum. The sequence goes on from CAIWFK010000773.1 coordinate 5,079, forward strand.
CACGAATAGCCCGACGGGGTGTCTTCGCCGTCACCGGCGCTGGCCACGAACACGTCGGACGGCGTGGTGCTCGCGCTCACCCAGCCCTCGGGAAGAATGCGCTCGCCGTTCCAGCAACCGTCGTTGAGGAAGAGCCAGCCGAACTTCGCGTAGTCGCGCGGCGTGGCGTACACCATCGACCCGCCCTGCGGCGTGCCGAGCGCGTCCTCTTCGAAGACCGCCGAACTCATGCCCAGCTTGTCGAAGAGCACGGTCCAGAACGCGTCTTTCCCGAACTTCGCGGTCAGCGCGCGCTTGGCGACCGCCGAGGCCAACTGCGCGTCGCCGGTCGAATACATCCACTGGGTGCCCGGCTCGGCGGCGATGCGGTGGGTCAGAATGTGCTTGAGCTGGTCGCGGTGCCCGACGCCGTAGAGCATCGAGATGACGCTCGAGGTCTGGTACGGCTCGTTCTCGTACCCTTCCTGCCAGGCCAGGCCCGAGCCGAAGGTGATGGGGTCCTTCACCCGAATGTCGCAGACCTTGCCGGTGTACTCGGGCAGGTACTTGCAGATGGAATCGGTCAGCGAGAGCGCACCCTGCTTGACGCCGATGCCGGTCAACGCGCTCGAGAAGCTCTTGGCGACCGACCACGAGAGGTGCGGCTTGGTCTGGTCGAAGCCGCGCGCGTACTTCTCGTACACCAGGTTGCCATTCTTGATGATGACCAGGCCTTCGGTGCGCAGCCCCAGGCGGTCGGCGTCGGCGCCCTGCAGGGTGAAGAACGCGTCTTCCAGCGCCTTGATGGCGGCGGCCTTGTCGGTGGGGCTCACCAGCGCCTGCGGCCATTGCGCGGTCGGCCAGCTGGCGCGGGTCGGGCAGTTCTGCGCGAGGGCGAGCGACGAGCCGAGGGTCAGCACGAGTACGAGGGCGCGCATGGCTTAGAACTCCACCTTGGTCATCGAGACGAACTGGGTGTCGCTGATGCCCGGCACGAACGAGGGCAGCGTGGTGACGGTGGGCCGCTTCTCGAGCAGGTGCATCAGGCCCACCGAGCCGCCGCTCATCAGCAGCCCGTCGACCAGGGTGTAGAGCAGCATCGCGACGGGGTTGCTCCAGGCCACGGCGTCGAAGAAGAGCGAGACCACCACGAACTGCACCAGGTTGAGCCCGAAGGCCACGCCCAGCGGGCCCCAGAAGCCGTACCGGCCAGGCGCGCCGTCGTTGCCGATGAGCACCGCGGCCAGCACGGTGAGCACCGGCCCGATGAAGAGGTTCGAGAGCGCGGCCGGCAACAGCGCGGCGTAGAGGTTGTTCGACAGCCGACCCAGCAGGTTGCCCGTCACCACGCCCACCGCCGAAGCGCCCACGCCCACCGCGAAGGTCTTGGCGAAGTGCACGCCGAACGACGGCGCGGGGGTGATGGCCGCGGCGAGCTGCTCGTCGGCGTTCATCACCAGCGCGCTGGCCGAAGGGGTGAGTGAGGCGACGAGCGGCGCGTCGCCCGACAGGCGAGCCGAGCGCTCGGCCAGGGCCGGCAGCGCCAGCACGGTGATGAGCGCGAATAGCGCGTGGAAACGCAGCATGGACAGACTCCCTTCGAAGCGGTGGAACGTGGGCCTTCGTACGTCACCCCACGCGCGCAGACAAACAACGAAAGAGGCCAGGCACCGCGGGGGGCACCTGGCCTCGTGACGTGTCGCGCCGCGTCGCGGAGCGTCAGTAGTTTTCGTGCACCAGCGACTCGGGCAGTCGCGGGTCGTTGATGGCGACGACCTTGTTCTTGTTCAGGAAGTAGCCGAACACCGCGATGAAGGCGCCGCCGACGCCGATGAGCGCGGTGGCGTCCTGCCAGGTGGGCGCGAAGAGCGCCTCATGGTGGCCTTCGCCGTGGGTGCCGAAGTTGGGAAGAATGAGCCAGTAGAGGTCGACCAGGTACATCACCAGCACCCAGCAGGCACCGACGGCGAGGCCGGTGCGGCTGCGCTTCACGTTGCGCGAGAGCAGGAACAGGAAGGGCAAGAAGAAGTGCGCGACCGGCAACGCGTACGAGATGACGTTCCAGCCGCCCTCGAGGCGCGTCATGTAGAAGACGGTCTCTTCCGGAATGTTCGCGTACCAGATGAGCACGAACTGGCTGAAGGCGATGTAGGCCCAGAACACCGTGAAGCCGAAGGTGAACTTGCCGAGGTCGTGGAAGTGCTCGACGGTGATGGCGGTCTTCGCCACGCCCGCGTTCTGCAGCGCCATCGACAGGAGCGCCATCAGGGCGAAGAAGGCCTGAATCGAGGCGGCGAAGAAGTACACCCCGAAGATGGTCGAGTACCAGTGCGGCTGCAGCGACATCAGCCAGTCGATGGCTGCGAAGCTCTGGGTCACGCCGTAGAGCAGAATGCCGGGAGCGCTGATGGTCCACAGCCGGCGGGTCAGGTTGCCGCGCTCGGTCTCGTTCTCGGTGCCGTCCTGCTTGACGCTGGTCGAATAGAGCGTCCACGACAGCACGGTCCACACCAGGAAGTAGACCGCCGCACGACCGAAGAAGAAGCCGTCCGACAGGAACCAGCGCTTCTTGGCGAGGATGGCGTCGTTGAGCTCGACGGTCCACGGGTAGAGCGAGTGGTAGCCGATGGTGCCGATGGGAATCCACAGCAGCACGAACAGCGGCAGGGTGACGGCGATGGTCTCGGCGATGCGGCGCACCACGATCGACCAGCTCGACTTCACGGTGTGGTCGATGAGCAGCCAGCCCATGGCCGCCAACGCCAGGCCCAGGAAGATTTCATAGGCCCAGAGGTAGCTGAACATGGCGCGGGTGCGGCTCTCGCCCATCGCCGAGCCCAGGGTCGCACCCAGGCCGATGACGGCCATCACGCCGCCGATCATCGGCAGCTTCGCGAAGAGGCTGGTCGAAGGAATCGTGATGTCCGTCGGCTTCTTGATTTCGTCGTGGCTCACGGTCGTCCCTCACTCACTTCAGCGACGCGATGAAGAGCGTCAGGCTCTGCACTTCGATGTCGGTCAAGCCCAGCTGCGGCATGGCGGGCGGGTAGCCGGTGACGATCTTCGCAGCCGGCTGCAGCATCGATTCCTTCAGGTACGCGTCGTCGGCGACGACCTCGCCCTTGTCGGTCGGCTGCTTGCTGCCGTACAGGCCCTTGAACGACGGGCCGACGATCTTCGAGCCGTCGATGCTGTGGCAGCTGAAGCAGATCTTCGACTTGTAGAGCGCCTTGCCCGCTTCGAGCGACGCCACGGTGATGACGCCAGTGTCCTTGATGGCCTCGCCGCCCTCGTAGGGCTGCTTCTGAATGTCGCGGCGAATGTAGGCGATGATGGCCCAGCGGTCTTCGACGGGAATCTGCGAGGCGTAGCTGGGCATGTTGCCGTTGTTTACGCCGTTCTTGATGGCGGCGTAGATGCGGCCAGCCACCGCACCGGTGACGCGCTCGTCGGTCATGGCCGGAGGTGGCACGGTGAGCCGGGGGCCGCCGTCGAGCGCGAGGCCCGCGACCGTGCCCTTGCCGTCGCCCGTCGCGCCGTGGCACGGCGAGCAGTAGATCTGGTAGCGGCTGCGACCGCGGTCGGCGAGCGTGTCGGGAATTTCGCCCCCGACCTTCACCGCCGCCGGGAAGGTCATGTTGTCCTTGCCGTCGACGCCGTCTTCGAAGTGCGCGTCGGTGTTGAGCTGGTCGAGCGTGACCACCACGTTGTTGCCGAAGCTCGAACCGGTGGCGACCGTGCCCTCGACGGGAGCGCGCATGACGCGGCCGTCGGCGAAGAGGCCCGAGGTGTCCTTGCGGTACGCCTTGCCCTTCTCCTGCACGTCCATGTTGTGAATGAGGTGAACGGGCGGCTCTTCCGAGTCACCGCCGCGGCAGCCAGCCAGGCCGAACACCAGGACGAAAGTTGCGAGTGCAGCGCGCATTGTGGTCAGGCCTCCAGCTTTTCGACGAGCGTCGCGCCGGTTTCGGTCAGCAACGCCTCGGTCTTCTCGGCGTCGAACTTGGGGTCGGTCGACTCGACCATGATGAAGAACTTGTCGTCGGTGACCCGCTCGAAGGCCTTCGAACCGAACGCCGGGTGGTGCGGGCGGGGCAGGCCGTTGATGATCCAGTTGCCGAAGAACGCCGTCAGGCAGCTCGAGAGCACGGTCAGCTCGTACCAGACGGGCACGAACGCCGGCATCGAGAACAGCGGCTTCCCGCCGACGATGAAGGGGTAGAGGTTGCCCGAGCTGTAGCTCTGGAACCACAGCGCGAAGGCGCTGCCGCTGATGCCGACGATCAGCACCGCCCACGGCAGCGGCGAGGGCTTGAGCCCCATCGCCTTGTCGAGCCCGTGCACCGGGAAGGGCGTGCACGCGTCCCACTTCGAGTAGCCCGCGTCGCGGACCTTTTCGCACGCGTGGTACAGGTCAGCGGGGTTCTCGTACTGCGCCAGCACGCCCCAGGGCTTCACGGTGCTCATGAGTGACCTCCGGCCGGCGCGTGCACCTCGGCACCGGGCTTCTTGTGCCAGCCTTCCCAGTGCGGGTTGGCTTCGGGCATCACGCCCTTCACTTCGCTCATCGCGATGACCGGGAAGAAGCGAATGAAGAGCAGGAACAGGGTGAAGAACAGGCCGAAGGTGCCCAGCAGGAAGAACACCTCGGTGACCGGCACGAAGTAGTCCCAGCTCGAGACCAGCGCGTCACGGTGCAGCGAGGTGACGGTGATGACGAAGCGCTCGAACCACATGCCGATGTTGACGAAGAACGAGAGGAAGAACGTCACGCCCACGTTGGTGCGGATCTTCTTGAACCAGAAGAGCTGGGGGGTGATGACGTTGCAGCTCACCATGATCCAGTACGCCCACCAGTACGGGCCGAACGCGCGGTTGATGAACGTGAAGCCCTCGTAGTCGTTGCCCGAGTACGCGGCGACGAAGAACTCCATCGCGTACGCGTAGCCGACCAGCGAGCCCGTGAGCAGGATGATCTTGTTCATGTTCTCGATGTGGCGAATGGTGACCAGGTCCTTGAGCCCCAGGAACTTGCGCGCGGGGATCATCAGGGTGAGCACCATCGCGAAGCCCGAGAACACGGCGCCTGCGACGAAGTACGGCGGGAAGATGGTGGTGTGCCAGCCGGGCAGCTGCGAGACGGCGAAGTCGAACGAGACGATGGTGTGCACCGAGAGCACCAGCGGCGCCGAGAAGCTCGCCAGAATCTGGTACGCCTTCTCGTAGGTCTGCCAGTGGCGGTTCGAGCCGCGCCAGCCCATCGACAGCGCGCCGTAGAACAGTTGACGCCAGCGAACCTTGGTGCGGTCACGCAGGGTGGCGAAGTCGGGAACGAGGCCGGTGAACCAGAACAGCGCCGAGACCGTGAGGTAGGTGTTCACGGCGAACACGTCCCATTCCAGCGGGCTGCGGAAGTTGGGCCACAGGCCCATCTGGTTGGGAATGGGGAAGAGGTAGTAGTCCATCCACACGCGGCCGGTGTGCAGCGCCACGCACGAACCGGCGGCGAGCACGGCGAAGATGGTCATCGCCTCGGCGTAGCGGTTGATGCTGGTGCGCCACTTCTGGCGGAACAGGTAGAGAATCGCGCTGATCAGCGTACCGGCGTGGCCGATGCCGACCCAGAACACGAAATTGACGATGTCCCACGCCCAGCCGACCGGGTTGTTGTTGCCCCAGATGCCGGG
>CAIWFK010000774.1 GCA_903911905.1 uncultured Myxococcales bacterium
CCTGCGCCGCCGACCCCGCTGAGGGTCGCGGAGGAGCACGCGGGTGACCCACCTCCCGAATACGCCGCCGCTTGTGGCGCCTGCGCGAACCACCTCGAGTTCTGCGTCACCAGAATCGAGGTCTGCGACGCGACAGTCGCATCGGTCGCCAGCAGCACGCCCTGGTCGTTGAACACGATGTCTCCCGTCGCCGAGAGCTTCGCGCGCGCACCGAGCTCGAGCACGCCGGTCTGCTCCACGTGCAGCCAGTTCGAGGTCTTGAGCTCCATGTCGGCCGGCACCACCAGGTGGCCCAGCCGCGTCACGGTCAGGCATTCGTACTGTGCGGTCGCGCCCGTCAGCGTCACCGTCGAGTCGATGGTCACGGCTTGCGGCGCGGTGCACCCATTCCAGATTCCGGCGGTACAGCGCTCGTTGCCGTTGCCGCAGTCGGTGCTGCACGAGCGCACCTCGCCATCCACCATGCCGTCGCAATCGTCGTCGCGGTTGTTGCAGGTCTCGGTGGCGCCGGGGTGCACGTCGGACCGGGAATCGTCGCAGTCTCCGGCGACGGCCACGAAGCCCGAAGCGGGCGTCACGCACCCGGCGATGGTGTTCGAGGGGTCGCCGTACCCGTCACCGTCGGCGTCGCGGTAATAGGTGGTGCGTACGCCTTCGTCGATCTGCCCATTGCAATTGTTGTCGCGGTAATCGCACACCTCGGGTCGGCCCGGGTACATGGTCGGGTCGAGGTCGTTGCAGTCGTCGCCCGTCGCCACGTAGCCCTCGGGCGCGGTGCAGCGGTCGAGGAAGAGGCCGGGGTTGCCGAAGCCGTCGTGGTCCTCGTCGGCGAAGAACCGGGTCAGCGCGCCTTCGTCGACCTTCCCGTTGCAATCGTTGTCCTTGCCGTCACACACCTCGGGCGCACCGGGGAAGACCGTCGCGTCGTGGTCATCGCAGTCGTCGCACGAAAAGCCGTCACCATCGAGGTCGGGGCATGCGCAGAGGCCCGCGCTCACCGCGCCGCACTTCTGGGGAGCCGTGCAGTCCGCGTCGCTCCGGCAGGCCGTACAGGTTCCACCCAGGCACACCTGCCCACCCACACACTTCGCCGACGTCGCACACTTCTCGACCACCGGCGGGTGAACGGCGCACGACGTCGCCACGGTGAGCACCGCGAGCCACCAAGTCTTCTGCATGGAATCCCTCCCCGGACCTCGAAGCATAACCACGACCCTCGTCGCGCGCTGCTGCTCACGCCCCGGCGCTTTCTGCCGAGAACTCCCCTCGACGAACGCGACGAAACCGGCCAAAGAGCGCCCCATGTCGCCAATCGTCTTCGTCGTCGGCGGGGTCGTCATCGTCGCGCTGCTCGTCTACGTGCTCCGTGGGAACAAATCGGCAGCTGGTCACAAGGCCCAGCCCGCGGCGATGACCTGGAAGGTCACGACCGTCACCCAGGAAACGCCCTCGACCGTCAGCTTCGAGGTCGACTCCACGCTCGACTTCAAGGCCGGCCAGTTCGTCCTGCTCCGCCCGAACGCCGAGCTGCCCTGGCGCGCGTATTCCTTCAGTCGCGCTCCCGGCGCTCCGCTGCGGCTGACCGTCAAGCGCGTCGAAGGCGGCAAGGCCTCGACGTACCTCACCACCAAGCTGAAGGTCGGCGACCCGCTCGAGGTCAAGGGCCCCTACGGCGTCTTCGTGGTCCCCTCGAACTTCACCCGCGCGCTCTTCGTCGCCGGCGGCAGCGGCATCACCCCGTTCCTCTCGCAGTTGCACGCGCAGGCGGGCTTCGGGTGGCCGCGCCCCATCACCCTGGTCTACGCGAACCGCAGCAAGGCTGAGACCATTCTCCGCGCCGAGGTCGAGGCGCTGCAGAAGGACAGCAACGGCAAGCTCGAGGTCATCTGGGTGGCCGACGATGGCAGCGAGTCGCTCAAGGGCCCGCTCACCACCGAGGTCCTGACCGCCGCGCTCTCCAGCTCCACCGGCTTCGACTTCATCTCGACCTGCGGCCCGCAGCCGATGATGGACAACGTGCGCGAGGTGGCCACCAAAGCCTTCCCCGGCGTGCACGTGCTCGAAGAGAAGTTCTCGGCCGCGCCCGAAGGTTCGGCCACCGGCCCCTCGCACGAGCTGCAGGTCATCGTCGACGGCAACCCGAAGTCCTTCCCGGTCAAGGAAGGGGAGCACGTGCTGGCCGCCGCGCGCACGGCGGGCATCGGCTTGTCGGCCGGCTGTGAGATGGGCGCCTGCGGCGTGTGCCGGGTGCGCGTGCTCGACGGGAAAATCGACGTGCCCCAGGACAGTTGCCTGTCGGACGACGAGCGCGGCCAGGGGTATGCGCTGGTGTGCGTCGGCACGGTGAAGGGCAACTGCAAGTTCGAACCCGCCCCGTGATAGCGTCGCCGACCATGTCGCCTCCCGAGCCGAAGAAGAAGCGCTTCGCCGCCCGCCCGCTGCTGGTCGCCGGGGCCGGCCTGACCGTCATCGCGCTCGGTGGCACCAGCCAGGCCTTCGCGGCCGGCAACCTGATGGCGCATCGCCCCTGTGAGGCCGACACGGCGTGGAACGGCAAGGAATGCGTGCCGGTGCTGCGGCCCGACGCTGGCGTTCCGTCTGCGCCCGACGCCGGCCTGCGCAAGCTGACGAAGGACGAAGGGAAGGGCGGCAAGGACCGCTGAGTCCCGGCCCCGGCCGTCCATGACCGACGAGCTCTTCGAGCTGACGATGCTCGGTGGCGCCATCGAGCGCCGGTACCGCGCCCAGCGGCCCGAGGTCGAGCAGTTGCCGTGGAACTCCCTCGACCCCTCGAAGTACCCGCCCGAGCTGGTGGCCCAGGCCCGCGCCACGTGGACCGAGGCCGCCTTTCAGGAGCATCGCACCGGCGCCGCCTGCGCCTCGACGCTCAAGGCGCTCATCGCCGCCCGCGCCCCGTTGGACCTGGTGGCCATGGCCTCGCGGTTTCCGCTCGACGAATTGGTGCACGTCGAGCTCTGCGCACGCCTGGCGTCGCTGTTGGGTGGCGGCGCGCCGCTCACCTACGATGCCCGGGCGCTGGTGCTCGAACCCGACGCCTCGCTGCCCGCGCTGCTGCAGGCCGCCGAATTGGTGGTGCGGAACTTCTGCGTGGGCGAGGCCCTCTCGATTCCACTGCTGCGCGGCTCGTGGCACGCCGCCAGGCAGCCGCTCATCAAGGCCGTGCTGGGCCGCATCGTGCGCGACGAGGCGGCGCATGGCGCGTTCGGTTGGGTCTTCCTCGAATGGGCCGACGAACGGTTGACGGCCGACGACCGGCAGCACCTGGCCCGCCAGGCCGCGCGCACCATCGACACGGTGGTCGCCCGCTGGGCCGAGCTTCGAGCGCGGCCGCTCGAGAAAGACGACGACCGCCTGGGGTGGATGGAGAGCGCCACCTACCTCGAGCTCGCCAGGCGCTCGCTGCAGAAGAACGTGCTCGAGCCGTTGGCGCGCTTCGGCATCGACCCCGGGCCGTTCCGCACGGTCTGACGCGTCGCGAATCGAAAAGGCTGTCGTGACCTGCACCGCGCCGCGTAGTCTTGGAGTCCGGTGCCGACCCTCCTCACCGCCGCCACCCTCGTCGAGTTCGAGCCGGCCTCGGTCGAGGTGGGCGACCTGCGCATCGCCCAGGGGAAAATCGTCGCGCGTGGCCCGAAGCTGACCCCCGAGCCCACCGACGAAGTCATCGACCTCGCCGGCCGCATCGTGATGCCGGGGCTGGTGAGCGCCTGGCACCAGTTGCACGCCGTCGCCGCCCGGGGGCTCAAGCCCAGGGGCACGGGTTTTCTGGGCGCGCGCACCGCGCTCGAAGCCGTCGAAGACGAGCTGACGCTCGACGACCTCACCGCCTTCGCCGCCGTGGGGGGCCTCGAGGGGTTGCTGGCGGGCACCACCACGCTCTTCGACGTGCACGCGGCCCCGAAGGCCACGCTCGGCTCGTCGACCGCCATCGCGCAGGGGCTCAACGGCGTCGGCCTGCGCGCCGTGGTGGCCTGCGAGGTCAGCGACCGCACCGGCGCCATCGCCCGCGAAGAGGGCCTCGAAGAGAATTCCATCTACTGCGCCCGGGCGCGTGGGCGTTTCCGCGGGGCCTTCGCGCTGCGCCGGCTCGACCTGCTGTCCGACGACGCGCTCACCGGGCTGGTCGAGGCGCTGGCTGCGGTCACCGGGCCCCGGCCGCTGGTGCTCTCGCCGCTGGCCGAAGATTCCCGCGAGGAAAAGGCCTCGATCGAGCGCTTCGGCAAGACGCCCGTCGAGCGCCTGCTGGCGCGCGATCTGGTGGGGCCGGGCTCGGTGCTTTCCCAGAACGTGCACCTCTCGTGGCCCGAGCTCTCGCAGCTCATTTCCCGCGGCGCGTGGATGGTGCATTGCTCGCGCTCGAACCAGTCGTCGCAGACCGGCAACGCCGCGCCCGGCAAGTTCGGCGTGCGCGCCTGCGTGGGCTCCGACGTGCTGTCGCTCGACGTGCTGGCCGAGGCCCAGGCGGCCACCCTGCGCTCGCTCGACGCGGGCCAGCCCATCGACATCTTGCGCTTTCTGGCCAACGGGCAGCGCCTGGCGTCTGAAGCGTTCGGCCTGCAGGTGGGGCTCTTGCGCGAGGGCGCGGTGGCCGACCTCGTGGTGTCCGACTACCACCCACCCACGCCGCTCGACGCCACGACGCTGGCGGCGCACGTGCTGCACGGTATGAATTCGCACAACGTCGAATCGGTGATGGTCGACGGCCTGTGGCGGCTGTGGCAGCGCAAGCCGCTGGCCATCGACGTGCTCGAGGTGACCCGGGTGGCTCGCGACGCCGCGACCGCCCTGTGGAAGCGACTGCTGGCCTGAGCCTGGCGCTCGCGACGCGTGGGGCGTAACCTCGTCGTCGTGCTCGTGCTCTGCCTGACCACGTTGCTGGCTTCGACCCCCGCGGTGGGTGACGTGGCGCCCGACTTCACCGTGAAGGACATCGACGGCGTCGAGCTGAAGTTGTCGAGCCTGATCGAGCGGGGCCCGGTGGTGCTGGCGTTCTTTCCCAAAGCCTTCACTCCTGGTTGAACGCGCGAGCTCACCGCGTACCGGGACCGGTATGCCGACATCGTGAAACACCAGGGCACGGTGGTGGCGATCTCCACCGACGACGCCGAGACCTCGAAGCGCTTCAAGGCGTCGCTCAAGGCGCCGTATTCCTTCGTCGCCGATTGGGAGCAGACCCTGGTCAAGGCGTATGACGTGAAGATGTTCCTGCTGGGCGTCTCGAAGCGGGTGACCTTCGTCATCGGCCCGGGGCGCAAGGTGCTCTCGGTGCAGGAAGGCAACGAGGCCATCGACCCCTCGGGCGCGGTGAGCGTGTGCAGCCTCAAGGCCCCCGAGTCGCTCAAGTTCCTGGTGGGCGATGGAGGCACCACGAAATGAAGTGGGTCGTGACGGTGCTGGCGCTCGTGAGCGCGGTGCCGGCGTTCGCTCAGGCGACGTGTGATGGCGGGTGCACGTCGTGTCCCGGCTCGGTGTGTCGCTGCGACGCGGGGTATTGCGGCGCGAGCTGCACTGGCAACAACAGTTGCGACATGTTCGCCAACTCCGGCACCGTCGGCCGCTACGTGTTGCCCGGCCCCGGCTCGAACCTCGACTGCACGGCCGCCATCTGCCAGGTGACCGTCGGAGCGGGTACCAACGTCTCGTGTACCCAGGGCGCCACGTGCACCGGCACGGTAGGCAATGGCACCGTGAGCTGCGACTTCGGCGCGCAGTGCAACTTCACGCTCACCGGCAACGTCAACCTGAGCTGTCAGGACAACGGGTCGTGCGGCGGTACCTGCACCGGCACCTGTTCCATCACCTGCGCGAGTGGCTCGACGTGCGCGACGACCTGCGCCGACGGCGGTCAGCCCACCACCTGCGGCAACAGGTCACTGTGCGGGCAGACCTGCGATGCGGGCGTGCCTGATGCCGGAGGGACCGGTGGCGGCAGTGCGACGGGTGGCGGCTCGGCGACCGGTGGTGGCTCCTCCACGGGCGGAGGCAGCACCACGGGAGGAGGCTCCTCGACGGGCGCAGGCAGCGCGACGGGAGGCGGTTCCCCGACTGGCGGAGGCAGCGCCATCGACGGGGGCACCGCGCCCGACGGCGGGCTGACCGAGACCCAACTCTCGGTTGGCTGCGGCTGCTCGCACGACGCGGCCTGGCCGTCGTGGTTGCTCTCGAGCGCGCTCGCGCTGTGGCGTCGACGTCGCTGACCGCTCCAGGTGCCGGGGCACTTCTCCTCGCCTGACACGGCGCGGCGACGACTCGCCGTGAATCGACCTTGACGTCCTCGGGCCGCGAGCGTTTGTTCCGCGCGCTTTTCTTCCAAGCGGGGCCAGGCCCGCGCCAGGAGTCACCATGAAGACGCAGGCAGTCGTTCTCGGAGCGGTGCTGGGGTTCATCGTCGCGGTCGCCCCGTCGTGCGGCGGCAGCAAGTGTGATGGCTGTGTCACCGTGACGGGCACCTGTATTCCCAAGGCCTCGAGCAGCGCGGCGGCCACCTGCGGCACCAATGGCAACCTGTGCGTCGACTGCACCAAGAGCCTGCAGGTCTGCGACACGACGACCTTCGCGTGCAAGAGCACCGGCGGCACGGGCGGTGGCACCACCACGGGTGGCGGCAGCGCGACCGGCGGTGGCAGCGCGACGGGCGGTGGCAGCGCGACGGGCGGCGGCAGCGCGACGGGTGGCGGCAGCGCCACGGGCGGCGGCGCCGGCATCTCGTGCGACGTGCCCACCCAGAACTGCCCGGCGGGCGCGGGACAGTGCGAATACACCGACACCATGGGCAACGCGCAGTGCTTCCTCGATGACTGCGACGCGGTGAAGCAGAACTGCCCCTCGGGCAAGAAGTGCGCGCTGGGCCAGATGACCGACGGCGGCCTGGGCCGTACCTGCGTGCCCAACGGCACCGTGGCACTGGGCGCCACCTGTGGCGCGAGCAACACCGACGACTGCCAGGCGGGCGGCGCGTGCCTGACCGCGACCGGCGGCCGCACCTGCTACAAGTACTGCTACGCCGACGCGGACTGCGGCGCGAACGGCCTGTGCGCCATCGTGGCCAACGTGCCCGGCCTGACCGAAAAGCCCTCGTTCTGCCAGTCGGTCAGCCGCTGCGACGTGCTGACCCAGAACTGCGCCAGCGGCCAGGGCTGCGTGCCCACCAGCGCCGGCGGCATCTGCGCGACGGCGGGTACGGTCGCAGCGGGCGGCACCTGCGCCACCACCGGCAACGACTGCGTGGCCGGCGACCTCTGCCTCATCACCAGCGCCACGGCGACCAGCGGCACCTGCGGGAAGATCTGCAACCTCGACGGCGGGGCGCCGAACTGCGGCTCGATGAACTGCACCCCGCTCAACGGCGCGGGCTTTGGCGCCTGTCAGTGAGTGACGACTGTCACCTCGCGCTGACGGGTGTCGGCGCGAGGTGAACGGTGATGGTGTTGCGCGCCTGACGTGCCGTCGATTCCCATGCTCACGCAACTGGAAGAAGCGCAGACCCGGCACGCCGCGAAGTTCGGCAACACGCTGTTGCTGTGCAACGTGGTGACGGCCGGCAAGCTGACGCCCCCGCCTCCCGAGGTGCGGGACTTCAGCGCGAAGATGCAACTGCGCCTCGAGGCGTATTCCGCCGGGAGCGCGACCGTGCTCCGCATGACCGGCCTGAGCGCGGTGCTCGCGCGCGGGTTCATGGCCGGGCTGGCGCTGCTGACCCACACCAATCGACCCAACGCCGTCTTCAAGGACACCGACGAAGCGGTCACGTGGCTGATGGCGTTGCCGGGTGGCAAGGTCTTGTCGCGCGAGCCCAACGTCGCGGCTGACGTGCGAGCCTGGGTCGGTCCGTGAGCTGACCGGTCAGGGCGCCCAGGTCGCCGAGCCCACCAGCCGTCGCAGGCCCACCGCACCCGCGCTGACCACCACCCACGGCACCAGGTGAAACGCCACCAGGTGCGCCAGCGTGCCGTTGGGGCAGTGCAGGTGCAGGCCTACCAGGCCGCCCGCTCCCGCCGACAGCCCCGCCACCACCGAGCGCAGCAGGTCGGGCGCGAAGCGCGAGAGCACGAAGGTCGAGACCAGCACGGGAATCAGCGAGTACAGCCCTTCGAGCACGCCGCAACCCGCGCCTCCGAAGAGCGGCCCCACCGGGCCCACGCCCGAGGCCGCCGCCAGCACCACCAGGGTCGACCCGGCCGCCAGCGCCACCATCGACCAGCGCACGGTGCGCCAGCCCGGCCGCACCGCCGCAAAGGCTCCGCCACCCGCCACCAACAGCAGCCCCGCGGTGCCCAGTTGTCGGAAGGCCTCGCTGGCGTGCTGCTCGAGGTGCGGCGTGAGCACCACCATCAGCACCAGGCCCACCCCGAGGTTGGTGCCCGCCAGCGCCAACGCGTCGACCCACCAGGGCCGCGCGCGCGGGGTTCGCGCCAGCTCGGCCTGGGCCGCAGCGCGAATGGCGTCGAGCCCGCTCATGGACCCCTCGGGCCCACGTCGTCACCGCCCGGTTGTGGACACGTCACGGCCATGCGCTGCCTCGCACCGTTCGGTACGCAGCCTGGGGAAGGTCGGTTACGGCGCCCAGGTCGCCGAGCCGACGGTGCGCCGAATTCCCAGCGAAAGCAGGCCCATGAGCAGCCAGGGCACGAGGTGGAAGACGCCCACGTGCGCGACGGTGCCGATGGGGCAGGTGAAGTGCAGGGCGAAGAGGCCGCCCGCGCTCGCCGCCAGGCCAGCGACCGCCGCGCGCAACGGGTCGGCCGCGAACCGCGAGAGCACCCAGGTCGCCGCCGCCAGAGGCACGACCGACGAGGCCACCTCGAAGACCGTGCAGGCCGCGCCGCCCCACAGCCCCGCGCCGCCCACGCCCGAGACCCCCAGCAGCGAGGTCAGCGCGGCGAGCCCGGCCGCGCCCAGCACCACCCACCGCGACGGCAGGGCGCCCGGGCGAACGGCGGCGACGGCTCCCAGCCCGGCGACCAGCAGCAGCCCCGCGGCGGTCACCAGGCGCAGCACCGCACCGTCGTGTTGCTCGCCATGGGTCGGCAGGAGCGCCACCAGCGCCACGCCCACCCCCACGTCGAGCACCGCCAGCACCAGCGCGTCGACCCACCACGGGCGGGCCTTCGGCGTGCGGGCCAGCTCGGCGAGCGCGGCCTGGCGGGCCTGTTCGAGCGCGTCACTCATGGTTCCCACACGCCTTTGAGCACGGTGCGCAGGGTTTCATACCCCCGGTGCGCCCGTACCTTCACCGCCGACTCGGTCAGGCCCACGATGCTGGCGATTTCGGCGAACGAGAGGCCTTCGAAGCGGTGCAGCACGATGGCCTCTCGCTGGGCCTCGGGCAGCTTCGCCAGGGCCGCGCGCACGGCGCGTTCGAGCCCCGGGTCGCGCAGCTCGCTCTCGACCGCCTCGTCGGGCAGGGCACCGTCGTCGGTCACCGTCTCGCTCTTCGTACGCCGGTGGGCGTCGCGCGCGGCGTTGGTGGCGATGGCGTAGAGCCAGGGCTTGAAGCGGGCGCCGCTCAGGAAGCGGCCACGGGCCTTGACCACCGAGAAGAAGGTCGCCTGCACCAGGTCGTCGGCGGCGGCCGCGCTGCCCGACACCCGGGTCAGGTAGCGGCGCACCGCGGGCGCATGGCGGGTGAAGAGCGCCTCGAAGGCGCGCGCGTCGCCCGCACAGAAGCGCGCCATCAACGCCTCGTCGTCACTGTCGGGCAGGTCGCTCACCGTCGGGGGCTGGTTAAAGCCGACCCCGGGCCCGAACGCACTAGCGCTTGATCATCACCGGGGTGAAGCCCGACAGCATCGGCGTGCCTTCGGGCGTCGGCACCGGCGGCTTCGGCTGGTACATGCCGAACCGGCTTTCCTGCTGCAGTTGTGCGCGCTGTTCGGCCGTGTAGCGCGTGAAGGCCAGCTTCGTCTGCTCGGAAGGCAGGCGCAGGTCGCGCACCACCCCGAAGAGCGAGAGCACCTTGAGCGCGTAGAAGGTGAGGTCGATTTCCCACCAGAACCAGCCCTGGTTGGCGGTGTTCTGGTGGAAGTGGTGGTTGTTGTGCCACCCCTCGCCCAGGGTGATGAGCGCCAGCACCAGGCTGTTGCGGCTGGTGTCGCGCGTCAGGTACCGCCGCGTGCCGAACACGTGGGTCACCGAGTTGATGACGAAGGTGCCGTGCCAGAGCGCGACGGTGGAAATGAAGCCGCCCCACACCAGCCACGGCAACCCGCCGAGCGCGAAGAGCAGCACGCCACCGGTCAGCGGCGGCACCAGCCACCAGCGGTCGAGCCAGCGAAGCTCGGGGTAGCGCGCGAAGTCGCGAATGGCGCTCTGGTTGGTCGCTTCCCAGCGGGTCGACAGAATCCAGCCCACGTGCGAGTACCAGAAGCCCCGCTGTACCGGGCTGTGGATGTCGTCGGCCTGGTCGCTCGAGCGGTGGTGGTGCCGGTGGTGCGCTGCCCACCACAGCACGCCCTTCTGGGCACTCAGCTGCGCCAGGAAGGCCAGCGCGAACTGGAAGACGCGGTTGGTGCTGAAGGCCCGGTGCGAGAAGTAGCGGTGGTAGCCGGCGGTCACGCCGAACATGCGCACCACGTAGGTCGCTACCGCCAGCAGCACCCACTGCCAGTGCACGCCGGTCACGAAGGCCAGCCCGCACAGCAGGTGCACCAGCACGAAGGGCACGCTGGCGACGAGGTTGAACTTCTCTGGCTGGGCTTGCTCGCTCTGTTCGGTGTGCACGGTGCCTCACGAAGCCTGGAACCAACGTGTCGGCGGAAAGCCGGCACCTCCAGTCTGGTAAGGCGATCAACGACGGAACGGGTCACGCGGTTGTCAGCGCGAATTTGAAAACGTCGCCGCACGTCACCCGACTGTCAGCAGCTACGACGAAGCGGGGTGCGACAGGCTCTGCAGCCACTCGACGAAGGCCGGCACTTCCCGCAGTGACGCGAGGTCGGGGTCATTCTTCGCCGTCGAGGTCTCGGCGAACCCATTCTGCGAGGCCAGGGTCAACAGCCGCATGGCGTCGCCGACGTTGCCCGCGCGCGCGAAGGCACAGGCCGCGTCGTAGGCCGCGTGGGCCGACGGCGCTTCGTGGAAGGCAGCCTCGGCCATCTGCGCCGCGCGCGCCCAGTCGCCGCGCACGTAGAGCACCCGCTCGGCGGCGGCGTAGGCCAGCGCGGGCGTGATGCCGGGAATCGCGCGGGCCTCGGCCTCGCGCCCGGCGCGCAGCAGGGCGCCGGCGAACTCGTGCACGATGGTCGAGTCGTGGGTCTCCTGCGCGGCCTGGGCCCACAGGGGCAGCGCGCGGGTCTCGTCGCCGATGAGCGACCAGGCGGCGGCGATGGCGTGGGCGGGTACGGTCAGCGGGCCCTGCACCATCGAGAAGTGGTCGAGCGCGCCGCGGCCGTTCCCCTGCTTGAGCGCCACCCACCCCAACAGGAAGTGGGCGCGGCTGGTGACCACCGGCGGCGGCTCCTTCGCGAGCACCTCGCGGGCGATGCGCTCGGCCTCGGTGAAGTTCTTGTCCTTCGCGACCGCTTCGGCGCGCTCGAGCGCGGCCAGCAGCGGGTGCGACCGGGCGACCGCGGGCAGTTCTCCGCGCAGGTAGGCGGTGATGTTCGAGAACGCGCGCAGGCCCTGCAGGCCGACCAGCACGGCGAGGAAGGGCTGCCGGGTCTGCGCCGCGAAGAGGAGCACCAGCAGCACCAGCCCCAGCGAGAGCACCTGCGCCAACAGGAAGCCGCGGCGCCCGAAGATGCGGCCGAGCACCGCCGCGGTGATGCGACCGCCGTCGAGCGTGCCCAGCGGCAGCAGGTTGAGCCCGGTCCAGAACAGGTTGGCCCAGAAGACGTTGGAGAGCACGTATTCGGCGGCGTCGGGCACCAGCCCCACCTTGCGCCAGATCAGCAGCGACAGCCCCGAGCCCACGCCCAGGGCCAGCCCCGCGGTGGGCCCTCCGAGCGAATAGAGCACGTCCTTCCACCAGGGCATGGCCTCGGTGCCCGGGGCCATGGTCAGCCCCGTCATGCCGACCAGTTGAATCTCGGGCTGGTAGCCGAAGCGCGTCGCCACGAAGGCGTGCCCCAGTTCGTGCACCAGCACCGAGACGGTGATGACCAGCATCCACATCGCGACCAGCAGGGTCAGGGTCAGCGCCCGCGCCGGGTGGTCGAGCTGGGCGATGACGTTCGCGGGCCAGCGGGTGCTCGCGCCGTCGGGCTGCTGCGCGAACGAGAAGCCGATGAGCGCGGCGAAGAGCACGTAGCTGAAGAAGATGGAGACCGGAATGCGGCCGAGCCTGAACTGGAGCACCAGCCCCCTCTAACAGTGCTGCGGCCCTGGTGCCTGCCCCACCCGCGCTATCGGGTGGCCCACCCCAGGTGTCGCCCCACCTCGCGGTAGAGCGCGCGGGTCAGGGCTCGCCGTTCGTCCGGGGTCGAGGTCGACAGAAAGCTCGAGACGGTCAGCGAGGCGTGGTCGGCGTCGAGCACCCCCAGGTCGACGCCCCAGTCGAGCTTCATGCGCGCGCTCGGCACCAGGCCGTCGTTCTCGCCCTGGCCGCGCATCGCGAGCTCCGTGGCGGCGAGCTCGGCGGCGACCGCGCCGGTCTGATGCGCGGAGCGCAGGTAGAAGATGCGCGAAAAGAGCCGCTCGAGCTCGGCGTCGCTCAAGTTGATGACCGCCGCGTCGACCGCTTCGACGAAGGCGCGCTCGGCCTGGTCGGTTCGCAGCGACCTGAGGCCCGGGCTCTTGCGCGCCACGCTCGAGAGCACGTCGGCCAGCGGCGAGCCGCCCACCGCGCCCTGCACCACGATGACCGCGTCGACCTTGCCCGAGAAGAGCAGGTCGGGGTGCGTGAGCACGGTCAACAGCACCGCCGCGCCGCCCTTGCTGTGGCCGAAGAGCACCACCCCGCGACCGGCGCAGGCGTCGATTTCATGGGAAATCTGCTCGACGTCCTGCGCCAGGGAATGGCCCGAGGGTGGGAAGAGCGTCGAGCTGGCACCGCCCAGGTCGTGGGTCACCTGCGCGTTGTCGATGAAGTACCCGGGAATGAGCTCGTTCAAGAAGCCGGTGACGAAGACCACGTGCTTGTGGTCGAGCACCGGGTCGGCGCCAGGCGCGCTGACCCAGGCCGGGCCGCTGGCGAGCAC
>CAIWFK010000775.1 GCA_903911905.1 uncultured Myxococcales bacterium
CCCAGGCCGGCGTGGTGGTGGTGGCCGAGGCCACCGGCGTTCGCGCGGTCGAGGTGGGCAGCCGCGTTCACGCAGGCGCCCGGGTGCTGGTGTGTCTGGAAGACGGCGACTGGGCGGCGACCACCCTGGCCCTGCAGAAGGGCGCGTGGGACGTGGTGCCCCTGCCCGCCGATCGGGCCGACGTCGCGCGGCGCGTGGTGCGGGCCCTGCGCTCGAAACGGGAGACCTGATGGACGACCAGGCCTGGCAACTGGTGGTGCGGGTGACGGCGCGGGTCGCGGGGGCGCCGTCGGCGGCGTTGCTGCGCGCTCGCGACACGGGCTGGACCGCGCAATTCATCTTCGGGTTGCCGACCGGCGTCCTCGGCGGCGCCGCGCGGCTCGAGCCCGTCACGGCGACCTGCGCGGTGCGTGGAGCCCTGCCCTTCGGCCAACGAGCGATGGTGGTCGCGCCGGTGACGAAGGACCTGGTGCTGGCGGCCTTCGACGAGCGCGAGCGGACCTTCGACGAAGCGCAGCTCGACGGGCTCACCGGGCTGGCGCAGATGGCGGCCGAGCGGCTGGCCGAGTGCGAGGCCCACGAACTGGCGCAGCGCCAGCTCGAGCGCGCCGATCGCCTGGCGACGGTGGGCAAGCTGGGGGCGGGCATCGCGCACGAATTGGGCACGCCGCTGGCGGTGGTGGCCGGGCGGGCGCGGCAGTTGGCCAATGGGCAGGTGCCAGCCGATCAGGTGGCGACCACCGCCCGCACCATCGCCGAGCAGGCCGATCGCATGGCGGGCATCATTCGGCAGTTGCTCGACTTCGCCCGGCGACGGGGTCCACGCCTGGGGCGCTTCGACGCCCGCACGCTGTTGCGTCAGTCGGTGGCGCTGCTCGAGCCGGTGGCGGCGCGACGCGGCGTGGGCCTGGTGATCGACGACCTGCCGCAGCCGATCGCCGCGCGGTTCGACGGCAGCCAGATGCTGCAGGTGCTCTCGAACCTGGTGGTCAACGCGGTGCACGCCACCCCGGCGGGTGGCACGGTGCGGCTGGGGCTGAACGAGGCCTGGTGTTCGCCCCCGCCCGAGACCGGCCTGTCGGCGCGCTCGTACGTGCAGCTTCGCGTGGTGGACACGGGCGCGGGCATCGCCCCCGAGCACCTGGCGCGGGTCTTCGAGCCCTTCTTCACCACCAAGGACACCGGAGAAGGCACCGGCCTGGGGTTACCCGTCGCGCAGGGCATCGTGCGCGACCATGACGGGTGGATTTCCGTCGAGAGCACACATGGTCAAGGAAGCACCTTCATCGTCCATCTCCCCGCCTGAGGGGCGCGGCCGGCTGCTGCTGGTCGACGACGACGCGAGCATGTGCGAGATGCTCGAGGTCGATCTGCGCGCGCGCGGCTACCGGGTCGACTGGTGCACGACGGTGGCCGAGGCCCTGCCGCTGACGACCCGCGGCGAGCGCTACGACGCGGTGATCACCGATCTCAACCTGCGGGGCGCCTCGGGGCTCGACCTGACGCGTGACGTGATCTCGCGTGACCCCACCCTGCCGGTGATCGTGATCACCGCCTTCGGCAGCGTGGAATCGGCGGTGCAGGCCATTCGGCTGGGCGCGTACGACTTCATCACCAAGCCCTTCGAGTTCGACGCCCTGGCGCTGACGGTGGAGCGCGCGGTGGCGCACCGGGCGCTGAAGAACGAGGTCGACCTGCTGCGCCGCGAGGTGGCGACGCACCCGCCCCGCTTCGGCGCGCTGTTGGGCGAGAGCGCGCCGATGGTCGAGCTCTTCAAGCTGCTGCACCGGGTGGCCGACACCTCGACCACGGTGCTGGTGACCGGCGAGAGCGGCGTGGGCAAGGAACTGGTCGCGCGCGCGCTGCACGATCAGAGTCGGCGCTCGAAGGCGCCCTTCGTGGCCATCAACTGCGGCGCGTTGCCCGAGAACCTGCTCGAGAGCGAGCTGTTCGGTCACGTGAAGGGCGCGTTCACCGACGCGCGCAGCGATCGCAGCGGCGTCTTCCGCGAGGCCAACGGCGGCACCTTGTTCCTCGACGAGGTGGGCGAGCTGCCGCTCTCACTGCAGCCCAAGCTGTTGCGGGTCTTGCAGGAGCGCATGGTGCGGCCGCTGGGCGCCGACCGCGAGGTGCCGATCGACGTGCGCATCGTGTGCGCGACCAACGTCGACCTGGTGGAAGCGGTGGAGCGCGGTCGGTTCCGCGAAGATCTCTATTATCGGTTGGACGTGGTGCACCTCGACGTGCCGCCACTGCGGACGCGTGGCACCGACGTGCTGCTGCTGGCGCAGGCCTTCCTCTCGAGGTTGGCCGAGCGAGAGGGTCGACCGGTGGCGCGCTTGTCGGCCGAGGTGGCCGAGCGCTTCCTGGCCTACGACTGGCCGGGCAACGTGCGCGAGCTGCTCAATTCGCTCGAGCGGGTCACGGCGCTCTCGACGGGGCCGACGATCATGGTCAGCGACCTGCCGGACCGCATTCGCGAACGGCCGATGACCTCGGTCGAACCGGACCCCACCGAGCCGAGCACCATGTTGCCGCTGGCAGAAATGGAGCGCCGGTACATCTTGAAGGTGCTCAAGGCGCTCAAGCACAACAAGCGCCGCGCGGCCGAAGTGCTGGGGCTCGATCGCTCGACGCTGTACCGCAAGCTGCAGTCGTTCGATCGCACCACCCCGCCCGAACCGGGTTGAACCCGAACGACATGTCGCGCAATGCATCGCCGGCCCCCCGAGTGATGCACGACGCGACACCCGGCTCGCCTCAGGCCAGGTGGTTACGCCGGCACGGGCGTTGCAGACCGCGACCGGGCATGCACACCTTTCAGTTCTTCCGCGCGGGCGGCATCGATCAGGTTCATTTCGCGACCGGGGCCGACCTGGTGCACCTGAACGAACTCGATCACACGCTCTGGGCGGCGCTGGCCTGCCCGACGAAGGGCCTGTCGATCGACGCGCGCACGCTGGAATTGATCGACACCGACGGCGACGGTCGCATTCGTTCGCGCGAACTGAGCGCGGCGGCGGCGTGGGTCGGCGCGGTGCTGGCGCCCGGCGCGTGGGACCGGTTGCTGGCCGGTGACGACGGGCTCTCGCTGGCGAGTCTGGCCACCACCGGCGACGGGCCGCGGCTGGCGACGGCGGCGCGCTCGGCGCTCGAGGTGGTGGGCAAGAAGGGCGCGCCCCTCATCACCGTGGCTGATGCGGTGGCGGCGACCCGCGCCTTCGATGCGCGGCCCTTCAATGGCGACGGCGTAGTGCCGGCGGCTTCGGCCCCCGAGGAGGCGACGCGGGCCCTGGCTGGCGAGGTCATCACGTGCACGGGCGGCTCCACCGACCGCAGCGGCGCGAAGGGCTTCACCGCCGATCAGGTGACGGCCTTCTTCACCGCGGTGGGCGAGCACGCCGCCTGGCTGGCGCAGGCCGACGCGTCGGTGATGGTGGTGGGCGATCAGACCTCGGCGGCGCGCGCGGCGCTGGAAGCGGTGCGCACCAAGATCGACGACTTCTTCGCCCGCTGTGCGCTGGCAGCCTTCGACCCGCGCGCGACCTCGGCGCTCAACCGCGACGAGAAGGACTTCGCGGCCATCGCCCAGGGCTCGCTGACCATGGGCGCGAACGAGATCGCCGCACTGCCCCTGGCGCGCATCGAAGGCCCGACGCTGCCCCTGTCCACCTCGCGTCTCAACCCGGCCTGGGCCGCGCGCATGAAGGACTTCGTGAAGCTGGTGATCGAACCCCTGGCCGGTGGCGTCGACCAGTTGACGCCTGGCGGGTGGACCTCGCTGCAGGCGCAGTTCGCCGCATGGGACGCCTGGCAGTCGCGGTGCCGGGGCGCCCTGGTGGCCTCGCTGGGCGCGGCCCGGGTCACGGCCCTGGCCAGGGCCGAGGCCAGAGCGCCGCTCGACGCGCTGCTGGCTCTCGAGGCCGAACAGGCGCCGATCGCCAGCTCGCTGCTCGAGGTCGAGAAGCTGGCGCGCCTGGCGCGTGACCTGCACCGGCTGGCGCTGAACTTCGTGAACTTCCGCGACTTCTACGCGCGGGGGAAGGCGCTGGCGTCGTTCCAGGTGGGCACGCTCTACCTCGATCAACGCGCCTGCGAGCTGTGCCTGCGGGTGGATGACGTGGCCAAGCACGCGACGATGGCGCCGCTGGCCCGCGCGTACCTGGCGTACTGCGAGGTGAACCGACCCGCGAGCGGCGAGAAGATGACCATCGTCGCGGCCTTCACCGCCGGCGATTCGGACAACCTGATGGTCGGTCGCAACGGCCTGTTCGTCGATCGCCAGGGTCGCGATTGGGACGCGACCATCACCCGGCTGGTCGAGAACCCGATCTCGGTGCGACAGGCCTTCTTCAGCCCGTACAAGAAGCTGCTGCGCTTCGTCGAGGAGCAGGTGGCCAAGCGCGCCACCGACGCCGACCAGGCAGCCACCGAGTCGCTCAAGACCGGCGCGACCGCGGTCGGTAAGACGGCCGAAACCGGCGCCGCCCCGCCCGAGCCCAAGAAGTTGGACATCGGCGTGGTGGCCGCGCTGGGCGTGGCGGTGGGCGGCATCACCGCGGCGATGGGCGCGCTGCTGCAGTCGTTCTTCGGGCTGGGCCTGTACATGCCGCTGGGTGTGGTGGGCCTGCTGTTGCTCATTTCCGGCCCGTCGATGGTGATCGCCTGGCTCAAGCTGCGCCAGCGCAACATCGGCCCGCTGCTCGACGCGAGCGGCTGGGCGGTCAACGCCAACGTGCGGTTGAACCTGCCGCTGGGCGCGTCGCTGACCCACGTGGCGGCCCTGCCCTCGGGCGCGACGCTGGACACCCGCGACCCCTTCGAAGAGCGGGGCCGTCCGTGGCGGGTGTACGTGACCCTGGCGGTGTTGCTCTCGCTGGGAGCCGCCTGGTCGCTGGGCCGGCTGGACCGCTGGCTGCCGGCGCCTGCGCGCAGCAGTTCGGTCTTCGGCACCACGACGCCGGCGCCGACGCCAGCGCCGGCTCCCTGAAGCCCCTTTCCCCCACCGTCGTCTTCCCCCCTCACCCACCGAAAGCCTCCATGTTCCTGTCTGCCCTCGCCCTGTCCGTCGTGATGTCTCAAACCACTGCCGAAGCCGCTGCCGACAAGTCCGCCGCGGCGGCCGAGCGCGCGGCCGTCGCCGCTGAACGTGCCGCTGCGGCGGTCGAGAAGATCGCGGCCTCGCTCGCGGCTCCCGCCGCCGATGCGCCGACCGACGTGAAGGCCGCTCCGGCGCAGGTGGGCTGGGTCGGCTCGGTGGGCCTGGGCCTGGCGTTCATCACCGGCAACACCCAGACCCTGACCATGACGGGTAACCTGTCGGCCGACCGCAAGTGGGACGTGTGGGCGATTGGGCTTCGCGCCAGCGGGGCCTACGGCCTGGCGAACCCCAGCGCGAACGTGGTCGGTTCGACCTCGTCGACGACGGCGCGGCGCGCGGGCGGCAGCATTCGTGGCGATCGCAGCTTCGGGTCGGGCTTCGCCAGCCTCTTCGTGCTGGCGGGCACCGAGTTCGACCACGTGAAGAACATCGAATCGCGCACGGTCGGCGAACTGGGCACGGGCCTGACCTTCTTCGACCAGAAGCAGGGCGACCTCGAGAAGCTCTACCTGCGGCTCGACCTGGCGGCGCACGCTGGCTACGAAACGCACTACCAGTACTTCCCCCAGGCCTCGGCCATCGACCCGTACGGGGTGATCATTCTTGCGCCGCGCGCCGCGCTCACCTTCCGCTGGGGCTTCTCGAAGGACGTGCGCGTCTCGGAAGAGCTGGAGTTCGTGCCCTACGTGCTGGCGCCCACCGCTGGCCGGCTGCTCATCAACAGCACCACCAAGCTCAACGCGCGCCTGACCGAGCGGCTGTCGTTGGCGAGCAGCCTGCTGGTCAACTACGACTCGATGCCTCCCAACGGCGGTGCGGGCTCGACCCCGCGCCTGCCGACCGACGTGGCGCTGACGGTGGGCGTCGAAGCGGCCTTCTGAAGAATCACCGACCACCGCGCCGCGCACCTCGTCGTCTCGCGGCGCACCACCTCGTTCCCCCCGCAGTCCTGCAGTTCACCGTTTCGAAGGGTTCCCCATGTCCCGTGTATTCAGTGCCGTCGTCGTCGTCGCCCTGTCCGTCTTCACCTCGTGCGCCACCGCTGGCGAGACCGCCGGCATGATGGCGAGCGACCCGATGGTGAAGAGCGGCGCCACCGCCCTCGCCGCGAAGGTCGGCATCAACGAGTCGTACGTCACCCTCGCCGCCTCGACCGCGCAGTCGCTGCTGGGCCAGGGCAAGGATCAGACGGCGGCCATCAAGGGCGGCGTCGATCAGGCGGCGGCCAGGGCCTCGGCCGACGGCAAGCCGTTCACCCCCGAGCAGTCGAGCGGCCTGATGCAGGGCCTCTCGGGCCTGCTGGGCTCGAAGTAACCAACGCGTCGTGAGGTCAGGGTCGCGGCGCCCGGGTGTCAGCGCGTCGCGGCCCACCACAACGCGTTGGTGCGGCTGTTGCCGTCGTCGAAGCCGGTGACGGCCTGCAGCTCGGTCCACGCCGTGACCGGGTCGATGGTGGCGTGGGCCATGGTGACGAGGTCGACGAAGCCCGAATTGGGCGCGGTGATCGCCCCGTGCATCGACGGCCAGGCGTCGGCGACCCAGGCCTTCGAGACCAGGGCCTCGCTGACCGGCGTCCACGGAATGAGCTGAATGCCGTAGACCTTCCACGGCTCGGTGCCGAAGAAGGTGTCGAAGGTGGCGAGGGTCTCGAACAGCCGACCCACGCAGCGGTTGGTGGCGAACGGCGCCTGGTAGACGGGCGAGCCGACCGGCACCTGCCAGTAGGTGCGCGCGCCATCGACCTCGAGTGCGGTGAGCAGTCGCCCCAGGTCACTGATTCGGCGATCGCCGAGCGCCACGCCGACCAGGTGCACCGCATACCAGGCGTTGACCGCTTCCGAGGTCGATTCCTGGTCCTGACCGTCGGGGTGATCTTCGAGGCCGCCCGCCCACGAGTGGCTGCGGAAGAGATCGGTCATGCGGAAGCGGGGGAAGTTCGGGTCGCGCGCGCTGGGGTTGGCGATGTCGCGCACCAGGGCCAGCAACTGCGCCCGGTGGGCGGTGACGAAGGCGGGGTCGGCCCTGGCGACCACGGCAGCCGCATAGAGCAGGTAGCCGTAATGGAAGTGGTGATCGTTGTAGTGCCCCTGCCCGAACTGGGCGAGCGGGTCGGGCAGCGATTGCGTGGTCACCACCCCACCCCACGTGGTGTCGTAGACGAACGGGTTGCCGTTGGTGCCATCGAGCCACTTGCCGATGGGCACGGCCAGCCGACTGCGCAGGGTCGCGGCGATGGCCCCGTCACCCAGCTCTTCGGCGATGGTCGCCAGCCGGGCCAGCTTGGCCAACTGCTTGCCGCCGAAATACGTGTCGGTGTCGACGGTGCCGGCATTGGGAACGAAGCTGGCGTCGGAGACCAGGGCCGCATGCACGTCGGCCGCGTGCGAGGCCGACATGGTTCGCGGTGCCGACCAGTCGATGGCTGGCAGCGTCAGGCCCAGGGTCCAGCTCGAGCCCTCGACGCCGATCAGCGGGCCGCTCATGGTGTGCCAGGTCACCGCGGTGGTGATGGGCGCCACCAGGCGCGCGCGGTGATGCGGCATCGAAGCCATCAACAACGGCCCGCTGCCGGTAGTGGTCCAGGTGAAGTGCAGCGTGGCCTGATCGCAACTGACCGACGCGTCGACTGCCCCGCTGCGGGGAACGGCGCCGGCGTGCGCGTCCAACACGGCGATCGAGGCCGCATCGGGTGCCACGGCCACCCGCCAGGTGCCGGTGAAGGCCGCGCTGGCCGTCAGCGACGTGGTGGACCAGGCAATCGACACCGACGACGAGCTGTACAGCAGCCAGGTCGAGCCGTCGGTGAGCGAGAGCGTGAAGCGCGTGCCGGTGACGGTGCCGGGGGTCGACGAGCCGTTGACCTGCGCGAAGTGGAAGTCGCCGGGCAGCAGCATGGGCCGCAGGCCTGTGTAGTCGGCCGTGACGTACGGCATGCCGTACACCAGCGGCGCGACCATGGTGCCGGCGGCCACGCGGTACTGCAGGGTGACGCTGAGCAGATCGTACGAGGTCACGGTGCGCATGGTCGACCCGTCGAGCTGCAGGGCGCCGAGCATCACCGCGCGCTGGGTGGGCACGCTGACCTGGGTCGCGGTGGTGACGGGCGCCGCCGAAGCGACGTCCAACCAGGTCGGCTCGGCGCGCACCTGGTAGGGCA
>CAIWFK010000776.1 GCA_903911905.1 uncultured Myxococcales bacterium
GGCGGGCGCCCGGTGAGCAGCTCGCAGAGGATCGCCCCGAGCAGATAGATGTCGCTCCAGGGGCCGATGCGGCCGGCCTTCGCCATCTCGGGCGCCATGTACGCGGGCGTACCGCCTACGGGCAGGTGGTCGGCCGAGGGCAGCACGGGGTCGGGGCGGGTCGCGGCCGCCAGGCCCCAGTCGACCAGGTAGACCTCGCCGAAGGTGCCGATCATCACGTTCGAGGGCTTGATGTCGCGGTGCACCACGCCGTTGCGGTGAGCGAAGGCCACCGCGTCGCACACGCGCAGCAGCGTCTCGAGGTGCTCGGCCAGTGGGCGGGTGTCGAGCAGCTCGCTCCAGGGGCGGCCCTCGATGCGCTTCATGACGAAGAAGGGCGTGCGATCGGCCGCGACGGCCAGCAGGTGCACCGGCACGATGCCCGGGTGCTCGAGGCGCCCGGTCGCCACGGCCTCCAGCAGCAGGGCCGCGGTGTCGTCAGTGCGACGAGGCCGCTTCACCGCCACCACCCGCTGCATGGCGACCTGCCGGGCCTCGAGCACCTCGCCCATGCCGCCGCGACCGATCTCGGGGCCCAGTTCGAAGTCGCCAGCCACACCGGCGGTGGCGAAGGTCGCGCTGGGCAGGCCTTCGACCTCGGCGAGTGAACGTTCGGGGTCGGACTTGACCGTTTCGCTGGTGGTGAAGCGTTGCAACGTGGGGTCGGCGCGTTCAGTCATGCGAGGCGGGCGTCAGCCTACCTCAGGCCCTCCACCTGCAGTCGCCCTCCGCTCATGGCGCTCCTCAGCGCCGACGGCCACCTTCTCCCCAGTGCGCTTGCGCTGGTCACCATGCCATTGGCAACAAAAAGACCTTCGGGATGAATCCCGAAGGTCATGATTTTGCTGGGGAACTAGGATTCGAACCTAGATAGCCAGAGTCAGAGTCTGGAGTCCTGCCGTTGGACGATTCCCCACTATTCGGCGTGAAACGCTGTCGACTACTTCTTCTTCCTCTTACCAAAACCGTCGGCGGGGACAACATAGATGCGCACTTCGTCGTTCGCTTCGTAGATGTTCAGACCGTCCCAGTTGCCCCGACCTGACGTGTTGGGAATGTGAATCGCCTTCACGCCGGGCTGGTTGACCACGGCCTTCCGGGGGTACTGCGCGGCCGGGTACACCGTCTTGTAGAACTTGAGGGTGCCTTCGAAGTCGGTCGACGACTTGAAGCGGTGTTCCGCGACCTTCCGGGCACCGTCGGGCACCACGGCGCCAAGCTCGGTCTCACCGGCGAAGGCACTCGAAGCCACCAGGGCGAGGGCGAGGAAGAGGCGCACGGAAAGCGGTCTATGGGCGGGCGGCCGAACGGTCAAGAACCGAGGAGCGCGGACCTGGCGCTCAGCCAGTCCATCCACACCGCGATGACTCCGTGAATCGCCACGCCGTACCAGAAGCTGCGGGTGCGCAGCGCCAGAATGCCCAGCGCGATGCCGGCGACGATCGACCCCATGGCCTCGATCTCGGCCTTGCCCAGGTGCATCACGGCGAAGGGCGCGACCTGCATGAGAATGGCGGCGGGCTTGCCCCAATGCGGCACCAGGCCCTGCAGCATCCACCCGCGAAAGAGGAACTCCCAGCCGATGAAGTACGAGAAGTACGCCAGCTCGTAGAGCACGAAGAGCTTCCAGCTCACGGTGGGCTTGCCGGCCGTCACCAACTGGTACGCCGCGTTGCCGGCCAGCGGGTACTGGCCCTTGAACGCGTCCCACCCCGAGGCCAGCCAGGTCGCCGGCAGCATCACCGCCAGGAACAGCCCGCTGATCGCCAGGCCCTGCTTCCAGTCACCCAGGCCCAGCCCGTACTTCTCGTGGAAGCTGCCGCGCGTGGCGGAGGCCAGCACCAGGGGCACCACCAGGTAGAGGAAGAGGCTCGAGGCGAACCACCAGAAGTGCCCGATGACCGCGGTGTACGGCAGCTTGTCGAACCGATCGGCGAACAGGTTGTGGTACCAGCCGGTCGCGCCCTGGTAGTGCGAGGCGATCAACACCGCGCTCGCGCCGCAGACGATCACCACCGGCTCGCCGCCCAGCCCTTCGAGGTACGGCCTCACCCGAGCCTTCAGGCCTGGCTGGCCTTCAGGAACGGGAGTCGGTACCGGTGCCTCGCCCGGGGTCATCGTCAGGCCAGCGCCGCGTCGATGCGGAAGAACGTCTCCTCACGACCCAGCAGCTCGAGCGTGTCGCCGATGCCGGGACTGAAGGCACCACCGGTGCAGGCCACGCGAATGGGCTGCGCGATGGCGCCCTTCTTGGCACCGGTCTCGGCAGCGATCTGATCGATGATCGGGTCGAGTGCAGGGGCCTTCCACTCGGCGATGGCCTCCAGCTTCGCGCGCGCGCGGCGCACCATGTCCTTGCCGGCAGCATCGAGGAACTTGGTCACCGCGGACGGGTCCATGGTCGCGCCGTGCACGTAGTAGGGCTTCAGGTTCGCGGCCATTTCGACCAGCGTCTTGGCGCGGGTGCTGAACGCCTTCACGCCCAACTGCAGGCGCGCGTCGTTGGTCACGGTCACGCCGAGGGAGGCGAGGAACGGCACGGTCATCGCCGCCAGTTCCTCGGGCTTGCCGTTCTTGATCCAGTGCTGGTTCACCGCGATCAGCTTCTCGGGGTTCCACACGCCGTTGGTGCGACCGACGTCCTTCAGGTCGAAGTACTCGACCAACTGCTCGCGGGTGAAGAGCTCGTCGTTGCCATGGCTCCACCCGATGCGGGCCACGAAGTTGAGCAACGCGTGCGGCAGAATGCCGTTCTTCTGATGCACCATCACGTCGGCTTCGGGGTGCTTGCGCTTGCTCATCTTCTCTTCGTTCCCGGTCTCCTTGTTGACGGCCATGATGAGCGGGAAGTGCGTGAAGACCGGCGGGGTCCACCCCAGCGCCTGGTAGAGCGCGATCTGCGAATAGGTCGAGTTGATGTGCTCCTGACCGCGACCCACGTGGGTGATGTGCATGTCGTGGTCGTCGACCACGCAGCTGAAGTTGTAGAGCGGAATGCCGTCGCTGCGCAGCAGCACGAAGTCGTCGAGATCTTCGTCGGGCTTCTCGGTGCGGCCGTGCACCAGATCTTCGAAGCCGATGCGGGCACCGGTGGGCTTCATCTTGAAGCGCACCACGTGCGGGCGGTCGAGCTTCTCGGGCTTGTCGCGCCAGGGGCTCGAGTACTTGAAGCCCGCCTTGCGCAGGTCGTCGCCGTCCTTCAGGCCCTTGCTGGCGGCGAAGTCGGCGCGCAGCTTCGCGGTCTCTTCCTCGGTGGTGTAGTCGCGGTACGCCTTGCCCTCGGAAATGAGCTGCTCGGCGATCTCGGCGTAGCGGGGCAGCTTCTTCATCTGAAAATACGGAGGGTAGGGCGCTTCCTTGCCCGGGCCCTCGTCCCAGTCGATGCCCAGCCACTGCAGGCCGGTGAGAATGGCCTGCACCGATTCGGGCGTGCTGCGCTCCTGGTCGGTGTCTTCGATGCGCAGAATGAAGGTGCCGCCGTGGCGACGCGCATACAGCCAGTTGAACAGCGCAGTGCGGGCGCCACCGATGTGGAGGTAGCCCGTGGGGGAAGGCGCAAAACGAACGCGAGGCTTCATGCCCCGCCTCGGTTACCACGACTGCTTCGCGCACTGGTCTGTTTTCCCGCCGCGTGCATACAGTCCGTTCATGACGCGGTTCGTGAGGCTCGTGGTGGGTGTGCTGCTGGTGGCCCCGGTGCTGGCGACCGCCACCACCCTGCTGGCGCTCGATCTGCCGGCGCTGACCCGGGCGTCGGGCACGGTGGTGCGGGGGCGGGTGGTCTCGACCCAGGCCAGGTGGACCGCCGACCATTCGCGCATCATCACCGACACCACCCTCGAGGTGACCGAGACGCTCAAGGGCGCCCCTGCGAAGACGGTGGTGGTGATGCAGCCCGGCGGCGAAGTGGGTGACGTGGGCCAGCACGTGGAAGGCGTGGCCCGCTTCCAGAAAGACGAAGAGGTCGTGGTCTTCCTCGAGGCGCGCGGCACCGAGCGCTTCACGCTCTCGGGCATGGCCCAGGGCCGCTTCAAGGTCGAGCGCGCGGCCGACGGCACGGTGCGGGCCCGGCAGGACCAGTGCGCCGACCTGTACCTGGTCGACCGCCAGTCGCGCCAGCCCACGTCGCTGGCCCCGCTCGACCTGCCGCTCGACGATCTGAAGCGACGAATCGCGGCCTCGGAGCAGCCGTGATGCCGGCGCTCGTGCTCGCCGCGCTGCTCTCGCAGACGCTGCCCTACAACCGCAGCCGGGTCGACGCGACCAACCCCGCCAGCCAGTGTCTGTGGTGGCTGGAAGACACGGTCATCGTGTACCACCAGAACGTCGACGGAAACCCCGACACCACCGGGCAGACCGAGTTCACCGCCTTCGACAAGGCGGTGGCGACCTGGCAGGCACAGTTGGACTTCTGTGGCAGCGTGAGCCTGCAGGAAGGCGCCACCACCACCTCGCGCAAGGTCGGGTACGTCGACCCCGCCGTGGTCAAGGGCGCGGTGAACGAGAACCTCGTGCTCTACCGCCAGAAGAAGTGCACCGGCCTGGTCTCGGCCACCGACGCCTGCTGGAAGGACGACGACTGCGGCAACGTGTACGACTGCTGGCAGTTCAACGACACCGCCATCGCCATCACCACCACGTCGTACGCCCCGTCGTCGGGCCGCATCATCGACAGCGACATCGAGCTCAACCAGCCCTCGTTCGTCTTCACCGCCGTCGATTCGCCGATCTGCTCTCCGCCGAACTACCTGCAGACCTGCGTGGCGACCGACGTGCAGAACACCACCACCCACGAACTGGGCCACCTGCTGGGGCTGGGCCACTTCAATTCGCCGGGCTCGACCATGAGCCCCCACGCCGACCCGGGCGAGCTGACCAAGCGGGTGCTCGACCAGGGCAGCAAGCAGTTCGTCTGCGACGTGTACCCGAAGGGCCAGGTCTCGCTGTCCTGTGTGACGCCCCAGTTGGCGGTCGAATCGATCGGCAGCGTGCCTTCGGGGTGCGGCGTCGCGCCCGGCCCGGCGATGGGGCTGCTGGCCCTGGTGCTCGGGCTGCGCCGCAAGCGGAGCTGAAGCGTCGCGTGTCGCGCCTGGCCATCAGCGTGGTGGTGCTGTGGGGCGCGGTGGCCACCGCCCAGCCCTGGCGGCGGACGATTGCCAACACCGGCGGCAGTTCACCGGTCTGCGTGACCTGGAGCCACCGCGACATCACCTACCAGGTCGACGCCGCAGGCAGCGCGAAGACGCCGGGCGACACCGAGTTCACCGCCATCGATGCCGCGTTCCATTCCTGGCAGGTGGTCAGCGACGGCTGTTCGGACTTCACCTTCACCGCCGGCCCGCGCGTCACCAACCCGCAGGCCGGGGTCAACACGCCGTCGAGCAACGTCGTCACCTTTCGCGAGAAGGCCTGCGCCGACCCCGGCGTGGTGCCCGCGGGCAGCCCATGCCTGGGCGACGGCTCGTGCGCCAACGCCTTCCGCTGCTGGGACCACACCGACACCACGATCGCGCTGACCACCGTCTCGTACCTGACGAAGTCGGGCGTGGTGACCGACGCCGACATCGAGCTCAACGCAGCCAGCTTCCTGTTCACCACCGTCGACTCGCCACCCTGTTCGGGCACGCTGGCGCCGACCTGCGTGGCGACCGACCTGCAGAACACGATGACTCACGAAATCGGTCACCTGGTGGGGTTCGATCACGTCACCAACCCCGGGTCGACCATGCTGGCGACCGCGCCGACCGGAGAGACCAGCAAGCGGGTCATCGACCCCGGCACCATCGAGGGCTTCTGCAGCACCTACCCTCGCGGCGAGCCCCCGACGCCGTGTGACGTCACCGCCTCGCATCACGTGGTCGGCAGCGGTTCGTGTTCGAGCGCCGGTGGCTCGTCGGTGGCGCTGGCACTGGTGACAGTCTTGCGACACAGGCGGCGTCGAACGAGGTAATGCTGGTGGACGATGCTTTCCCTCGTCCTGACTGCGCTGCTTTCCCAGACGCCCGATGCCGGCGTCGACGATGACGCCCGCAACTTGACCGTGATCACGGGCTCGCGCACCGAGCGCAAGGCCGCCGACTCGGTGGTGGCGACCGAGGTCATCACGCGGGCCCAGATCGAACAGTTGGCCGTGCGCGATCTGGTGCAGCTCATGCAGCAGCAGCCCGGCGTCGAGTTGGTCTACACCAACCGTGGCGTGGGCCTGCGGCTGCAGGGGTTGGACCCGCAGTACGTGCTGATTCTGGTCGACGGCCAGCGCATCTCGGGCCGCAGCGGGGCCTTCACCGACATCTCGCGGTTCTCGCTGCGCGAAATCGAGCGCGTCGAAATCGTCAAGGGCCCGGCCGCCGCCCTGTACGGCGCCGACGCCATCGGCGGCGTCATCAACCTCATCACCCGCAACCCGCAGAAGGCCTTCGAGGCGGCGCTGCGTGGCAGCTTCGGCACCCTGATGGAAGGCGACCTGCGCGGGTACGTGGGCTCGAAGCTGGGCGACTTCGAGCTGCGCGCCGGTGGCGGCTACCGCACCCGCAACCCGTACGACTGGGACCCCTCGAACGTGGCCCAGAACGGCGCGGGCATTCGGCGCCTCGACGGCGACGTCGAGGCTGCGTGGGTGCCCACCGACAAGTTCCGGCTCTGGGTGCGCACCGGCTACGTCTTCACCGACCTCAACGCCATCGACCAGAACGACACCAACGCGGTGTTCGACCGCTTCCAGCGCACCGAGCAGTTCGACGTGTGGGCCGGCGGTCGCGGCACGGTGGGCGACACCACCGTCACCGTGCGCGGGCACTTCGGGCTCTTCCGCGACCAGTTCCTGGTAGACCAGCGGGCCTCGACGGCGCTCGACAGCTACACCCAGAACCGCACCCGCCTGTGGGAAGGTTCGGCGCAGGTCGACCATCGCCTGGGTCGTCACACCCTGACCGGCGGCGTCGACGTGTTGTCCGAGCTGCTGTTGTCCGACCGGCTCAACCCCGGCTTCGTGCAGCGCGCACGCATCGGCGTCTTCGTGCAGGACGAGTGGGTGCTGGCCGATCACGGGCCGCGCGTGGCCATCGTGCCGGGCTTCCGCTTCGACGGCGACACCCAGTTCGGCGGCGCCCCGTCGCCTCGCCTGGCGGTGAAGGTCGACCCCAGCCCGGCCGTGACCCTGCGCGCGTCGTGGGGCCTGGGCTTCCGCCCGCCGACCTTCGAAGAGCTGTACCTGCAGTTCTCGAACCCCGGCATCGGCTACGTGGTGGCCGGCAACCCGCAGCTCAAGCCCGAGCACTCGGGCTCGGTGAACGTGGGCGTCGACTGGCGCCCGCCGCTCGAGGGCTGGGTGGTGTCGGTCAGCGCGTGGCACACCAGCATGACCGACCTCATCAACGTGTCGGCCAACGGCGTGCCCAACCCCGACGACCCGGTGAAGTTCACCTACGCCAACGTGGCCAACGCCTACACCCAGGGGGTCGAGGGCTCGGTGCGCGCGAAGTTCAGCAAGGGCACCTACCTCGAGCTCGGCTACACCGGCCTCGACGCGAAGGACCTGACCCGCGGCCGCCAGTTGGAAGGGCGCTCGGCGCACAAGGTGAACGCGCAGGTGGTCTCGAAGTACCGGCCGGTGGGGCTCGAGGGCGTGCTGCGCGCGACCTGGTATTCCCCGCGGCCGTTCTATTCGGGGTCGGGCCTGGGGTTCGCCAACGTGCTGGGCTACGGCGACGAGCACACCATCTGGGCGCCGGGCTACTTCGATCTCGAGGCCACGCTGACCTACACGCGCGACCTGTGGCGCAGCTTCGGCTTCAAGCTCTTCGTCACCGGCTACAACTTGCTCAATTCGGGTGACGCCAACTTCAACCCCCGACCTCCGCGCGGCGTGCTGGGCGGAATGCAGTTGGAGATCTGACGACCATGCGAACGCTCCTTCTGTGCACCCTCGTCGTCGGCAGCGCCTGCGCGAACGACCTGCGCGTCGACCACCCCTTCGACGGCAACGTGTCGAGCGGCCCGTTGGTCAGCACCCAGGTGCTCTCGGGCGAGGTGAAGATCATGAACGTCGACGCCACCAACAAGAACTCCGAGGTCTACGTCGATCTCGACGAGGGTCGCGAAATGAAGGTCGACGAGGCCTTCTCGACCAATGGCTGGGACCTGGCCTTCAAGCGCTACGTGATCAGCATGAACGGCGGCGCGGGCAACCCGTCGGGGTCGGTGCGGGTGGCGGTGCTGCAGAACCAGGACTTCGACGCGCTGACCCAGGCTCCGGCCAGCGGCTACCAGCAGGACGGCGCCGACCCGATCTTCAATTCGGTCGACGGCGGCTGGTACTTCTACGACCTGGGCAAGCACCAGCTCATCACCGTCGACACCCTGACGTACGTGGTGCAGTCGAGCGCGGGGAAGTACTTCAAGCTCAAGATGCTCAGCTATTACGATTCGGCCGGCACGCCGGCGAGCATCAGCCTGAAGTACGGGCCGCTCACCGCGCCCTGAGCTGCGCAAACGCGTGGCCGCCCGGGCCGTGGAATGAGACACTCGGCTTCGCCATGAGCGCCCAGGCCGACTCCAACGCGCACACCACGGTCGACGACGTCGAGTTCCGCGCGCTCTACAAGAAGACCAAGTACGTGGTGGACACCGCCGACGGCTGGTCGCTGGTGATCACCCGCTACCGGCCGGTGCGCCAGACCTTTCCCCAACCGCTGTTCGGCGAACCGATGCTGCTGGTGCACGGCTTCTCGCAGAACCGCCACGCGTGGACGAGCGGCGAATTCGTCAAGAACCTGCTCTTCTTCGGGCTCGACATTCACATTCTCGAGCTGCGCGGTCACGGCAAGAGCTCGCTGGCCTTCCAGCGCGAACGCGCGGCGAAGTTCAATCGACAGCCTCCGGCCGACCTCGACTGGGCCTGGGACATCGACAGCTATTTCCTCTACGACGTGCCGGCGGCCGTGGCGGGTGTCAAGCGCATCACCCGGCGCGAGCGCATCTTCTACTGCGGCCATTCGATGGGGGGCATTCTCGGGTACGGCTACGCGGGCATTCACCCCGACGCCTTCGACGGCATCGTCACCATCGGCGCGCCGGCCGAACTGGGCAAGGGCAGCCTGCCGCTCAAGGCCCTGGCGTGGGCGGGCCCGGGCATCAACACCGGCATCGACGCCACGCTCGGCACGCTCAACCTGCAGCGCGGGGCAGGGCACCTGCTGGGGCAATTGAGCGCGAAGGTCTTCAAGACTGCCCAAGGCGCGGCCCCGAAGAGCCTGCGCTACCGGTACCTGCC
This sequence comes from uncultured Myxococcales bacterium, assembly GCA_903911905.1. GTDB lineage: Bacteria > Myxococcota > Myxococcia > Myxococcales > Myxococcaceae > Xiheilimnobacterium > Xiheilimnobacterium phototrophicum. Next base: position 9,311 of record CAIWFK010000776.1, read on the forward strand.
CATCGACGCGTGGCTCAAGCTGGCCAGCGAGGCGCTCGGCTATGCCGAAGAGAGCCCGGTGCTGGGCATGGTGCGCAAGCGCATCACCTGGCTGACCCGGTGGGACCGCATGTCGATGGAAAACGTGCGCTGGCTGCTCAAGGAGGGCGGCGAGAAGGAACCGCGCAAGGTGGTCGACCAGTTCCTGCGCTGGGTGCGCAACCGGGAAATCGAGTGCTACCGCACCGGCTACGACTTCCAGCGGGGGTTCGAGAAGATCAAGGTGCCGATGGCGATCATCTTCGGCGACCTCGACCCCCTGGCCTCGCTGCAGTCGACCCGAAGCGTGTACCGCAAGGCCCGCTCGGAATACCTGCTGTGGCGGCCGGTGAAGGGCAACAGCCACATCGAGCTGACCATGGGGCACGACATTCGGCAGATCTGCTACGACATCAAGAACCTGGTCGAGTACGCGCGAACCCACCGCAATCGCTCGCCCAGCCTGCCGAAAATCAACGACTGACCCGACCGCCCGGCCAAAAACTGGAGAGCGCAGGGGTCGTTGGTACGTTGCTACATGATGAGACAGCCCTGCCTCGGCGCCCTCTGCGGCGTCGTGATCGTCCTGACCTGTCTTTCGCCTCGCGTTCACGCGCAGGACCGGGTGCAACTGAACACGATCACGAAGATCGCCATTCACGACGGCGTGGTCGAGATCACCGGCAGCCGGCGCGCCAATTTCACCACCTTCACGCTCACCGAGCCCGCGCGCCTGGTGATCGACGTGTCCGAAGCCGTCTTTCAGGGCGTGCCGCGCGAACTGCCTGGCGCGGGGTCGATCACCGGCATTCGCACCGCGAGCTACGGCTCGGAGTCGGCCGCCATCGCCCGGGTGATGATCGGCTTCAATCGCGAGCTCGAGACCGACATCGTCACCCAGGACGCGCAGGTGATCGTCAAGCTGCCCCCCGAACCCGGTGAGGCCCAGAAGCTGGCCTCGGCGAAGCTCGAGGCCGAGCGCGCCGCGAAGCTCAAGGCCGAGCAGGACGAGAAGGACCGCGTGGCGAAGGCCAGGGCCGAACAGGAAGAGAAGGACCGGCTGGCCCGCGAAGACGCCGAGAAGAAGAAGCGCGAAGCCGAAGAGGCCAGGAAGCAGGCCGAGGCCGAACGGGTGGCGAAGCTCGAGGCCGAGAAGGCGGAAAAGGAGCGCGCGCGCCGCGAGGCCGAAGAGGCGAAGAAGCAGGCCGAGGCCGAGCGGGTGGCGAAGCTCGAAGCCGAGAAGGCCGAGAAGGCGGAAAAGGAGCGCGCCCGCCGCGAGGCCGAAGCGAAGGCCAGGCAGCAGGCCGAGGAGCAGCGGCTGGCCAGGCTCGAGGCCGAGAAGGCCGAGCGGTCCGAGAAGGAACGGGCGCGTCGCGAGGCCGAAGAGGCGAAGGCGCGCGCCGAAGCCGACGCGAAGAAGCAGGCCGAAGAACAGCGCCTGGCGAAGCTCGAAGCCGAGAAGGCCAACAAGGAAGAAAAGGCCCGCAAGAAGCGCGAGGCCGAGGAAGCGAAGGCGCGCGCCAAGGAAGAAGCGAAGCAGCAGGCCGAGGCCGAACGGCTGGCGAAGCTCGAGGCCGAGAAGGCCAGGAAGGAAGAGCAGGCCCGCAAGAAGCGCGAGGCCGAAGAAGCCAGAGCGGAAAAGGCGCGCGCGGCGGCCGAGGCCCGGCGGCTGGCGAAGCGCGAGGTCGACGAGCCCGTCAAGCCGAAGCTCTCGCAGGCCGAGCGCGACCGGAAGGAACGCGAGCTCGACGAGGCCAACGCGAAGACGCCTTCTCCCAGCGAACTGGCCCAGGGCAAGTCGGCCCGCATGACCTTCGTGGGCTTCAAGCAGGAAGACGGGGTGGGGCGCATTTCGCTGCGCACCTCGTCACCGGTTCGCTATTCGGTGGGCGAAGACGAGCGCGAGGTGGTGGTGACGCTCGAGAACACGCAGATCAACCTGCCCAACAACCAGCGCATTCTCGACACCTCGTTCTTCGACACCGCGGTCTCGCTGGTGCGCCCCGAAGAGGCCGACCACACCCGGGTGAAGATTCGCATCAGCCTGAAGAAGGCGGTCGCCTACCGGGCCAGCCAGGCCGGCAACGAGCTGACGCTGGAGTTCGCGCGCCCGGAGTGAGACAACCCCGCCATCCGTCGAGCCGGGCGGACTTCGAGTGGCCCCGATGCTCGCGCTGATTTCGACGCTGTTGCTCACCGCTGCTCCCGACCCCGCGCCCGCGCTGGCGATCGACGCCGAGCGCCTGCTGCACGACGGGGCACGGCACGTGCTGACCTACGAAGGGCACGCCAGGTTGCGGGGCGAGGGCCTGGCGGTCGACGCCGAGCGGCTGGTGTACGACGAGAACGCCGACGCCATCACCGCCAGTGGTGCCGTGGTGGCCCGGCTGACGCGCGGAGGCCTGGTGGCCATCACCGCCGACGTGCTGACGCTCAAGCTCGAAGACGGTGAGGTCACCGACGTCTACGTGCTCGACGGCAAGACCGTCTCGAAGAAGGACACCACCGCCGCGGCGTTGCTGGCCGCCGACACCGCCGAAGCCCTGGCCCGCACCGGCCACGTGCAGGCCCAGTTGGAAGGCAACCACCTGCACCACCAGGGCTCGAAGTGGACCACCGAGCACCTGACGCTGGTGCCCTGCGAGTGCGACTTCGAGCACCCGTCGTGGTCGATCGAATCGGGCCACGCGGTCATCGACACCGAGGCCGAGCGCGTCGCGGTCACCATGCCGGTGGTGCGCATCAAGCACGTGCCGGTGCTGTGGCTGCCCTGGCTGTCGCTGCCGCTGACCTCGCGCCAGACGGGCCTGCTGTTCCCGCGGCCGACCTATTCCGCGCTCAACGGGTTCGGGCTCGAGCAGCCGGTCTTCGTGACCCTGGGTCGCAGCGCCGACCTCACCGTGTCACCGGGTTTCTACACCGGCGGCACCTCCCCCAACCTGGGCATCGCCGGGCCCAAGCTGGGGCTCGAGTTCCGCTACGCGCCCTCGCGCCGGGCGTTCGGTCGGGTGACCCTGGGCCTGCTGTGGGACACCAAGGTCGTGCGCGACCCGTTCGATGGTTCGCTGCCCACGCTGACCACGCCGGTGCCCAGCCGCGGCCTGCGCGGCGAATTCGCCTGGGCCCACGTGCAGGACTTCGACGGCGGGTTTGGCGCGCGGGTCGACCTGAACGCGTATTCCGACGGGTTCTACAACCGCGACATCACCACCGACGTCATCGCCGCCACCGCGGGCTACCTGCGCAGCACGGCGTCGATCTTCCAGCGCAGTGACTGGCACCTGGCCTCGCTCGAGGTCTCGCTGCGGCAGGACCTGCAGTTCGGCTACGACTGGCTGGGCCGCGCGCCGTACAACGCACACGAGAGCCCCTTCGGGCCCGGCCTGATGCAGCGCTGGCCGGCGCTCACGGTGTCGGCGCCGCTCAAGCAGGTGGCCGGGCCGCTCTTCGCCGACGCCACCGCCGAGTTCGTCAGGCTGGCGCCCTTGTTCTCGAAGACCGGCGACGAAGGCACCTTGGCCAACGAGGGGTCGACCACCGACGCCAGCGGGCAGGAAGTGCCGTGGGCGTGTCTGAATGCCCAGCTCTTCAGCACGCCCGGCGTCAGTGGACCCTGTGGCGGCGTCAAGACGGGGCAGGGCGACCGGGTGTGGCAGCCGGGCGAGCGCGAGGCGCGCGATCGGGTGATGCTGATGCCCCGCCTGCAGGTGCTCGGCGCGCTGGGTGACCTGCTGGCCTTGAGCGCGTCGGCCGCCTGGCGCCAGTCGGTGTGGTTCGGCGAAGCCAGCCGCCGCACCTGGCAGCGGGGCGCGCTGGTGCTCGACGCGCGCGCCGAGACCGAACTCTCGCGCGACTATTCGGGGTGGCGCCACGTGATCCAGCCGCTGATCGCGGTGCGCGCCGTGCCGTTGGTGGTGCGCGGCGGCAGCGACCCGTCGAGCCTCGAGCCGGTACCCTACGACGAGGTCGACGCCGCCATTCCGCGCGGCGGAGCCGGGTGGGTGCAGTCGGCGCTCGAGGTGCGCCAGCGGTTGACGCACGCCGGGCAGGAAGTGCTGCGGCTCGACCTGGGGCAGGGGTTGAACCTGGCGACGCCTGGCGCGTCGACGCCCTCGCTCGGCGAGTCGTGGGGGCGGCTGCAGGCGACGATCTGGCTCGTGAAGCTGGGAAACCTGGTGCGGGCCGACCCGGTCGGAGGGCGGCTGACCCGCCTGTCGGCGTACCTGGGGCTCGACGACGGTCGTGGCCATGGCGTGCTGGGCAGCTACGAGAACGCGCTCGACGACGGCACCGATCGCACCCGCACGCCCATCGACCTGCTCTTCGGCCCGCGGGTGCCCCTGGCGTTCACCTCGCGCGCGCAGTTGCTGACCGGCTCGGCGTACTGGAACTTCGGGCCGGTGGGGCTGCGGTACGATCTGCAGCTCAACAGCGTGGTGCCCGGGACCCTGCAGGTGCTGCAGCAGCAGGCGTCGGTGTCGCTGACCCCCGCCTGTGACTGCTGGCGGGTCGACGTGTTCGCCCGCGAGGGCGCGGTGCTCAAGGCCCCCGACGTGGGAGTCAGCTTGACTGTTTCCCGCTTCGGGAGCATCGGCACCCGGTAGGGCAGAATGGAACGGGCTTGAGACTGTCCTTGACCCAGGGGCAGTGGCCTTCAATGATGCGGCAGTTCGTGGTCTCTCCTCAAATCAGGGAGTCGAAGCCGATGCGCGTTCGTCTGCTGGCACTGCTCGCCATGGGTGCGTTGTCCGGGTGTGGGTCGACTGGCCCCGCTTCCATGGAGTTCGTCGAGATCTCGCCCGCGCAGCCGCGCCTGGGCGACGTCGTGACGGTTCGCTTTCGCCTGCTCGACTCCCGTGGAGTGGCGCTGGCCGGCAGCACGGTGAACTACAAGATTCAGGGAGACTCGAGCGGGGTGTCGCTGAACCCCACCAGTTCGACCTCGATCAAGGGCACGGGTTTCGCCGAGACCCAGATCGTCGCCAACTCGCGCGTGGCCTCGGTCACCATCGTGGCGACCTCGGGAGACAAGTCGGTCACCACGCCTCCGCTGACGTTCGCGGGCTCGGTGCCCAACGGTCGCCAGTTCACCTTCCAGTGCGGTCAGGTGGCCGGCACGGCGTCAGGCGGTATTCACGCCATCAACGCGTACGACCCGACTCGCCACCTGGTGGCGGGCGTGAAGGTCAACTGCACCGCCCACACCGGCGACCGCGCGGGTGACGGCGTGCCCAACGCGCTGGTCTCGTTCCTCACCGAGGCCGGCACCATCGGCCCCACCGAGACCTCCTTGTCCGACGTGGTGGGCAACGCGACCATTCTCTACAAGACCTCGCTGCCGTTCCCGGTCGAGACCGACCCCGACGTCTTCAGTTGGGCGCCCGCGAACGACGACACCCACATGGGCTTCTACCTGGCCCCCTTGTGGATGCACCCGTTCGAGTGGATCGAGAACCCCTCGAGCTTCCAGATGTCGCCGAGCTTCAACTTCACGCTCAAGGAGCCCCGTCGCCCCGACCCGATTCGCCTCAAGCCGGACGGCACGCGCTACGAGAACAACCCGCGCGACAACCTGGTCAGCATGATCGCGGTCACCGCTGGTGAAGAAGGCTTCAGCGACGACAACAACAACGGCAAGTACGACATGGGCGAGCCCTTCGACGACCTGACCGAGCCCTTCGTCGACAGCAACGACAACGGCACCTGGGACGAAGGCGAGCACTTCATCGACGTCAACGGCGACGGCAAGTGGAACGGCAAGAACGGCAAGTGGGACGCCAACGCCCTCATCTGGGTGCAGGAGCGCCTGCTGTGGACCGGCCTGCCTGCGGTCGAAGATCAGCAGTCGTCGCTGCCCGGCCAGCCCAACCTGCGGCCCGTCACCTTCCTCATCAACAACAACATCAAGCTGCGCTGCCCGGCGGCGTTGCCTCCCGGCAGCACTGATTGCGCGCAGGCCACGGTGGCCAGCGGCGGTTCGGCCACGGTCCTCGCCTTCCTGGCCGATCCCTGGTTCAACTCCATGGCTCGCAACGGCGCCTCTGACGGCTGCGCGCTCAAGGCCGCAGGCAACGCGCCCATCGTGATGTCCGACACCCTGGGCTCGGGCGCTGCGGTGACCTACCCGCCGGGCGAGCTGCTCTCGTTCCAGGTGGGCGATGCGCGCGACCCCAACGCCCCTCCCATCTCTCAGGTTCCCAAGCGCACCTACCCGGTGTCCTTCGACATTCCCATCGACTGCACGTACACGGGCTCGCCGCTCGACGGTCAGTTGACCCACATCTACCCGGGCAGCGTGAGCGGCGACATCGACTGAAGCGAACCGTTGTGTGCGGGTCGGCCGACGGGTACCCTGCGAACGTTGATTTCAGAGTCAATCTTCGCAGGGAGCTGAAGTGGCCACGCCGAGCAGTCGCAAGCCAACCCGCGTCGAGCGCGAAGCCGAGCGCCGCAAGGCGATTCTGCGGGCCGCCGTCGAGGTCTTTTCCCGGAAGGGTTTTCACGGCTGCCGCATCGCCGACGTGGCTCGCGAAGCAGGCGTGGCCTACGGGCTCGTCTACCATTACTTCAAGAACAAGGACGAGCTGCTCGAGAGCGTGTTCTCGAGTGGCTGGGCCAACTTCCTGGCGCGGGTGCAGGCCGAGCTGGGCCGCGACACGCATCTGACCGCGCGCATCAGGTCGGTGGTGCACGTGGCGTTCGAGGCCTACCGCCGAGACCCGCGCGGGGTGAAGGTGCTCATTCTGGAAGTCGGGCGCAGCCCGGCGGGCGGGGCGGTCAACCGTGGCAGTGCCTTCACCCAGGTGGTGGCGCTGGCCGCGCAGATGTTCGCCGACGCGCAGGGGCGCGGCGAGCTGGCGGCACACCTCGACCCCACGCTGTGCGCGACCATGTTGTTCGGCGCCATCGAGATGGGGCTGACCACCTTCGTGCTGGGGCTGATGGACAAGAAGGACGAAGCGGCCATCGACCGCGCCCGCGATCAGGTGGCCGAGACGATTCTCAACGGCTTGACCGGCGCGCGAGCGAGCGTCGCGGAGGCACCGACATGGACGGAGAAGTCCGGTACGAGGTCGAAGGTGGCACGGCGCGACTGACCATCGATCGCGAGGCGGCGCGCAACGCGCTCTCGCCGGGGGTGATTTCGGGGCTGGAAGCGGGGCTGGCCAGGGCCGACGCCGACCCGGCGGTGCGCGCGATCGTGTTGACCGGCGCGGGCAGTCGCGTGTTCTGCGCGGGCGGCGATCTTTCCGGCCTCAGCGGCGACGGGTTCCTCGCGGGGCACGAGGGGCGACGGGCCTACGGGGCGCTGCTGCAGGCGTTTTCCCGCGCGCGCAAACCCACCGTGGCGCGCGTCAACGGCCACGCGCTCGCGGGTGGGCTGGGCCTGGTGCTGGCCTGCGACCTGGCGGTGGCGAGCGCAGACGCGGGGTTCGGCCTGCCCGAAATCGACCGCGGGCTGTTCCCCATGATGGTGATGGCCCTGCTGCAGCGCCACGTGGGCCGCAAGCGTGCGCTCGAGCTGCTGCTGACCGGCGACCGGCTGACCGGTGCGCAGGCGCTCGAGTGGGGGCTGGTCAACCGCGTGGTGCCCGCAGCCGAGCTCGATGCCACGGCCCAGGGGCTGGCGCAGAAGCTGGGCGGCAAGAGCCAGGCGATTCTGGCGCTTGGGCGGCGCAGCTACTTCACGGCCGAAGACCTGCCGGTGGCGCAGGCGATGGAATTTCTGGCCGCACAGCTCTCGCTCAACGTGCTCAGCGAAGACGCCGCCGAGGGCGTCACGGCGTTCCTCGAGAAGCGTCCGGCGAAGTGGACGGATCGCTGATTCCCGCGTCGGGCACGGTCGGCGGCATCGACTCCAGGTCAGGTGCCGCAACGACTGGCGCGGCCGGAGGGGCGACGAAGGCCATCGACAGCAGCGAGGTGGGGTTGGCCCAGCGCCCGTCGATCTTCACGCCCCAGTGCAGGTGCGGGCCGGTGACCCGACCCGTCTTGCCGACCAGTCCGATGCGCTGGCCGGCCTTGACCACCTGACCCTGCTTCACCTCGAACTTCGAGAGGTGGAAGTAGGCGGTGAACAGCCGCGCGCCGTGGTGGATGAGCACGGTGTTGCCCGACGCGAAGCAGTCGCGGGCCATCACCACCGTGCCGTCGTTGGCGGCCCAGATGGGGTCGCCCACCTCGGAATCGAGATCGATGCCGAAGTGCTGGCTCTGTTTCCTGCCATTGAGCACGCGGATGTCGCCGAAGGGCGCGGTGAGGTCGGGCGGCCGCGGCCAGACGAAGTCGTGGGTGAAGGCGAAGGGCTCGAAGTCGCGGTCGAAGGCCTCGTTGAAGGCGACCTGATCGCGGGCCGAGTGCTGCTGGTCCTTCTTCGAGGGGCTGGTGAACTTCGCGCCCACGGTCAGCTCACGGTGTCGGAAGGCGGGTTGCAGCACGTCGAGGGTGCCGCCCAGGTGAAGCGCGCCGTGTTCGTCGCGGCCCGAGAGTTCGAGCGCCAGCACCCCAGGTTTCTGATCGACCTTCAGCCCCACCAGGGCCTGCCACACGCCGTGGGCGTGATCGGCCGCGGGCAGGAAGGTGAGCTCTTCGTTGCCCAGGCGACCGGTGGGCGCGTGGGTCAGTGCGTCGACGGTGATCAGCACCAGATCGCCCGGGTGTGCGGCGCCGGGCTGCAGCCAGACGTCGGCCTTCAGCGTCAGCAGGAGCAGGGCGGCGAGCATTGGTGCACTCTCGCCCGCTCGCCGATGGCGTCAAGTTGGCGTCGAGGGTGGCAGGCCGCGCTATGCTCCAGCGCGTGCGCCTCAACCCCCGACTCGTCGTGATCGCCCTGGCGGTGACCCTGTTGTTGGTCTGGGCTGGCTGTGGAGCGGGCCCGGGCGCGCAGGGCGGCGTTCCGGCGACGGGCGGCGAGCTGTGCCTGCCCGACGACAGCGTGTGCATCGAGGTGCCTTCGGGCGCGTTGGCGACGGACGACGTGTTGCGAATCTCGCAGACGTCCGATCAGCCTGCGGGGGCGTTGAGCTCGGCCTGGGACATTTCGTCGACGCAGCACCCGGCGCTCACCTTCCTCAAGCCCGCGACGGTGTCGTTCGCGCTCGATTCGTTCGATGCCGACGTGCCGAACGAGACGCTGCTGCGGGTGTACACGCATGAAGACGGTGGCGACTGGGTGCCGCTCGACAACGCCATTCTCGACCGGGTGTTGCTGCGTGTTCGCGGTGACACGATGCATCTGTCACCCTTCGTGGTGTTGAGGGCCGATCGGTTGCCCGACGGTGGGATTCCCGTCGAGATCGACGGCGGACCGCGAGATGCGGGGCAGGTCGAGCCGCCGTTCGATGCGTCGTCGATCTACGACGCGGGGAAGCCTGATGCGGGCAAGCCTGATGCGGGGACGCCCGATGCGGGCGCTCCCGACGCCGGAATGCCAGACGCCGGCGCTCGCGACTCGGGCGTTCCTGACGCGGGGCCGCCCGATGCGGGCGCTCCCGATGCCGGCGTGCCTGACGCTGGAATGCCGGACGCCGGCCCTTTGGATGCCGGTTCCCCCGACGCGGGGCCTGATGACGCCGGAGTCGATGCCGGGCCAGATGACGGCGGCGCTGACGCAGGCGACGGCGGCTGAGTTTCGACGCGATCGCGGAAGGCCGATGTAAATGACGTACGGCGAACGTGCGAGCAAGCTGAAGCGCTTCTTCGAGTCCATGGAGGCGCAGGAGCCCGGCGCCTGGACGACGGCGGTCGAACTCGCACGTCGATGGGAGTCGCTCCTGGGCTCAGAGCGCTCGAGTGAAGAGTCACTCGAACTCCTCGAATCGATCGAGCGCGCGCCGAACGTCGGCTCCGCGTGGGAGGAGCTCCGATTGGCGGCCAGAGAGTCCCTCAGCGCTTGACCTGAACGCGGGTCGTGCAGGGTCGAGTGGCGCGCTTCAGTCGTGACCCTTGAGCCCGTACCGCGTCACCAACCGGTGCACGTAATTGCGCGCGATGCCGGCCTCCCGCGCCAACTGCGAGATGTTGCCGTTGCACTTCTCGAGCATGGCCTCGAGGTAGTCGCGGGTGAACGACTCGACCAGCCGCTCCTTCGCTTCCTTGAAGGGCAGGTCGGTCAGCTCACCACCCCCGAGCATGGCGCGCGCGTTGGGTGCGGCTCCATCGGACGTGGGCAGGGGCTCGAAGTCATTGTTTGCCAGCGCCCGCTCGACGAGGTTGCGTAGTTCCCGCACGTTGCCGGGCCAGTGGTACGCGGCGAAGCGCGCCATCAACCCATGCGGCAGCTCGAATTCCCCGCGGCCCATGGTCTTGACGAAGTGCGCGGCGAGCAGGGGCAGGTCGTCGAGCCGGTCGCGCAGGGGCGGCACGGTCACCAGCACCACCGCCAGGCGGTAATACCGGTCGCGGCGGAACCGCCCGGCCTCGACCTCGGCCTCGAGATCGCGATGGGTGGCGGCGACGATGCGCACGTCGACGCTGCGCTGCTTGTCTTCGCCGACCCGGCGCACCGTACCGGCCTCGAGCACGCGCAACAGCTTGGGCTGCAGCTCGAGCGGCAGCTCGCCAATCTCGTCGAGGAAGATGGTGCCGCCGTCGCCTTCGAGGAAGGCGCCATTGCGGTCCGACACCGCGCCGGTGAACGAGCCGCGCACGTGACCGAACAATTCACTCTCGATGAGCGAGGGCGCGACCGCACCGCAATCGACCACCACGAAGCCCTTGCGGCCGCGGGTCGAGCGGTCGTGAATGGCGCGAGCCAGCACTTCCTTGCCGGTGCCGGTCTCTCCGAGCAGCAGCACGGTGGAGTCGCTGGGCGAGACCTTCTCGAGAATGCCGAACAACTGCTTCATGGCCGGCGACGCGCCGATGGCGGGGCCGAACGACGCCTGGGCCTGGGGCACGCCGAGGTCGGCCTCGACCATCTTCACCCGCAGGGTGGTCTTGCCCACCGAGATGTCGGCCTGGGCCTCGACGATGACCTCGGTGACCCGGGTGGGGCCCAGCCAGGTGCCGTTCTTCGACTCGAGGTCCTTCACCCGGACCCCGTCAGGGCGGGCGGTGAACTCGACGTGGTAGCGCGAGACGGTGGTGTCGGTCAGGGTGATGCCGGCGTCCTGGTGCGAACCGACCACCAGCGACCCTTCGAGCGCCTTGCTGGTGCCGGCGTCAGGCCCCGAGAGGACCGAGACCTGGAACTGGCGCTGCTTGAGCGTTCCAGTGGCGCGGTCGAGCCGCAGCAGGGCCGAGGGGTGCTGCAGGGGTTCGGTGGCGTTGACCATCAGTTGCAGTGACTACACCGATGCCGCCAGCACCACAAACGCCACGGCGGCCGATCACGGTTCCCGTTGACGGTGGCAGCGGGTGAGCCCACATTCCGCGCGCACCTTTTCCCCTTTTGGAGAACCAACGATGGCCGGCGAGAAGATCACCCTGCAGAACGGCAAGCTCCACGTTCCCAACAACCCCATCATCCCCTTCATCGAGGGCGACGGCACGGGTCGCGACATCTGGAAGTCGTCGGTCGCGGTGATCGATGCCGCGGTGGCCAAGGCCTACAACGGCACCAGGAAGATCGAGTGGAAGGAAGTGCTGGCTGGCGAGAAGGCGTTCAAGGCCACCAACAACTGGCTGCCCGACGAGACCGTCACCGCGTTCCGCGAGTACCTGGTGGGCATCAAGGGCCCGCTGACCACCCCCATCGGCGGCGGCATTCGCTCGCTCAACGTGGCGCTGCGCCAGATGCTCGACCTCTACGTCTGTCTGCGGCCGGTGCGCTACTTCAAGGGCGTGCCCAGCCCCGTGAAGTCGCCCGAGAAGGTCGACATGGTGATCTTCCGTGAGAACACCGAAGACATCTACGCGGGCATCGAGTTCGAGGCCGGCAGCGCCGACGCGCAGAAGGTGGTCGACTTCATCCAGGCCAACTTCCCGAAGGACTACAAGAAGATCCGCTTCCCGACCAACGTGGGCATCGGCCTCAAGCCCGTCTCGAAGGAAGGCTCGGAGCGCCTGATTCGCGCCGCCATCAGCTACGCCCTCGAGCACAAGCGCAAGTCGGTCACGCTCGTGCACAAGGGCAACATCATGAAGTACACCGAAGGCGCCTTCATGAAGTGGGGCTACGAGCTGGCCGACCGCGAGTTCGCCGGCAAGGTCTACACCTGGGCCACCTGGGAAAAGACCAAGGCCGCGAAGGGTGAAGAGGCCGCCAACGCCGAGCAGAAGGAAGCGGTGAAGGCCGGCAAGGTGCTCGTGAAGGACTCGATCGCCGACATCACCCTGCAGCAGGTGCTGACCCGCGCCGAAGAATTCGACGTGATCGCCACCCTGAACCTGAACGGCGACTACCTGTCGGACGCCCTGGCCGCGCAGGTCGGCGGCATCGGCATCGCGCCCGGCGGCAACATCAACTCGATCTCGGGTCACGCGGTGTTCGAGGCCACCCACGGCACGGCGCCCAAGTACGCCGACCTCGACAAGGTGAACCCCGGCTCGGTCATTCTGTCGGCCGAGATGATGTTGCGGCACCTGGGCTGGAACGAAGCGGCTGACCTGATCATCAAGGGCATGGACTCGGCCATCGCGCAGAAGACGGTGACCTACGACTTCGCCCGCCTGATGAAGCAGGAAGGGCAGAACCCGACCGAAGTGAAGTGCAGCGAGTTCGGTCAGGCCATCATCAAGAACATGTAGTTTCCACGCAGCTCACCAACTGAAGAAAGCGAGTCAACGAACATGACTGTCAAGCGTCCCAAGATTGCAATCATCGGAGCGGGTGGAAACGTCGGCGCCGCGGTCGCGCAGTGGGCGGCGATCAAGGAGCTGGGCGAGCTGGTGCTCATCGACCTGAAGGCGGGCCCAGCGGAAGGCCGTGCGCTCGACCTGACCCAGGCCGGCGCGTGGGAAGGGTTCAACAACAACGGCTTCACCGCCACCGACAAGCCCGAGGCGATGGCCGGGGCCGACGTGGTGGTGATGACCGCCGGCGTGCCGCGCAAGCCC
>CAIWFK010000777.1 GCA_903911905.1 uncultured Myxococcales bacterium
AGACCACCCCGTCGACGCCCTTGAGAATCAGCTTGCGGCTGGCGTCGTAGAAGACCTGCCCGGGCACCGTGTAGAGGTGGAAGCGCGTCTTGAACCCGCGAATCTCACCCAGCGACAGCGGCAGGAAGTCGAAGAAGAGGGTGCGGTCGGTCTCGGTCGACAGCGAGATGAGCTTGCCCTTCGTCTCGGGGTTGGTCTTGTTGTAGATGTACTGCAGGTTGGTCGTCTTCCCGCACAGACCAGGGCCGTAGTAAACGATCTTGCAGTTGATCTCGCGGCTTGAGTAGTTGATGAAGGACATTTTTTCTTTCCGCCGGGATCCGGTTACTCGCTGAACAGGTTATCGATGTCGGCGTCGGAGATCTCCGCAAACGGAGAACCCGCGCCCGGAGCCGACGACCTCGCCGCCAGCGCCTGGAAGATCTTCTCGAGCTCGTCTGAGGCCTTCTTGATGCGCAAGCGCACCAGGCCCAGCGAGGTGCGATTGTCGAAGATCACCACCAGCACCACGCGCCCGCCGACCAGGGTCATGTACAACGAGTCCTTGGCCCCTTCGTGGAACTGGTTGGGGAACTCGTTTTCGCCGATCAGCTTGGCCAGACCGCCCATCGCCGCGACGTTGCCGGCGGTCAGGGAGGCCAGAGAAGTGGTGTCGATGTTGTGCGTCTGTCCCGCTGCCGAGATCAGCTGTCCGTTCTTGTCGACGAGAAAAACGACCTTCGCGTTCGCATCTTTCGTGAGGCGGTCGCAGACGGCATTGATCCGCTGGAACTCCTCTTCGTACATCACCAACTGGGTGGCCATGAGGTCGAGGCGCTCCTGTCAGACGATGGGTCCGTTCCTATCAGACCGAAATCGCGGTTTCACCTTTTAGATTGGGCCGTTGCCGAAGTGGTGCCCGGGGCGCACCATGGCTAAGTTCGAGGGCAATGTCATGGGCTGCGCACGCAGTGCCCTTTTCCGGCCCCTTCCGGTCGATGATGGTGGCGCTGCTGGTGGTGGTTGGTTGCCCGGCCGCGGCTGAACGGATCACTTCCGACGCGCCCGCCCCCGTCGCCGACGCCCCCGACCCTGGCGCCGACCTCTGGCAGGCCCGGCTTCGCTACGCGGTCGCCATCAGGTCGGGCGCCGAAAGGGCTGCCACCGGCAACCTGGCGTACCAGGGCGTGAGCCCCAACGATTTTTCCCTCGGCTTCCGTGCGTTTCCCCTGCTGGACCGGCACCTCGGCCTGGAAGCCGGGCTGCAGCGTGAAGCCTTCGCGCTCTTCGACGGCACGTCGGACGTCACCGGCGGCGGGCTCTTGCGCGCCGACCTGGGGGTCTCGGGCCGGCTGCGCGTCGCCCGGCTGCTGGGGCTCGATGCCACGGTCGGCTACGCCTTCCAGCAGGTTCCGCTCTTCGGTGCCGCCACCACCTTCCAGGCCATCGGCCGGCACGCGCTGCGGCTGGCGGCCCGGGCGGTGGTCGACCTGGGGCCGGTGATGCTCGAGGGGCGCTTCGAGTACCCCCTGGTGCTGGGCACCACCGTCGCGCAGGTCGGCTCGTCGGGGCTGGGCGCCGGCGGCGGCGTGCGGGTTCACGTGCTTCAACTCGACGGGCTCGACTGGGGCGCCATGGCCGACGTGACGTGGCACAGCGACACCACCACCCGCGCGGGCGCGCTCGCCACCCAGCGCATCGTTCGTGCCGGGGTGGCTCTCGACGTGCGCGCGCGCCGCGCCGCGCCGGTCACCACCGGGCGGGTCACGCTGCGCCTGACCATCGACGGGGCGCCTGCGGCGTGGCCGTTGATCGTTCAGACCCCCACCGGCCCCCTGCAGGTGACGACGCGGGCCGACGGCACCGCCGAGCTGCCCCAGGTTCGCGCCGGCGTCCTCTCGGTCAAGGCGGTGAAGGACGGCTGGCTGGGCGGCGAGGCCCAGGGCGAGCTGCGCGCTGGTGACGAGCTGGCCCTGGCGCTGGCGCTGACGAAGGCGCCGCCCACCGTCGGCACGCTGCGGTTGGTGCTCGCCTCGAAGGACCCGGCGATGTCGCTTTCCCAGACCTCGGTGGCGATCATGCCGTGGCAAGCGCCGGTGCCTGCCCCGGACGCCGATGGCGTGGTGACGGTCGAAGGGCTCGCTCCCGGGCTGGTGTCGGTGAAGGTGTCGGCGGCGCAGTTCGTGCCGGCCGACGAGGCCGCGTCGATCGTCGCGGGTCGCACCACCGAGCTCAAGGTGACCCTGGTGCCGATCAGGAGTCGGTTGCCCGCGAGCCTTTCCGGCCTGGTGCGCAGCGCGCGCGGTGGCGCCCCCGTGAAGGCCAGGCTCGAGGTGCTCGAGCTCAAGAAGGTCGTCGACGCCGACGCCCGTGGGTCGTTCGCGACCGAGGCCCCCGGCGGCAAGTACACGGTGCGCATCTCGGCGCCCGGCTACCTCACCCAGACGCGAGCGGTGTCCGTTCGTGATGGTGACCAGGTCATCTTCAACGTAGATCTCTCACCGAAGTGAACCTCCGTCTCGCCAGTGTGCTCAGTGCCCTCGCGCTGCTCGGCTGTTCGGGCTCGGACGGACCGGTGACGCCGGTCGGCGTGCCCGACGCGACCGTGACCGTGACCGGGACCGGGACGGAGACGGGAGGCAAGCCCGCCGCCGCGGCCGGTCGGCTCTCGGCGCTGACGGGGACGGTGACGCTCGAGCACGAGGGCACCAGCCGCGCGGTGACCACGCCGACGGACTTCGCGCTGCACGACGCCATCGAGACCGCCGAAGACGGGCGCGCCACGCTCACCTTCGCCAGCGGCCGCGTGGTCGACCTGGGCCCCGACGGGCGCTTCGAGGTGTCGGAAGAAAACGGTGGCGTGGTGCTCTCGGTGGCGCGCGGCCTGGTGCTCACCCGCGTGCCGGCGAAGGCGCTGGCCGCGGTCGACGCGGGCGGCGAGGTGCTGCTCACCATTTCCACCCCGTTCGGCCTGACCCGCGTGGGCGCCTCGACCGAGCTGCGTCTGCAGGTCGACCCCGTCCGGGCCGACGTCGACGTGACGGTGGGCGAACTGGAAATGGTCTCGAAGTCGGGCGAGCGCACGCGGGTGTCGGCGGGCCAGCGCTCGGTGCTCGGTGCCGCGCGCGAACTGGCGCCCATCAGGCTCTCGGTGGTGGTGGCCAGCGGGCGCGCCGAGATCAAGGCCGCCGGGGCGAAGGCCTTCGTGCCGGTCACCCCGAAGACGCTGCCCGCGCTCACCGAGGGTGACGACCTTCGGGTGCTCGAGGGCAAGCTCACCCTCGCTCCCGGCGACTCCACGACGCGGCTGACGTTGACCCGCGGGGCCGAGGCGGTGGTGGGCCCGACGACGGCGGGCGACGGCGAGGCCAGCGCGCTCGAGCTGAAGAAGGGGGAGCTGCAGGTGCAGGCGGCGCGCGGACAGAAGAAGGTGGCCATCGGCAACGGGGTCACGCTGCAATCGGACCTCGGCGCCCAGTACACCGTGCGGCGCGGGGCCACCGGGCTCGAGGTGACCTCGCTGGTCGGCGACCTGAAGATCGTGCGACTGGGGCAACCCGAGGTGCCAGTGGCCAGCGGCGGCTCGGCGGTGCTCGGGGCGACGGTGAAGGTCGTCGAACCAGTGCGCGAGCCGGTGGTGCTGCCTTCCCACGCCTCGATGCGGGTCGCCCACACCGGTCTGACCCGCGCCTCGCTGTCGTGGGACGGCAGCGACGGGGTCACCGCCTGGCGGGTGGTGGTGTCGACCGATGCGGCCTTCTCGGCGGTGTTGCTCGACGGGCTGGTGCACCAGCCCTTCCTCAACGTGAGCGTGCCTGCTCGGGGGGCGTTGTTCTGGCGGGTGTTCGAGTCGACCGCCCCCGAGGCCGAGCCCACCGCGCACGGCAACGCCACCTTCATCGGCGACGTGAACCCCGACGAGCTGTCGCGGGTGAGGAACGTGGTGCCCGACGGGCCCGAGACCACCACCATCTATTTCCAGGACAAGCCGCCGACCGTGACCTTCACCTGGACCCGAAAGGAGGGCGCCGCGAAGTACGCGGTGAAGGTCTACCGCGAGGGCGAGCTGGGCCGCGCGGTGGCCGAGCGCACCGTGGCCGAGGTGCAGGTCGCGTTGCCCGAGTCCACCCTGGCCGAGGGGAATTACCGCTGGTCGGTGACCCCCCTCGACCTCAAGGGCGCCGAACTCGAAGGTGGGCGGCTCAACAAGCTCGCCATGGTGTACGACAACGCCGTGGCCGCGCTGGTGCTCAAGAGCCCGAAGAACGGAGACCTGGCGGCCGGCGGCCAGGTGAAGGCCGTGGGCGTCGCGCCGGTGGGCTCGAAGGTGTTCGTCAACGGCAAGCCGGCGGTGCTCGATGCCCAGGCTCGCTTCGAGGCCACCGTCGCGCCGCTGGCGCAGGGGCGGGTGGTGGTGCGCTCGGTGGGCGGCGGCGGCGAGGCCTTCACCGTGCGCACGGTGCGGCGATGAGCAACTTCATGCGCCAGCCGATCGGCGCGATGCCGGTGCGCGCGTACGGCAAGTACATGCTGGTGTGGAAGCTGGCCGAGGGCGGCATGGCCGAGATCTTCCTGGCCAAGCAGATCGGCGTCGAAGGCTTCGAGAAGAACGTGGTCATCAAGCGCATGCTGCCGCACCTGTCCGAGGTGCCGGACTTCGTCAGCATGTTCCTCGACGAGGCCCGCCTGGCCGCGTCGCTCTCGCACCCCAACGTGGTGCAGATCAGCGACCTCGGCTTCGCCGACGGCTGCTACTACATCTGCATGGAGTACCTCGCCGGAGAGGACTTCGCCGCGGTGATTCGCGTGATGCGCCGGCGCAACCAGCAGGTGCCGCTGCACATCACCCTGCGCGTGCTGTCCGACGCGGCCACCGGGCTGCACTACGCGCACGAGGCGACCGACCAGCGCGGCAACCCGCTCAACCTGGTGCACCGCGACGTCTCGCCGTCGAACCTCTTCATCACCTACTCGGGTCAGGTGAAGGTGCTCGACTTCGGCATCGCCAAGGCCGAGTCGCGCGCTTCGACCACCAGCGCCGGCGTGGTGAAGGGCAAGTACCAGTACATGTCTCCCGAGCAGGGGGCGCGGTGAATCGGTCGACCGGCGCAGCGACGTGTTCTCGCTGGGCGTCTCGCTCTACGAGGCGCTGACCGGGGTTCGGCCCTTCGTGCGCGACAGCGATCTGGCCGTGCTCAAGGCCGTGCTCGAGGGCTCGTACGAGCCGATTCGCTTGCTGCGCCCCGACCTGCCGCTCGAGGTCGAGTCCATCGTCACCCGCGCCATGGCGGTCGACCGCGAGCACCGCTTCGCCACCGCGCTCGAGCTGTCGACGGCCATCGACACCTTCCTCAGCTCGGGCACGTCGTCGGGCGGTGCCCGCGTGCTGGGCGAGTTCATGCGCGCCACCTTCGGTGAGGAGCGCACCAATTCGAAGCTGCGCATCGAGACGCTCGACGAACTCGTTTCCCGGGGAGTCGACGTGCCCGGGCGCGAGAACCCCACCACCCCCAAGACCGACCCGGGCGCGGTGGCGCTGGTGGTGCCCGACGTGCCGCCGCTGGTCGCCGACGGTACGCAGGCCATCGGGTTGCCGAAGGCGGTGGTGCAGCAACGGCGTCAGCGCTCGGGCACCTTCGTGATCGGCGTGATGGCGGCGCTCGCGGTGGGCATCGGCGGGACCTGGGCGTTGATGTCGCGGCCGGTGGCTGCGGTGGTGGCCGATGCGGGGGTGATCGTCGCGCCGGTGGTTCCGGTGGTCGACGCCGGCGTGACCGTGGCACCGCCTGATGCGGCCGTGATCGAGCTGGTCGATGCGGGGGCCCCGGCGGTGGATGCCGGGCTCAGGGTCCCGGCTCCGACGCCCGCCCCGCCGCCCAGCCGGCCCATCAGCCTCACCGCTGGCATCGTCAGTCGAGGCATCTCGCAGGCCAAGGGTCGCATTCAAGCCTGCTTCAAGGACCACCAGGCCGACCTGCCGTCGCGCAAGGGCGTGATGGTGGTGAAGTTCGCCATCGCCTCGACCGGCAAGGTCACCGAGGTGACCACCGACCTGCCCAACACCGGGGTCTCGCGCTGCATCGAGGGCGTGGTGAAGGGCATCAGCTACCCGCGCCACGTCGACCAGGAAGTGCGGGTGCCGATTCAGCTCGACTACGACGTCAGCTCGCCCTGAGGGGCGGCCGTCAGAGGTCGCGGCGGGCTGCCAGCGCGCGCGCCAGCGTGGCCTGATCGGCGAACTCGAGGTCGCCGCCCATCGGAATGCCCTGGGCCAACCTCGAGACCTTGAGGCCGATCGGCTTGAGCAGCCGGGTCAGGTACAGCGCGGTGGCCTCGCCCTCGACGTCGGGGTTGGTGGCGACGATGATCTCTTCGATGGGCGATTCGCCCTGCAGCCGCACCAGCAGTTCCTTGATGCGCAGCTGATCGGGCCCCACGCCCTCGAGCGGAGAGAGCACGCCGTGCAGCACGTGGTAGCGACCCTTGAATTCGCGGGTGCGCTCGATCGCCAGCTCGTCGGCGATGCCCTCGACCACGCAGACCAGGCGGTCGTCGCGGCGCGAGTCGCTGCAGAACGAGCAGACGGTGCCTTCGGGCCCGTCGTGCAGGCTGAAGCACTGGTTGCACAGCTTGACCTTGTCGACGACCTCGGTGAGCGCCGCCGCCAGCCCCCGCGCGTACTCGGGAGGCGAGCGCAGCACGTAGAAGGCCAGGCGCTGCGCGGTCTTCTCGCCGATGCCCGGCAGCTTCGCGAGCTGGGCGACCAGGCGGTTGATGGCGTCGGGGGTCATGCTCGCGAGTCGGCGCTCAGGTGATGCCGGGGATCTTGATGCCGCCCGAGACCTTGGCCAGTTCCTTCTGCATGTGGTCCTTGCTCGAGGTCAGCGCCGAGTTGATGGCGGCGATCAGCAGGTCCTCGAGCATGCTCAGGTCCTTCGGGTCGACCACCTTGGGGTCGAGCTTGATGCTCTTGATTTCCTGCGTGCCGTTGCAGGTCACCGTCACCAGGCCGTCGCCCGACTTGCCTTCCACGGTCTCGGCCGCGAGCTCGGTCTTCCGCTTCTCGATCTTCTCGGTGAGCTTGTTGGCCTGTCGGATGAAGTAGTTGAGGTCGACGCCGGGCATGGAGAACTCGTGGTGAGGGTGAAGTGGTGATGCGTCTAGCGCAAAGCCGGTGAGGTGACCATCACTCCTCGGGCGTGGTCGTGTCGTCGCCGCCGACCGGGGCCACCGAGCGAGGTTGCGCCGCCGGCTCGAGGTACGAGATGTGTTCGACAGCCCCGCCCAGGTGCTTGAGAATCGAGCGAATGGCCGGGTGCTCCCGGACCTTCCGGTCGATGCCCGTTTCCCGCATCTGGCGATCGCTGGCCTCGACCTCGGCGATCGACTTGGGCGCCGCCTGGTAGGCCGTGGTGTTCGATTCGTCGAGCAGCTTCATCGCCCGGCCCAGGGCGCGGGTCAGCT
Source organism: uncultured Myxococcales bacterium (assembly GCA_903911905.1). Classification (GTDB taxonomy): domain Bacteria; phylum Myxococcota; class Myxococcia; order Myxococcales; family Myxococcaceae; genus Xiheilimnobacterium; species Xiheilimnobacterium phototrophicum. The sequence continues at coordinate 7,444 of CAIWFK010000777.1, forward strand.
CGGCCTCGACGATGGCCCGGCTCATGCCGGTGACCTGGGCCTTGTGGAAGGCGGCCTCGGGCGCGAAGGCCACCCGCACCCCTTCGGGCGTGAAGCCGAGGAAGCGGGCGTACGAGAGCGACTTGCCGTGACGCGGAGAGGCCTGGCGCATCGCCTCGACCGCCCGGGCCCAGCGATCGTGCTCGGTCTCGACCCGGCCCGGCGCGTCGTCGGGCTCGTCGGCGGGCAGCGGCTCGACCGGCTCGGCGGCGGGCGTCGGCGCTTTCGCGAGCGAGGGGGCGGCCGTGGGCGGTCTGGACGTCGGGGCTGGCACCGCCGACGTGGCGGGTGCGGTGCTGGGCGCTGCCGGCTCGGGCAGACACTCGCCCGACGCGCAGCCTTCGGCACTGCCCTCGGGCGCGAAGAGCCTGGGCTCGTCCTGCGAGGCCCGCACGGGCGCCGCCACCGTCGCCACGGGGGCGCGGTTGACCACCTTCACCTCGAGCGGCGCGGGTGCAGGCGGAGCGGCGGAGGGGGGCTTCGCAGGCTCAGGCGCGAAAGGGCGCGGGAGCGGAGCGACCTCCAGGCGCTCCGGCAGCGGGCGCGCCTTGTCCGGCGGCCAGCTTCTCGACCCGGGCGATCAGCTCGGGAATGGCGGCGGCCGGGGCCAGGTGCATGCCCTTGAGCAGCGCCATTTCGAGCGCCAGTCGCGGCTGGGGCGCGCGGTTGATGTCCCACACCGAGGTGTGGACCACGTCGAAGAGCCGGGCGATCTGGGCGGCGTCGGCGTCGCGGGCCAGCGCGGTGACGGCCTGGCGATCGGCGTCGGCCAGCTCGTCGGGCGCGTTGCCGGTCACCTTGGCCACGAAGACGTGCCGCAGGTGCAGGGCCAGTTCTTCGGCCAGCTTCTTCATGTCGACGCCGCGGTTGAAGAGCTCTTCGGTGCGCACCAGCAGCGTCTTCGCGTCGCGGGTCAGCAGCGCCTGGGCGCAGGCGTGAATGACCATGCGGTCGATGGCGCCCAACGCCTCGGCCACCTGCTCGTCGGTCGGCGTCAGGCCGCACGCGGCGATGACCTGGTCGAGCAGCGAGAGCGCGTCGCGCATGCCGCCTTCGCTCTGCCGCACCAGCACCGAGAGCGAGCTGTCCGAGACCGTGATGCCTTCCTTGCTCGCGATGTCCTTGAGCCGACCCAGCATGGCCGCCGCCGAGATGCGGCGGAAGTTGTGGCGCTGGCAACGCGAGAGGATGGTGTCGGGCAGCTTGTGCGCCTCGGTGGTGGCGAAGATGAACTTCACGTGCCCGGGCGGTTCTTCGAGGGTCTTGAGCAGCGCGTTGAACGCGGCGCCCGAGAGCATGTGCACCTCGTCGATGATGTAGATCTTGTAGCGATCGCGCTGCGGCAGGTACTTCGCGTTCTCGCGAATCTCGCGCACGTTCTCGACGCCGTTGTTCGAGGCGCCGTCGATTTCCGCCACGTCGACCGAGGTGCCGTCGCGGATCTCGGTGCAGGCGCGGCACACGCCACACGGGTGCGCGGTGGGGCCCTTCTCACAGTTGAGCGCGCGGGCCAGCAGGCGGGCGGCGGTGGTCTTGCCCACGCCGCGCGGGCCGGCGAAGAGGTACGCGTGCGCCACGCGGTCGAGGGTGATGGCGTTCTCGATGGTGCGAACGACGTGCTCCTGGCCGGTCATTTCCTCGAAGGCCTGGGGGCGGTATTTGCGCGCGAGGACGGTGTAGCTCATGGCGAACGCTTGTAGCGCGAGGGGGAGGGGAAAGGCCATGCGCGAAACTGCCTGAATGGGAGCGGTCGGCTGGGCGCCCGATCGCCTCGGCGCACGGCGGTTCAGCCCCTCGTGCGACGGTCGCGATGGGCGGTGGGCTCGCGTGTCGTGAATTCATCGATCAGCGATGGTTTCACGACGGGCGAGCGCCAACGCCGGGAAGAAGTGCGGTTCTGCGGCCTCGAGGTCGAGGAGCTGACCGCGAAGGCAGGTGGCAGGCCCGACACCCATCGAGGCAGTCGGAGCCATGGCTGAGCGCACACGGTCAGGGGCGTTCGGGCGTCCGTCGCAATTGCTCGACCAGGCGGCCGTCGCTGAAGACGAGTGACCCGAATGCAACTTCGTTCGTGGCGAGCCTGGTAAGCACGGTGGTGGGGTAGTTCTCGAGGAACTCCCGCCAGGGGCGGGGCTCCAACCACCGGTTCGGGGCGCCAGCAGTGAAGACCAGACCGCTGGGCCCGTGGGCAATGTGAAGGCCGACCGAGGCCGTGGCTCGCTCCTTCAGTCCGAGCGGTGTCGCCAGGCCAACCCATCGAGGGCCCTCCCGGTGCCAGCAGAGTCGAAGCGCCTCATTGACGAAACAACCGTCGAGGAAGCTGAGTCGGTCGAGCCCAGGATCTGCCAGTCCATCTCCGGCGAACGTCGGCTGGAGAACGGTCGGTTCAGCGGCGAGTTCACAAGTTGTTTCCTCGAACTCACGCATCAACTGCATCCTCGTGCCGAAGCCACGCCCCTTCGTCCCCATTCCAAGCAACAAGGCGATCGACGGTTCACAGACGGTCTGATCGGGGGTCGGTGCGCGCGCGATGGCCTGGTACCGTCGCGATGCCTCATCCAATTGTCCGTGCGCGTGGAACACGAGAGCCGCGACGTAAGCGGCCTTGTCCCGTTGTGGGCTCGATGGGAAGTCCGCCACGAAGCGGTCACACTCGGAGACGAGATTCTTCTCGCGACAGCTCAGCGCCGACTTGTCTTCCGTGGGTTTCCCCAGCTCGGCCTTTTCGATGCGGTCCCATGCGACCGCCTCGGGCGCGCTCCGGTGCGCGGCGCACGAGAGGAACAGCGCGGTGAGGATCTCGATGGGCCGCATCGCCCGAATGTCTCATGCCGCCGTCGACAGGTCCTTCAGATAGTCCCACTTGAAGATGCCCGTCCGATGCAGGTCACCGAAGGTGAACGAGAGCGCGTAATTGCCCACGGGCGTGACCTCGATGACCTTCATTTCCACCGGAATGGTCTCGACTTCGAACGTGCGCTTGCCGCTCCACTCTTCGACGCACTCGGCGCACGGGCAGTACTGGCGCAGGCGGCGCGCGAGCACCACGGTCGAGCTGCCGTCGGTCCACTTCATCGACAGCGTCTTCTGATCGGCCGCGAGGTCGATGGTGGTCGGCTGCGGCACCTTCACCGCGGGTTTCAGGGTGTCCCAGAAGCTCACTTGTTCTCCACGGGGGCAGGGGCAGGCATGGGCGGCGGACCGGCGGCAGGCAGCGCCGGCAAGGCAGGCGCGGGCGCGGCACCTTCTTCTTCGACCAGCGCCACCACCGCCGCACCGAGCCGCTCGACGAAGCCGTCGATCAACACGCCGTTGCGCGGCGTCTCGTTGGCCAGCACGCCCTCGGTGTACGCCACGTCGAGCCCGAACTGGTGCCGCAGCGGCGCGAGCCCCGACATGTTCACCGCGTAGTCGGGCTGGGTGGGGTAGCGCACCAGGCGCGCGCGCAGCGCTTCGGCGGGAGCCGAGAACCGCTCGACCAGCCCATACACCCGCTCGGTCTCGTGGACCGGGTCGAGGTGCACGAACTCCAGCGGCCAGATGATGAAGCCAAAGCCCAGCGCGAGGTTCTTGAGCGTGCGGTCCGACTCTTCGATCTTGTTGCCTTCGATGATGGTGCGCACCACCGTCACCTCGCCGGTCAGCACGGGAGCGCCGCCGGTCGAGGTCACCCGCCAGCTCGGCCGCCGCCGCTGCACCTCGGCGATGAGCTTGCGGAACACCTCGTTCATCACCTGTGGGCGGGCGAAGAGTGGCTTTTCCTGCACCTGCCGCGAGATGGCGACGGTGTTGCCGTACCCGCTGCCGAAGCCACTGCCGAAGCTGCTGTACCCGCCGAGGCCGCCGTAGCCCATGGGCACCTGCGCGTATTCGGTACGGGTCGTGGTCTGCCAGTCGGCCATCTCGAACAACGGCTCGAGCACCACCGTGCGCGGCGTACCGCGATCAGCCATCGACGGCAGGGGATCTTGCGCGAGTCGAGCGGTGGCGCAGCCAGTGACGAGCAGCGCGATGAGGGGAAAGAAGCGCATCGTGCCCACTGGTGTAACCGGTTTGCGGTTTTCGAGCATCTCAACGCGACGAGGGCAAGATGCCCAGGCTCTGCAGCCAGGCCCGCGCCCGGCCTTCCATGCGCTTCTGGCGGAAGGCGTGCCAGGCGTGCTGCGCGTCGGGCAGGTGCGTCATCACCGACTTGAACCGGCGTTCGGGGCGCGGTGCCAGCAGGGCCAGCTCGAGCGATTCACGCAGGGTCGGGTCGCCCAACTGCGCGGCGAAGCCCTGCATGTCCTTGAGTGGCTCGTCGGGCGAGCCCGGCGGCACGCGACGAAAGCGAACCGGGTCGGACTCGATGTCGACGGCCTCGAGCCCGGCGTGTTCGCCCGGGTCGTACTCGTCGTTGACCAGCAACAGCTCGCCGGTGGTCACGTCGAGGTACCAGAGCAGGTCGCTGGCCTCGGGCTCGAGCGCCACGCACAGCTCGGTCAGGTCGACCGCCAGGTCCTTCAACTCGACGTTGGTCACCGTGCGCCCCCGATCACGCTCACGCCGCCGAAGCGTCGCGAACGTGCGTCTGCTCTTTGTACATCATGGCCGCGAAGATGAAGATGATGCCGAAGAACACCATCACCCCGATGAAGAACAGGAAGTACATCGGCCCGACCAGCCAGTAGGTCGAGACCTTGCCCTTCACGGTGTCGAAGGTGCCGGTGGTGGCGACAGGCTTGCGGTCGTTGTTGTCCATCAACCGAACGCGCGCGCCGTCGACCTGGGCGACCAGGAAGGTGCCTTCCAGCTTCTCGGTCACGGTCTTGCCGTGCTCGTCGATCTTGGTGCGGGTCAGGCCGGTGTCGCCCGTGAGGTCGATCTTCTGGCCGGTGACGAACTCGTTGACGCCCTCGAGCGTGACCCAGGTCTCTTCACCGGCGGTGATGGTCTGGGCCTTCAGCGGCCGCTGCATCCAGTCGTTGACCTTGGCGATCACCAGGTTGCCGAAGCTGGTCGAGAGCAGGAAGAGCGACATGATGAAGCTCTTGATGGTCAGCGGCGCCTGCTTGTACGAGAACTCGAGCGCGGTGATGCTCACCAGCACCTCGCCCGCGGTGAGCACGCCGTAGGCCAGAATCTGCCACCACACCGAGACGTGGTTGCCGGCCATCAACTGCGACTCGATCCACGCGATGATGCCGAAGGACCCAGCGGTCACGAACAGGCCTGTGCCGATCTTCCGCAGCGGGGTGACGGCCGTGAACTTCGCCACGAAGGGGTACACGCCGTAGCTGAAGGCTGGCGCGAGCACGAGAATGAACAGGCCGTTGACCACCTGCACCTGCGCGCCCTTGAGCGTGTAGAGACCGAAGAGCGACTTGTCCATCAGCACCGAGCTGGCCTGCAGCGTCCAGGTGTTGCCGTTGCTCTGGTCCCACAGCATCCAGAAGATCGAGACGAAGAAGTAGATGCCGATGAGGCTGAAGATCAGCTTCACGGTCCTGGGCGAGCGAATTTCCTCGATCCACTTCTTGCCGGCCGGAGGCACCGCGGCGTACTTCGACTTGCCCGACACGAATACCGCCGTCGCCGCGACCATCATCACCGCGGGCATGCCGAACGCCCACTTCGGCCCGTAGTTGGGGTCGTCGAGCAGCACCGGGCACAGGAAGATCGACACCGACGAGCCGATGTTGATGGCCAGGTAGAACCACGAGAAGGCCTTCTCGATCAGGTGCTGGTTCTTGGCGGTGAACTGATCGCCCACGTTGGTCGACACGCACGGCTTGATGCCGCCGGTGCCCAGGCCCACGAAGAAGAGGCTGGCGGCCAGTGCGGCCTCGGTCGAGCCCAGCAGCGCCAGCGACACGCAGCCCGCGGCGTAGATCATCGAGAAGGTCGCGATGGTGCGGAACTTGCCCCAGAAGGCGTCGCTGATGACCGCGCCCAGCACGGGGAAGAAGTACGCGCCCGACTTGAACATCGACTGCCATGACGCCGCCTTCGCGTCGGTGAAGTGCATGTGGCTGGTCATGTACAGCGCGAGGATCGAATTGATGCCGTAGAAGCAGAACCGCTCGGCCAGTTCGTTGCTGACGATGAACCAGATGCTCGAGGGCATCTTGTCGGAACGCTCGACGGCGGGCACGACGGCAGCGGCGGCGGAATCAGCGGTGCTCAAATATCGCTCCCCGGGGTTGTTCGGCGGGCGCGCTCTAGCAGACTTGGCCCCCGAAGGAACACCCCCGGCATGTCGCAGTGTGTCACCGCGGTGCCGGAGCAAACCCACGTTGGGGCGACGCCGTGCTACGCGTCGGCCAATGAAGAAGAAGCCTCAGGAAGACGCGCTGCACGCTCTGTGGGGCGGCGACGCCCACGCCATCGAGAAGCTCTTCGCCAGCAAGCCCGACCTGAACAAGGTCGACGGCGAGGGGCGCACGCTGCTGATGGAGGCGGTGATGGAAAAGCGCGCCGACCTGGTCAAGCTGCTGCTCGAGCACGGGGCCGACCCGAAGCTGGCCGACAAGGAGCACACCACGCCGTTGCACCTGGCGGCGCTCGCCCACCAGCCCGAGATCGTGCAGTTGCTCATCGACAAGGGTGCCGTGGTCGACGCGAAGGACAACCTGGGCAACACGCCCCTGGCCAAGGCGCTCTCGAACTTCCGCGGTGAGGCCGAGGGCGACGCCATCTGGGCGCTGCTGCTGGCCGGCGCGAGCGGCGACGTGAAGAACACCCACGGCGTCACCCCGCGTGACCTGAGCAAGCAGCCCTCGAACTACGACCTGCCGCAGTTCTTCAGGTGAGCTCGTCGCTGCGGGCCAGTATGCCGGCGTGACCGAGCAGCGTTCGCTCCAGCCGTTCCATCTTCCGCGCCTCGGGCGGCGTCTGGTGGTCGTGCCCCAGCAGGTGCAGCACCCCGTGCGCCAGGTAGCGCGCCAGCTCGAGCTCGAGCGTGGTGTGAAACTCCCTCGCCGCGCGCCGGGCGGTGTCGACCGAGATCACGATGTCGCCCAGCGGCCTGAGGCCGGGGGCGGGAGAGTCTCCTGCCGGAAACGACAGCACGTCGGTGGCCGCGTCGATGCCGAAGTACTGCTGCTTGAGCTTCCGGATGGCCGGGTCGCGCACCAGGGTCAGCGAGAGCTCCGAAGGCGGCAGCTTCAGCGTCTCGAAGAACGTGACCGCGAGCCTGGAGAGCCTGCGCGCGTGACGGGCCGCACCCGGGCCGCCCTTCGACGCCTCTGCCAGCACCACGTGCTCAGGCCGACGAGCGCTTCGAGTCATCTTTGCCGCCCTGGCCCTTCACCACGGTGAGCGTCTTCACGATCTCGCTGGCCGGAGGCTTGCCCCCACCCACCGCGCCCGCCGGGTAGCTGGGCCGCGCGTGGTAGATGCCCTCGAGGGTGCGGGTGAAGGACTCGGCGATCTCGTTCAGGTCCTTCAGCGTCAGGTCGCACTCGTCGAGCTGCCCTTCGCTGAAGATGAGGTTGATCATCTTCTGCACCAACGCGCGCAGCTTCTCGTTGGTGGGGTCGGGCATCGACCGGCTGGCCGCCTCGCAGGCATCGGCGATCATCACCAGCGCCGTCTCGCGGAACTGGGGCTTGGGGCCCGGGTAGCGGAACTGCGACTCGTCGAGTGAGCCTTCCTTCCCCTCGAGCTCCTTCTGCGCCTTGTGGAAGAAGTAGCCCACCAGCCGGGTGCCGTGGTGCTGTGGAATGGCGTCAGCCACCCGGCGCGGCAACTTGTACTCGCGCGCCATCTCGAGCCCTTCGGTCACGTGGCGCTTGATGATCAGCGCGCTCATCGACGCGGCCATGGTGTCGTGCGCGTTCTCGCCCTTCTGGTTCTCGCCGAAGTAGCCCGGGTTCCGACCCTTGCCGATGTCGTGGTAGTAGGCGCACGAGCGCGCGAGCAGCGGGTTGGCCCCGATGGCCTCGGCCGCCGCTTCGACCAGCGAGCCCATGATGATGCTGTGGTGGTAGGTGCCAGGCGCCTGCAGCACCAGCTCCTTCAAGGCCGGGTGGTTCAGGTTCGCCAGCTCGAGCAGCTTCAGGTCCGACGCGTAGCCGAACGCCGCCTCGACGATGGGGGTCAGCGTCAGCACCAGCATCGGCACCGCGAAGCCCGCTGACGCGAGCCCCAGCGCACCGCCCCACAGCGCGTCGAGCCCCAGGCCCTTGCCGGCCGCGAGCCCCAGGAACGCCACCATGCCTACCGACACCGCGCCCGTGGTCAGGCCCGCGCGGAACAGGCCGGCCCGGTCCTTCACCCGCGCGATGCGATCGCTGGCCACCAACGAGGTCAGCAGCGAGAAGAGGAAGAAGCCCAGCGAGTTGCCCAGCATCAGCCCCGCCAGCGCCGAGAAGACGATGGCGAAATAGAGCGCGCTCTCGGCCGACAACACGAAGCGCACCAGCATCGCGCCCGCCGCCACGGGGAAGGCGAAGTGCAGCGCTTCGATCGGCACCGACGGGTAGCGGTCGTGGACGGCGTCGGCCACCAGCACCCAGAGGTGCAGCGCGCCCAGCAGCGACACCGCCAGCAGGCCCATGAAGGCCGCGTCGCGCCGGTCGGGGCGGAAGCGCCGCGAGGCGGTGAAGAAGAGCCAGGCACCCGACAACAGCAGCGCCACGATGCCCGCGCCGCCCAGCTTGAGTTCGAGCAGGTCCAGCTCGGTCATCTGCGCGCGCAGCGAATTGGTCACCAGCAGGTGCGTCTCGTTGATCAGCTCGCCGTCGCCGATGACCCGCTGCCCTTTCTTGATGCTCAGGACCACCGGCTTGACCGCCTCTGCCGCCGCTTTTCGCCGGACCTCGGTCTCGGCGATGTTCACGGTCAGGTTCACCCGCACCTGTTTGCGCGCCAGCTTGAGCACCGCGCGTCGCAGGGGCACGCTGGCCTCGGGCAGCAGGTTGCCGGGCACCGAGGCGTAGCGGTCCAATTCCAGCGCCGCTTCGCGCAGGTCGAGCACCGCTGGCGGGTTGGTCATCAGCGGGTATTCGGCGGTCTCGCCCAGCACCCGCACCGTGATGCCGCTCGAGTCGATGCGGGTCAGCTCTTCGCGCGAAGCGACCACCCGTGAGCGGTAGCCGATTTCGATGAGGTTGAGCACGGCCGCTTCGATTTCCGGAGCGAACCGGGCGCGGGCCAGGGCGTCGAAGTCTTCTTCGTCGTCGGGCAGCACCGCGTGCTCTTCGAAGGTCTTCTTGGCGTTGTGCAGCGTCTCGACCAGGTCGAGCTCTTCCCTGGTGGGCTTGTCGCCCGGCTTCTTCGCCGTGTTCGCGCCCTGGGGCACGGTCGCCGCCGCTTCCCGCATGGCCGCGAAGGCTTCTCGCACGCCACGCCGCACCCGCGATTCCACCGCCGGGTCCGAGTCGAATACCGGCCGCACCCGGCCCTGGGCCTCGAGGCGGCGCTCCTGGGTGTGGGCGTCGTCGGCGACCTCGAAGTCGCGTGAGGCCTTGAAGCCCGAGACCGACGGCGCCCGGAAGGGCTTGCCCAGATCGTCACGTGTCAGTTCGGGAATCTGCTGGCCCGACAGGCCCGGAGAGAGCAGCCACGCCGAGGCCACGGACACGCCGACCAGCACCAGACCGAGAGCCAGCGGCCGGGGCAGCGCGAGGGGTGAGGCGCTGGGCGGGGTTTCAGCCACGGCGGAGGAACCTAGGTCCGACCGCGTCAGGGTTCAAGGAAGCCAGAGCCCTGGAATCAGACGGGTTTGGTGGTGGACGACGCGACCGACGAGGTGAAGAGGAAGACCTTGCGGCCTGCCTGGGCGACCCCGAAGTGCTGCTTCATCGGCCGCTTCTCGTTGGCCACGAAGGCCTTGAGGCCCGGGTAGAGCGACATCAAGGTCTGGAGAATGTCGGCCAGGTCCGAGGTGGGCGGCACCCCCAGCTCGATGCGGGCACGCCCTTCACAGGCCCCCTGCAGCGTTCTGGGAATGATGACGGTGACGTTCACGACTGGTCGAGTCTAGCCCCAAGGCGCGCGCGAATGCGTGAAGGAAGTGTCACGGCAGCCGGCGGTGGGTGAGCGCAGGGAGGTTTCGGCGCACACGCGCCAGCAGCTCGAGGTCCAGCTCGGCGACCCCAAGGCCTTCACCTTCCGACGCGCGCGCGGTGACCAGCCCCCACGGGTCGATGACCATCGCGTGGCCCCAGGTCATGCGGTCCTTCGGGTGGCGGCCCTGCTGCGCGGGGGCGATGACGTAGGCCTGGTTCTCGATGGCCCGGGCGCGGAGCAGGACTTCCCAGTGATCCTTGCCGGTGGCGAGCGTGAAGGCCGCGGGCACGGTGAGGAGCACCGCGCCGTTCTTCGCGTGCTGGCGGTAGAGCTCGGGGAAGCGCAGGTCGTAGCAGACCGAGAGACCGACCTTGCCGACGGGTGACTCGACGGTCACCACTTCCGTACCCGGAGCCACGTGCGCCGACTCGCGGTAGGTCTGGCCGTCGCCGACTTCGACGTCGAAGAGGTGGATCTTGCGGTAGGTGCCGAGAGTGTTGCCGTCGGGCCCGAAGAGCACCGAGGTGTTGAAAAGGCGGCCGTCGCTGCCGCCGGGCTCGAGGACCGAGCCGGCAAGGAGCGTGATCTTCAGCTCCTTCGCGAGCGTGGCCAGCGTCGAGAGGGTGGGGCCGGTCAGGGCTTCCGCGTTCGCCAGGCGCTCGGGCTCGGGGCCCATCCACGCGAAGTTCTCGGGCAGGCCGACGAAGGTCGCGCCGCGGGCGGCCGCCTTGCGAATGAGGCGAATGGCGGCCTCGAGGTTCTTCGACTTCTCGGCTCCACTGGTCAGTTGCACGGCGGCGATCAGCATGGGTGAGGTGTTAGCAGAGGCTGCTTCGATGGGGGCGGGCCTCGCGTGCGCCGAGCGCCGTGGCGAACGTCGGTGAGCCCGTCGTTCCGACGACCCTTCACCCCCGAGGCGGCTGTTCGAACAGCGACCGCATGAACTCAGACAGCTCCTCGGTGCCGACGGTCTGCCCCGACGTCGCGAGGTAGCCGTCGAGGTCGTTCGCGAGCTCGGACGGCCAGCGATGACGCGCTCCGGGCGCGCGGGAGAGCGCCTTCAACACGATCGCCTGCAGCTCGTCGTCGAGCTTCCACGGTGGTGCGCCACCTCCGAGGTTCACATTGCCGCCGCCCAGCAGGTGGTAAAGGCACGCGCCCAGCGAGTACACGTCGCTGCGGCTGCCCATCGAGCGGCCCTCGGTCTCTTCGGGGCTGGAGTAGCTGACCTTTTTGGCGAGCGTTGGCTTGGGCGGCCGCCCACGGAAGTTGATGACCTTCACGGAGCCGTCAAAGCCCACGAGCAGGTGCTCCGGACACAGATCGCCATGGACGCCGCCACCAGCCGAACGCAGCTGCCGATGCGCGGCGTCGATGCCATCGGCGACTCGGGCAAAGACGAAGCAGGCGAGGGGAACCGGCATGCCCTGTGGGTGGGGGTCGACCCTTCGCATCAGTCGGCGGTACACCTGGTCCAGGTCGGCTCCATCGACGAACGCTCTCGCGAGCCACGGCCGCCCGGCGTGGACGCCGGTCTCGAACACGGTCGCGAGGTTGGGGTGGTGCACCTCACCCACCGGCTCGACCTCGGCCCTCTCGTCGCGGAAGATCTTGAGCGTGACCACGTCGTTGGTCTGCGTCGAGAAGGCTCGGCAGACTTCCGCGTTGCCGCTGGCCAGGCGATCGATGACGAAGCACGAGCCGACCTGTTCACCACGTCTAACGGCCACCTCTTGCCTCACTCGAACGGTTCTGGTTCTGATGGTTTAGCGCAGCACGTTACCCTTGGCAGCTGGCTCGGTTTACAGCGGGTGGGGGAATGTCGTAGACGACTGCCACCAACTCTTGCCTTTCCGCAAAAGTGGGCCTTCGCGCCCGCTTTTTTCGTTTCTACGCCATGACCGTTCCGACCAACCAGCGCCAGACCACCGAAGACCGCGCCCGCGACGTCTGCGAGCCGCTCATTGCCGCCGAAGGGCTCGAGCTGCTCGAGCTCGAGTACGTGCGCGAAAACAACGGGTGGATCCTGCGGCTCTTCATCGACAACCCCAAGGGCCCGGTAGGCGTCGAAGAGTGCGCCACCGCCAGCCGCGCCGTCGACAAGGCGCTCGACGTCGAAGACTTCATTCCCAACGAGTACAGCCTCGAGGTCTCGAGCCCCGGGCTCGACCGACCCTTGAAGAAGCCGCGCCACTTCGAGCTGGTCAAGGGCAAGAAGGTTCGCGTCAAGACGTTCGGGCCGCTCTTCGAGCCGCCCCGCAAGAACTTCGTGGGCACGCTCACCGAGGTGTCCCCCGAAGCGGTGACCGTCGAGGTCGACGGCTCCGGGCCCTTCTCGATTCCCTTCAAGGACATCGCCCGGGCCAACCTGGAATTCGAGTTCTGAAGCCGCCGTTGAAGCGCAGTTGAAAGAGGCATTCGCCACCGCCGTCGCCGTTCACATACAGGCCGGGTTCACCCCCGGCCGAGGAAGACCAAGGACCTTTCGCCATGACCAGCCCCGCCGCCGCAACCCTCCGCCTCGATGACGTGCTCACGCAGGTCGCCAAGGACAAGGGCATCGACAAGACGATCCTCGTGCAGACGCTCGAGGACGCCATGAAGACCGCCGCGAAGAAGCACTTCGGCCAGGACCGCAACCTCGAGGCCAAGTACGAGTCGGACAAGGGCGTGGTCGAAATCTTCCAGGCGATCTCGGTGGTCGAAGAGGTCACCGACCCCCTGAACGCGGTCAACCAGATGACCGTCGCCCAGGCCGGCACCCGCGGCATGGAAGTGCAGCCCGGTGACGAGCTCGTCTTCCAGATCTTCTACCGTGACGAAGACCACGCCGAGGCCAAGGCGCAAGACGAGCAGTACGGCGACATTCTCGGACTCAAGACCTTCCGCCGCGGGTTCGGCCGCATCGCCGCGCAGACCGCCAAGCAGGTGCTGCTGCAGCGCACGCGCGACGTCGAGCGCGAGAACGTCTTCAACGAATACAAGGACCGCAAGGGCGAGATCGTCACCGGCATCGCCCGCCGCCTCGAGCGCGGGAACCTGATCGTCGACCTCGGCCGCGCCGAGTCGGTGCTGCCCGTGCGCGAGCAGGTGCCGCGCGAGGTGTACCGCCCGGGCGACCGCGTGCAGGCCTTCGTGCTCGACGTGCTGCGCGAGGCCAAGGGCCCGCAGATCATCCTCTCGCGCGGCTCGGTCAACCTGTTGACCAAGCTCTTCGAAATGGAAGTGCCCGAGATCGCCGAAGGCATCGTGGTCATCGAGGCTGCCGCCCGCGAACCGGGTCGCCGCTCGAAGATCGCGGTCAGCTCGCGCGACGGCGACGTGGACCCGGTCGGCGCCTGCGTCGGCGTCAAGGGCAGCCGCGTGCAGGCGGTGGTGCAGGAGCTGCGCGGCGAGAAGATCGACATCGTCGAGTTCGACGAGGATCCCGCGCGCTTCGTGTGCGCCGCGCTCGCGCCCGCCGAGGTCAGCCGCGTGATCATCGACGAGGCCAACCACGCCATGGAAATCATCGTGCCCGACGACCAGCTCTCGCTGGCCATCGGCCGCTCGGGCCAGAACGTGCGCCTCGCCGCCCAGCTCACCGGCTGGAAGCTCGACATCAACAGCGAGAGCCGCGTGAAGGAAATGCGCGAGTTCGCCGACCGCTCGCTCGGCGCGCTGCCCGGCGTCAACGCGATGATGATCGAGACCCTGTATGCCCACGGCTTCCGCATGGCCAAGGACATCGCCGAGGCCAACCCCGACGTGTTGACGCAGATTCCGGGCGTCGACGCCGCCAACGTGGCCGCGATGCAGGAAAAGGCCCGCGCGCAGATGGCCAGCGACGCCGAGGCCCTCGACAAGCTCGAGAAGGACCGCATGGCCCGCCGGCTCGAAGAAGAGCGCAAGCACCCCGACGAGCTGAGCCAGGAAGAGCGTCTGGCCCGCGTGCGCGGCGTCGGCACCACCAACGTCGATTCGTTCAAGCAGTCGGGCTACGGCACGGTCGAAGAGATCGTGAAGGAAATCGACCTCACCCGCCTGGGCAACGTGGCCGGCATCGGCATCAAGAAGGCCCGGCAGATCAAGGCCGCCGCCGAGCACTACCTGCAGGAAGAGACCCGGCGCCGCGCCGAGCTCGACGCGCTGAAGAAGGCCGCGACCCCGCTGCTGGGCTGAGCAGCGAGCCAATCGGGTGGTCCAGGACTGTCAGTTCTGGCCACCCCCGCGCGTTGAACAGTGATACGTGACCAAACCAGCAACCCAACCCGCTGAAACGACGAAAGAACCCGGGCCCGTTCGCACGTGCCTGGGGTGTGGAAAGAAGCAGCTCAAGACGCTGCTCCATCGCCTGGTGCTCGACGATCGACACCAGCCGTTGCTCGACCGGCCACAGACCGCCCCTGGCAGGGGGGCATATCTCTGTGGGCCAGGCTGCCTGACCGCAGCCATCAAGAAGAAGGCCTTTCACCGGGCCTTCAAGAAGGCCCTCGCGACGGGCGGGGGCACGCTGGATACGACGACCCTGGAGGCTGACCTGCAGACGAAGCGTTGAAGGAAGTGCAGTCATTGCTGCCCCACGCCACCCTGTGAAGGGCCGCGCCGGGCTTCCGCTCTCGTCACAGCGTCGCCACACGCTCCCCATTCGAGGGGCTGCGTTCGTCCTCACTGCTTTTTTTCCATCTCTTTCTGAAGTACGGGGGGCTCCAGCCCTATGAGCAAGAAGCGCGTCCACGAAATCGCCAAGGAGTTGAAGGAAAACCACGGCATCGACCTCGACAACAAGCAGGTCGTCGATGAGCTCAAGGCCCTGGGGTACGACGTGAAGAGCCACTCGTCTTCGCTCGAAGACGATCAGGCCGTCGCGGCGGTGCAGAAGATCGCCGACAAGAAGAAGCCCAAGGCCGCCCCCGCGCCCGTGGCCCCCAAGGGCTTCGTGGTTCGCCGCAAGGTCGGCGAGGCCGTCAGCACCACGCACGCGCCGCCGCCGGCCCACAAGGTCGAGGCGCCCGCCACCGCGACCGCGTCGGCCCCGGTGGCCGCGCCCGCTGCTCCGTCTGCGCCGACCGCCGTGGTCGCCGCCACCGCTCCGGCCGAGGCCCCCGTGGCCGTGGCCGCGCCGGTCGTCGAGGCCCTCGTGGCCGCGGCGCCCGCCGCCGTGGTGGCCGCGCCCGTCGAGGCGCCCGCCCACGTGCCCGCCACCAACATGCCTGCCGCCACCGAGACCCAGCCTTCGATGGTCACGCCTGCCGTGACCGACGTGGCGCCCCCGCCTACGCCGCAGCCGTCGGCCGGCGTGCCCGCCACCGTGGTGGCTGCCGCTGCCGTCTCGCCCGTGGCCGTGCGCCCGGGCGTGCGAGCCAGTGCCCCGCGCGCTGGCGTGGTGACGACGGCCCCGGCGCCGGCACCGACCGCGGTGCCGCCGACCGTGCGCCCCGGCATCGTGCCGCCGCGCCCCTCGGCCAACCGCCCGGGCGTGACCATGCGCCCCGGCGTCGGTGCGACCGCGACGGGCCCTGCGACGCCTGCCGCGCCGCCCAAGCTGCTGGTGCCCACGGCCACCCAGGCCGTGCTGGTCAGCCGCCCGCTCATTCCCATCAAGCGCGTCACGCCCAACCAGCCCGGTGGCAGCCGCTATCCGATGGCGCCCGGCCGCAAGGCCATCGGCGCGGTGCGTGAATTCAAGGTGGTGCCCAACCAGTTCGGGCCCGGCCAGAAGCAGTTCGTCAACGTGGGCTCGGCGGCCGACAAGGAGCGCGCCCGCACCGGCGCCGGTGGTCAGCGCCGCGACAAGGAAAAGGAAGGCACCGCCAGCACCGACATTCGCGAGCTGATCTTCGGCCGCATCGCGATTCCGGTGCGCGGCAAGAAGAAGAAGCCGACCAAGAAGGGCCAGAAGACGCAGATCACCGAGATGGCCGAGGACAAGAAGGTCATCAAGGTGCAGGACGGCATCAGCGTGTCCGACTTCAGCCAGCGCCTGGGCGTGAAGACCATCGACCTCATCAAGAAGCTGATGGCCGGCGGCAAGATGGCCACCGCCAACCAGATGATCGACGTCGACACCGCGACCATCATCGCCACCGACTACGGGTGGACGGTGAAGAAGGTCGGCCTCGAGGTCGAAGACTTCCTGCCCAAGGTCGAAGAGAAGCCCGAAGAGTTCATCACCCGGCCTCCGGTGGTCACGGTCATGGGCCACGTCGACCACGGCAAGACCTCGTTGCTCGACGCGATTCGCAAGGCGAACGTGGCGGCGGGCGAGACCGGCGGCATCACCCAGCACGTCGGCGCGTACACGGTGGCCTCGAGCCACGGCGACATCACCTTCCTCGACACCCCGGGTCACGAGGCCTTCTCGGCCATGCGCTCGCGCGGTGCGAACATCACCGACGTGGTGGTGCTGGTGGTGGCCGGCGACGACGGCGTGATGCCCCAGACCAAGGAAGCGATTCAGCACGCGCTCAAGGCCGAGGTGCCGATCGTGGTGGCCATCAACAAGATGGACCTGCCCGGCGCGAACCCCGACCGCGTGAAGAAGGAGCTGGCCGACGTGGGCCTGCTGGCCGAAGACTGGGGTGGCGAGGTCATCATGGTGCCCGTTTCGGCCAAGACCAAGCTGGGCCTCGACCTGTTGCTCGAGAACATCTCGCTGCAGTCCGAGGTGCTCGAGCTCAAGGCCAACCCGACCCGCCCCGCCGTGGGTACGATTCTCGAAGCGCGCCTGGAAAAGGGCCGCGGCCCCATCGCCACGGTGCTGGTGCAGGAAGGCACGCTCAAGAAGGGCGACGCCATCGTCTCGGGCATTCACGCCGGTCGCGTGCGCATGATGCTCAACGACCGCGGCGAGCTGATCGACCAGGTGCTGCCCGGCTATTCGGCCGAGATCATCGGTCTGTCGGGCGTGCCGACCGCCGGTGACGTGGTCAACGCGGTGGCCGACGAGAAGGCCGCCAAGCAGATCGTCGACCACCGCCTGCTCAAGCTGCGTCAGGCCGAAGCCGGCAAGACCAGCCGCGAGACGCTCGAGGACCTGCTGGCCAAGCAGAAGGCGGCCGAGCAGAAGGAACTCAAGGTCGTGCTCAAGGCCGACGTCTCGGGCTCGCTCGAGGCCGTGGCCGACGCGCTCAACAAGCTGTCGACCAAGAAGGTCAAGGTCACCATCGTGCAGAAGGGCGTCGGCATGATGACCGAGACCGACATCGGCAACGCCGAGGCCTTCGGGGCGATCGTGATCGGCTTCAATTCGAAGCCCGAGTCGGGCGCCGAAGCGGCCGCGAAGCACAAGGAAGTGAAGTGGTCGACCTACGCGATCATCTACGAATTGCTCGACGCGGTGATTCGGCAGATGGAAGATCTGCTCGAGCCCATTCGCACCGAGAAGAAGCTGGGCAAGGCCGAGGTCCGCAACCTCTTCAACGTGCCCAAGCTCGGCACCATCGCCGGCTCGGC
>CAIWFK010000778.1 GCA_903911905.1 uncultured Myxococcales bacterium
AGAGGTCGGCCAGCTCACCCTGTTCGAGTCGACCCGTGAGGCGGTACACGCCCCCTGGGTTATAGCCCCGACACGCGCCGTTTCCTCGGAGGAATCGGCGGCACCGCGTCGAAGCGGAACCCACACCACACGCAGCTCTCGCCCCGGCGGCCCCTGGGCAGCTCGAGCAGGCACCCGGCGCAGGTGGGGCGGGGCTTGCCCGGGCGGGCCGCCTTCAGGGCCACCGGAGCGGGCGGCTTGAGCTTGCGTTCGAGCGAACGGACCCGCAGCTCGAGCTCGCCTACCCGGTCTCGCAGCGCGTCAGTCGTGCGACCTTTCGCCATTTCCTCTAGAAGGGTGCCACGCGGTTCCCCCGAAAGGAAAAAAGTGGAATCGATTCACGGCAGCACCCCACCCTCGTCGGCCCGCGCCGTCGATGCCGAAGCACGCGCCCAGAAGCTGCTCGACGAGGCCGAACTGAAGAAGATTCTCGATCAGCCCACGCGAAACGACACGCCGCCGCCGCGCGAGGTGTTCGTCAACCGCAACCTGCACCTGGGCAACGTCGAGCTGATCGGCTTCGACATGGACTACACGCTGGCCATCTACCACCAGCGGCGGCTCGAGCTGCTCTCGTACGACATGACGGTGGAGCGACTGGTCACCCACCACGGCTACCCCGAGCAACTGCGGCAGGTGCCGTACGATCACCAGTTCGTGCAGCGCGGGCTGTTCGTCGACAAGATCAACGGCAACCTGCTGAAGATCGATCGCTTCGGGCACGTGGGCCGCGCCTTCCACGGGCGCACGCCGCTGCCGGTGGCCGAGGTCAACACCCGGTACCACAACGAACGCATTCGCCTGAAGAACCAGGAATACGCGTGGATCGACACGCTCTTCGCCCTGCCCGAGGCCTGCCTGCTGGCAGGCGCGGTCGACCTCTACGAGAACGTGCTCAAGCAGCCGTGCGACTACCACCGGCTGTACGACGACATTCGTGAGGCCATCGACACGGTCCACCGCGACAATTCGCTCAAGACCGTCATTCGCGCCGACATCGGCAAGTACATCTTCAAGGACCCCGAACTGGGCCCCGCGCTGCACCGCCTGCGCTCGGGCGGCAAGCGGCTGTTCGTGCTCACCAATTCGCTGTGGGACTACACCAACGTGGTCATGCAGTACCTGCTCGACGACGTGCTGCCCGAGTACCCCAGCTGGCGGAACTACTTCGACTTCATCATCACCGGCGGGGCGAAGCCGGGCTTCTTCAGCGACGGCAAGCCCTTCCTGGAAATCGACGCCGCGGCCGAGGGCAACAAGGTGCTTGGCGAAGCGCACTCGCTCGAGCGCGGCAAGATCTACCAGGGCGGCAACCTGGCCGACTTCGAGCGGCTCTCGGGGCACGCGGGCGAGAAGGTGCTCTACGTCGGCGACCACATCTACGGCGACATTCTGAAGTCGAAGAAGACCAGCATGTGGCGCACCTGCATGATCGTGCAGGAAATCGAAGACGAGATCGCCTACCTGGGCGGCCGCCGCGACGAGGTCGAGAAGCTGGCCGAGCTCGAGCAATTGAGCACCCGGCTCGACGACGAGATCGCGCCGCGCAAGGTGCGGCTCAACCAGATCGAGAAGGCCATCGAGAAGGGGAAGCCCGGGCCCGACGCGGTGCACGCGCTGGAAGACGAGTTCAAGCGGGTCAAGGGCGAGCTCGACCGCCTGCGACGCGCGCTGCGCGAGTGCAACGAGCTGGTCGACGCGCTCGAGCACGACGTCGACGCGGGCTTCAACCCCTTCTGGGGGCTGCACTTCAAGGAAGGCAACGAAAACTCCCGCTTCGGCGAGCAGGTCGAGCAGTACGCGTGCCTGTACACGTCACGGGTGTCGAACTTCGTCTTCTATTCGCCGGTGCACTTCTTCCGTTCGCCGCGCGAGTTCATGCCGCACGAGACGGGCACCTTCCGCCTGGGCACGCTGGGCAACGAAGGCCTGCCGAAGGGCACGCTACGGGCTGGCGACATTCCCTGACCCGGGCACCCTCGCCCACTGCACCGGGGCCGACTTCGAGCGCGGCTCGGCGGTCAGCCCCAGCCGCCGAAATTCGCGCCCCCACGCGCCGGCCTTCACCAGCACCCAGCGCCTGGCCACCCGTCGCGCCTCGACGAGCGTGGCTTCGTCGAGGGGCTCGTGCACCGCGTGTCGCCGCAACGTCTCGAACGCGCCCGACGACTTCTTGGGCAGATCGAACATCGGGTCCAGCAGCACCACGTCCGCGCTCCCGGTCGCCCTGGCAGACAGCAGCTCGCCCGCCCGCCCGAACGACGGTTCGACGCGGCACATGGGCGCGAAGGGCTCGAGCGTCGCCAGCCCTTCCCTCGCCAGGAGGAACAGCGGCCAGGAAGCCTCGAAGCCCTCGACCCGACCGCCGAGGCCGACCGCATGCGCGCAGACCAGCGCGTCGACCGCCAGGCCCAGGGTGGCGTCGATCACGTGATCGCCCGGCTTCAATTCGCCGTACTGCACCAGGTGATCGGGCTGCTGCAGGTGCACCTGGCTCTCGAAGCGCTTGATGCGCACCTTGGCCATGCCCGGCCCGAACCCCAGCTCGCCCTCGCGATCGCGCAGCACCCACCCGGTGCCCCCGACGATGAGGAGCGCCTCGGCCTGCGTTTCCAGCAGCAGCTCGATGCCGCCCGACTCGGCGCGCGGCACGAAGGGCAGGCCCCATTCCCGGGCCTTCGCTTGCGCGAGCGCACGGAACCGCGCTCCGCCGCGCGCGCTCACCGTCACGCCCAGGGGAATCACTCGGCCTCGAGCTCGGCGGCGACCCGGCGAATCTCGTCGTAGGCGTGATCGTCGGCGGCGCGGAAGCCGTTCAAGTTGAGCGGCCCCAGAATCTCGCGCCCGGCCCGCTCGCGCCCGTCGAGCGCCAGCAGCGCGCGGGTGATGGCCTCGGCCACCACGTCGGGCATGTCGTCACGCACGCACAGAATGTCGCGCGGCGTGCGCGGGGTCTTGCCGATCACCCGGAAGGTCAGCGGGTCGATGCCCTTGCTGCGCTTGAGCGCGGCGAACGCGCCCTGGTAGGTGGCGCCCGCGTCGAAGCGGCCATCGCGCACGCCCAGCAGCACCGCCTCGTGGTTGCCCAGGAACTCGGTGCGCCCCAGGTCGTTCTTGAAGTCGAGCCCGCTGTCCTTGAGCAACTTGCGCGCGTACAGGTAGCCCGAGGTCGAGACCGGGTCGACGAAGGCGAAGGTGGCGCCCTTGAGCTCGGCCATGGTGCGCCGCGGGCTGTCTTCGCGAACGAAGATGTAGCCACTGGCGGTGGTCGACCCGTCGGCGATGGTCTGCGCCAGGCACTTCAACTTCACCCGCGCCGAGGCCTTGGCGTACGCATAGGGGCTCAGCTCGACCAGGTCGTATTCGCCCTTCACCATGCGCTCGATGGCGTCGCTGTACGAATCGGCCACCGCCACGTCGACCGGCACGGTGAGCGTGCGCGAGAGGTACGACGCCAGCCGCTGGTGGGCCGCCGAGATGGTGTCCTTCGCCAGGAACGGCACCAGCCCCAGGCGCAGGCGCTCGAAGCCCGCAGGCGGCGCGAACACCGGCACCGTCACCCGTGGGCGGGGCGTGGCCGGCGGAGGGGGATCGTCGAAGGGCGCGCAGGCCGCACACACCAACACCGCGAGACACGGCAACAGGCGCCTCACATGGTCACCGCGCCGCGCGAACCGACCACCCGGTTCCGCCCCTGTCGCTTGGCGATGTACATGGCCTGATCGGCCGACTCGAGCAGCTCTTCGGCCGTCTTGCCGTCCTCGGGGAAGGTGGCCACGCCGATGCTCACCGTCACCAGCGTGGGCCAGGGCGAGCCGTCGTTGATCTTCTCTTCCACCGCCGCGCGCATGCGCTCGCCGACCTGCATGGCCTCGCTGCGGGTGGTTTCGGGCAGAATCACGGTGAACTCCTCGCCGCCGTAGCGGGCGATGAGATCGGTCTGGCGCAGGTCGCGCCCCAGCACGTCGGCCAGCCGCCGCAGCAGGTCGTCGCCCGCGGGGTGGCCCATGGCGTCGTTGACCTTCTTGAAGAAGTCGACGTCGACCATCAACAACCCCATGGGGCGCTTGTGGCGCTCGCTGCGCAGCAGCTCGGTCTGCAGCGATTCCTGGAAGCGGCGGTGGTTGAACAACCCGGTCAGGCCGTCGGTGACGGCCAGGCGCTCGAGCCGGGCGTTGACCTCCTGCAGTTCCTTCGTGCGCTCGGCCACGGTGCGCTCGAGGTTCTCGCGCTCGCTCTGCAGCGCGGCCGCCATGCGGTTGAAGTTGGTGCCCAGTTGGTTGAGCTCGCCCGCCGGCAGCTCGGGCACGCGCACCGACAGGTGACCTTCGGCCATGTCCCCCACCGCGTCGTGCAGTTGGCGCAGGGGCGCCAGCACCAGGCGGCGGAGGCTCAGCCACAGCACGCTGGCCAGCAAGGCGAACAGGCCCAGGGCGGCGCCCAGAAACCGCAGTCGCGAGCGGGCGAACTGGGCGTCGACCCGCGCCAGCGAATAGCGGGCGGTCACCGTGGCCCAGCGAATGCCCGACACCGCGGGAATCGACAGGTGGTACTCGCCATTTTCCAGCCGCCAGGTCGACCCCGCCGCGTCGATGGCCTTGAGCGTGAAGTCGTCACGCAGGGTGGTGTTGAAGCGCTCGGGCACCGAATGGGCCAGCACGGTGCCGCGGTCGTCGACCACCGCCAGCTCGATCAGGTCGCGCTCGCGCATGGAGTCCGACAACTGGGCGACCAGGGTGTCGAGCCCGCCCATGTCGTTCTGCGCCACCATCACCGCGACCGTGACGCCGATGGTCTGCAGCACCTTCTCGTTGCGCTGGCGGAATTCGATCAGCTCTTCACGTTGATCGTTGCGCACCTCGGCGACCGAGAACGCGATCACCGACGCGGCCACCACGCCCGGAATCAAGAAGGCGAGCTGTGCGCGGAGCCCCATCGAGTTGGAGTGATCGTGTCAGAGGCAGACGGACCAACCCAGTTCTTTTCCGCGACATGTGCGACGGGCACCCACCCCGCCCGCTCAGGCGTCATAGAGCGCGTCGAGGTAGGACGAGAGCAGATCGCCCACCAGGCCCTTGAAGGGCATCGACGAGGCCAGCCCGTATACCGGCGCCATGCCGTCCTTCGACGGCGGCACGTCACGCACCGCCTGCACCGAATCGCGCAAGTCGCGCTCGAACGCTTCGACCACGCCGGGCTGGGCGTGCCGCAGGGTCAGGCACACGTGCACCGCGGGCGGCGACTGCAGGCCGTTGAGGCTCCAGCCGCGCTTCGACATCTCGTCGAGCACGCGGAAGACGTCGACGGTGTCCGAGGTGAAGGCGATGACCCAGAGCGGGTCGCCGACGATCTTCAATTCGGGAATGCGGCCGATGGCGGCCTTCACCGAACGACCCGTCTCGAGCACCTGACGGGTCGCGTTCACGTAGCCGTCGTGGCCCATCGACATCATCGCGGCCCAGGCCGAGGCGATGAGGGCACCGGGGCGGCTGCCCGCGAACCCGGGCGTCGCGTACAGGCCACCCGACCACGCCGGCGAGGTGAAGTACTGGTGCCGACGCAGCGCGCGCCCACGGTAGAGCACCACCGAGGTGCCCTTGGCCGCGTAGCCGAACTTGTGCAGGTCGATGGACATCGAGGTCACGCCGGGCAGCGAGAAGTCGAACGCCGGCACCTGGAAGCCGGCTTCCTTCGCGAACGCGAGAATGAAGCCGCCCAGGCACCCGTCGGAATGGAAGCCGAGGCCTCGCGAGCGCGCGAAGTCCGACAGCGACGCGATGTCGTCGACCACGCCGTGGGGGAACGAGCAGGCGCTGCCCACCATCACCACCGTGTTCGACCTCACGGCCGCCTTCATCGCCGCGACGTCGGCCCGACCATCGGCCGCGACCGGCACGCGAATCAGTTCCATGTCCAGCGTGTGGCCCGCCTTGTCGAACGCCGGGTGCGCCGAGGTGGGCGCGACGATCGACGCGTGGCGAATGCCCCGCTCCCGACCCGCGTCGCGCTGGGCCTTCATGGCCAGCATGATGCTCTCGGTGCCTCCCGACGACAGGGTGCCGCACACCGCGGCCTCGTCGTCGACGGCCTTCGCATCACCGCCCACCAGCTTCGCGGTCATCGCGACCAGATCGGCCTCGAAGCGCACCACGCTGGGCCACACGTCGGCGTGCAGCGGGTTGCTCTGCGAGTAGAGCGAATAGACCTCGTCGAGGA
The DNA here is from genome assembly GCA_903911905.1 of uncultured Myxococcales bacterium. Taxonomy (GTDB): domain Bacteria; phylum Myxococcota; class Myxococcia; order Myxococcales; family Myxococcaceae; genus Xiheilimnobacterium; species Xiheilimnobacterium phototrophicum. Next base: position 6,256 of record CAIWFK010000778.1, read on the forward strand.
AGCCCACGTGGCTGGCGTCGCCATGGTACACGCCGCCCGACAGTCGACCGTCGCGCCACTGGGGCGATTCGCTGGTCGACAGCGTCCGCAGCGTGGCCAGCAGCGTCTGGCGATCGATGGCGGCGCGAGGCAATTCCGAAAACGCGAGGTCGGTCGGGCGGTGCTTGCGCACCTGCTCCCGCAGGCCTTCGACCAGCTTGCGGCGCTCTTCGCGCACGCGATCGCCCACCACCGGCAGGCGCTCGAGCAGGTTCTGGGCCCGCTTGACCACCCGGTCGGGGACCTTCGAGAGCAACGTCTGGGCGACGCGGGGCAATTCCATGTCAGTGTTCCTCGAGGCGGTGACGACGGCTGATGGTCTGGCGGTGCTTGAACTCGGCCAGGAACTGGGTGAAGCGATCGGCCCACAGGGGCGCCTGCGACGCGTCGGGTTCGAAGACCCGATCGATGGGCACCAGCGCCGACAGCTCGTGCCAGCCGCGCAGCCCCAGCCCCACCATGGCCTGGAAGGCCGCGCCACGGGCATTGGCCAACTGCGGGTCGCGCACCTGTCGAATGGGGCGACCGAAGACGTCGGCGTGAATCTGGCACCACAGGGGCGAGCGCGCGCCGCCGCCCACCACCGTGACGTCGGGCAGGGCCCGGCCCAGGTTCTTTTCCAGGTGGGTCAACAACCAGCGGCCGTTGAGCGCCACGCCTTCCAGCACCGAGCGCACCAGGTGGCTTCGCTCGTGGGCCAGCGAGAGCCCGGCGAAACCGCCGCGCACCAGGCGGTCGTCGACCGGCGTTCGCTCGCCGTGCAACCACGGCAGGTAGGTCAGCCCGGCACTGCCCGCCGGAGCGGTGGCCGCGCTCGCGAAAGCCTCGGTGTACGCCTCGGGTCCGGTGCGCCCGAGCAGCTTCTCGACCACGTGCTGCAGGCCGCCGGCCGCGCTTTCCTGCTCGTTGCAGAACAGGTAGCGCCCGGGAATGGCCGCAGGCAGCGAGGCCATGTTGTGCACGAGGTCGCTCTTCTTGAACGGCACGTGCGCCAGCAGCCACGACGAGGTGCCCAGGCACAGGTGCCCCTGGAAGTCGTCGACCGTGCCGGCGCCGATGGCGGCCATGTGCATGTCGGCCGCGCCCGAGACGACCTTCACGCTGGTCGACAGGCCCAGCGCTTCGGCAGCCGCGCTGGTGAGCGGGCCCACCACCGAGGCCTGGGGAATCAGCTCGGGCAGCTTGGCGCGGTCGAGGCCGGACAGCTTCAAGAGTGCGTCGTCGTAGGCGACGGCGGTGGCGACGCGGTTGTCGGTCGACCAATGCAGGGTGATGGAATCGAACGAGGCCGCGGCGCGACCGGTGAGCTTCAGGTTCACCCAGTCCTTCGGTTCGAGCAGCAGGGCCGCGTCGTCGTAGGTCTTGCGCTCGGTGCGCTTCAAGAAGGCGATGTGGCCGACGGGGTCCTTGCCCGAGAGCGAGGGAATGCCGCCGGTCTTGCGCAGCCAGGTCATGGCCTTGAGCACGCCGTAGCCGTCGACCGAGGGGGTGCCCCCGACCAGGGTCTTCACGTCGTCGGCGCCGCGCGAATCCATCCAGATCAGCGCGTTGCGCAGGGGCACGCCCTGGCGATCGCAGGCCACCGTACCGCCCCACTGCGACGAGCTGCCGATGCCCACCACGTCGGCCGGCTTCGCCACGCGCCGCGCCCAGAGCGCCCGGCTGGCGTCGACCATGGCCTGCCACCAGTCGAGCGGTCGTTGCTCGGCGCCACCGTGCGGCAGCAGCATCAGGGGCAGCGGCACGACCTCGCGATCGACGATCGTTCCGTCCAGCGAGACCACCGCGGCCTTGAGCCCCGAGGTCCCCAGATCGAACGCGAGTATGCAGGGGTCGGCCATGCAGCCCGCCTAGCAGACCTGTCCGGCCCAGAACACGAACTGCGGTTCGGATTTCGGCCCGCTACCCCTCGGCGACGCGGCCCTTGGTACCGGCCTGCATCTGGGCGACGGTGACCGACTGGTTTCGGCCATGCCGCTTGGCGAAGTATAGGCACTGGTCGGCCAGGTCGATGAGCTGCTGCTTTTCGGTCGAGGTGTCGGGGAAGGTGGCGACGCCCAGCGACAGGGTGACCTTGAGCGGGCCCTGATCGGTCTGGAAGACCTCCTTCATGATGCGCTCGCGAATGCGCTCGGCGATCTGGTGCGCGGCCTTCGCGTCGGTCTCGGGCATGACGATCACGAACTCCTCGCCGCCGTAGCGGGCCACGATGTCGGTGTCGCGCGCCTGTTCCTTCAAGATCTTCGCGACGCCCTTGAGCACCTGGTCGCCCATGGGGTGGCCGTAGGTGTCGTTGACCGACTTGAAGTGATCGATGTCGGTGAGGATGAACGAGGCCTTGCGACCGTACCGACGGGCCGCGGCCAGCACCTCGTCGAACCGCCCCTGGAACGTGCGGTGGTTGAGCAGCCCGGTCAGGCCGTCGGTCGTCGCCATCTTTTCCATCTGCTCGTACAGTTGCGCGCGCAGCACCGCCTGGGCCGCCTGAATGGCGATGACCTCGAGCATGCGCAGCTCGTCGTCGTCGAACGCGGCCTTCTTGCGAGACCCGGCGACCAGCGTGCCCAGAATGCGCTCGCCCGCCACCAGCGGGAAGATCTTGAGCGACTGCAGCCCGCGAATCTGGGTGTCGTCGTCGAAGATGATCTGCCGGTCCATCGCCCCGGCTTCGCGGCCGGGCAACGGCGCGCCGTAGCGCACCACGTTGGCTACCAGGCCGTTGTTGTCGGTGAAGGTCGCGCCCTCGAGCGCGCGGCCGGCCGAGGTCACGCCGCTCATGCGCACGATGCGGTGCACCCGCGCCTCGTTCTGCTGGGTGACCAGGGTGACGGCGCAGAAGTCGATGGGGGCCACCTGCCGGGCGCTCTCGAGCACGGCCAGGAAGACCTGCTCGGGGCTGCCCGCGCGGTTGAGCTCTTCGATGGCGCGGAAGAACCGGTCCTTCTCGTCGCGCGAGCGGCGAATGTAGCCCATGACCCGCTCGACCTCGATCGCCCGCAGCACCTCGTGGGCGATGGTGGCCAGCAGGCGCTCGTCGTTCTCGGTGAAGGGGTTGTTTTCCAACCGGTCGGCGACCAGCACGCCGCGCACCAGGCCCGAGCCTTCGAGAATGGGCACCGCGAGCAGGGCCTTCACCCCGCTCTCGCCGGTCTCGTAGTGGGTCACGCCCTTGAGGCTGCCGGCCGCGTTCATGCGCACCGGCACCCCGCGCTTGAGCAGCGCCCCGAAGATGCCCTCGCCGGCCGCGAAGCGTTCACGCTGAATTCGCTCGGACCCTGAGCGGCAGTCGTGCAGCTTGAGCGAGCGATCGTCGCTGGTCAGCAGGAACACCCCGACGGTGTGACAGGGCGTGAGCGCGGCCTCGGCCACCTCGAGCGCACTGCCGGTGGCGCCTTCGATTTCCTTGACCGCCGCGACCAGCCACTTTTCCTGGTCCTTCACGCCGGGCAGGCTGTCGGCGCCGCTCGAGACCAGGCGGAAGGTGCGGGCCCGCTCTTCGATTTCCTTGATCTTGTTCTTCACCGCGTCGTTCTCGGCCTTCTGGGCCAGGCGCAGCCGGGCCGAGAGCACCAGGTGGTAGAGCGCGGCGAACAGGCCCAGGAACACGGTGCGGGTGGCGAAGACCGGCCACTGCTCGGGCAGGGTCAACAGCGCGTCGTAGAGCACCGCCGCGCCCAGCAACGTGCCGCCCGCGGGCCGCGAGAGGAACGTCACCAGGAACGCCATCAGCAGGAAGACCACGGGGAAGACGGTCTCTCCCCCCAGCGCGACGAGAATGAAGGCGGCCGACAAGAGCGCGCCGCCGAACTCCAATTCATCGCGCAACAACAGCGGCTGCCCCGACATCGAGCGGCGGAACCGGCGAACCGTCGCCAGCGCCCCACCCAGCAGCAGCCCCGCGAAGGCCACCGCGTCGGCCCACCCCAGCGAGCCCAGCCCGCGAAAGTGGCCCCGCGCGAGGA
>CAIWFK010000779.1 GCA_903911905.1 uncultured Myxococcales bacterium
CTTCAGCTTCGAAAGCTGGCGCACCTCGCCATCGCGCTACCCGTCCGTCTTTTGCCGAATGCCGTTTCCTTCGCAGCACCCGAGGCACGCATGAGTCCCTTCCGACTGGTTGTCGTGGAGTCGAGCGCGAAAATCGCCAAGGTCTCGAAGTACCTGGGCCCTGGCTTCAAGGTCGTGGCCACCCTGGGCCACTTCCGCGACCTCCCCGAAGATGAGCTCGGCGTCGAAACGTCCACCTGGCGACTCGACTACGTGCTGCAGGCCTCCAAGCAGGGTGTCGTCTCAAAGCTGAAGCAGGCTGCTGAGGGCGCCACCGAGGTGCTGCTGGCCACCGACGCCGACCGCGAAGGCGAGGCCATCTCCTGGCACGTCGCGCAGGTACTGGGCCTCAAGGCGCCGCGGCGGGTCCGCTTTCGCGAAATCACCGCGAAGGCCCTCAAGCAGGCGGTCGCCGAGGCTGCGCCGCTGGACCTCCACCTGGTCGACGCCCAGCAGGCGCGTCGGGTGGTGGACCGGCTGGTGGGCTACCAGGTCTCGCCGCTGCTGCGCGCTTTCGGCAGCAACCACTCGGCCGGCCGGGTGCAGTCGCCGACGCTGCAGGTGGTGGTGAAGCGGGAACTCGAGCGCGAGGCCTTCAAGGCCGTGCCCTTCTGGACGCTGACGGCCTTCTACGAGGGCTTCGAGGCAACGGCCGCGCGGCAAAACGCGACGGGTGAATGGGCGCCGGCGCGCTTCGAGAGCCAGCAGGCAGCGGTCGACGCCGAGAAGACGGCGAGGGAGGTGGGCCACCAGGTGGAGGCCCTGGACACGCAGCGGGTGGAGGTGAAGCCGAAGGCCCCCTTCACCACCTCGACGATGCAGCAGTCGGCCTCCGCGCAGCTGGGCTTCAAACCCAAGCAGACGATGCAGCTGGCCCAGGCCCTCTTCGAAAAGGGCGTCATCACCTACCACCGCACCGACTCCGTAGCGCTCTCAGACGAGGCCATCGAGCTCGCCCGCACCATCATCGCCGCGCACCGCAGCGAGCTGCTCCCCGAGCAACCCCCGCGCTACCGGAGCGCCAGCGATGCCCAGGAAGCCCACGAGGCGATTCGGCCGACCGCCGCGACAGTCGACTCGGACACGACGTTGTCGGCCGAGGAGGAACAGCTCCTCGGCCTCATTCACCGCCGCTTCCTCGCCTCCCAGTGCAAGCCGTCGCTGGTCGAGCGCACCGTGGCGCGCATCGTCGCAGGCCCCGTGCGCTTCCTGGCCACGGGCAACGTCGTCGTCTTCGACGGCTTCCGCGCCTTCCTGCAGGCGGATGAAGACTCGGCGGACCTTGAGACCGCAACCCCAGAGGAGCCGAAGCTGCCGCGTCTGAAGCTGCAGCAGCAGTTGCCAGTCCGACGACTGGAGCTCCGGGGCGACAAGACGAAGTCGCCGCCGCGCTTCACCCAGGCCACCCTCATCAAGGAGATGACCCGTCTGGGCATCGGCCGGCCGTCGACGTTGGAGCCCACGCTGAGTACCCTCTTCGAGCGCACCTACCTGGCCGAAGAGAAGAAGGCCGTACTGCCGACGCCTCGCGGTCGAGTCGTGGCTGCCGCGCTGTGCGCCGCTTTCCCTGACTTGATGGAGGCGGCCTTCACCGCGCAGATGGAGGAGCGGCTCGATGAGGTGGCCGGCGGCCGCCGAGACTGGCGCCTCGAGCTGACGCAGTGGCACCGTCCCTTCGAGAAGCAGCTTCAGAGGGCCACAGGCACCATCGCTGCCTGGTACAACGCTCACCGCGAGTGGGTCGACACCGTCTCTGATGCCCCGAAGTCGACGGGCAAGAGCTGCCCGCGCTGCAGCAAAGAGCTCCTGCTGAAGACGGGGAAGAATGGCGCCTTCCTCTCCTGCAGCGGCTACCCCACCTGCAGCTACTCGGTGGACCCCTCGGCTCGGGCAAGCACTCTCCCCTGTCCCGTTTGTGCGGGCCCGATGGAAGAGGTCGACGGCAAGTACGGGAAGCGAGCTCGATGTGTCCGTGAGGGCTGCACCGGCCGCGCGGACACCTCGAGCACCACAGAGCACCAGTGCCCGATGTGTGCCGGCGCGCTGCGCGACAAGGGGGAATTCCTGGGCTGCAGCCACTACCCGAGCTGCAAGTTCTCAATCGACAAGTCGGCGCTGACGAAGGCCGTGAAGAAGAGCCGCCGCTGCCCCAGGTGCCAGCAGTTGCTGGTCGAGAAGCGCGGGCCTCGCGGCAAGTTCGTGGGCTGCATCACCTTCCCCAGGTGCCGCCACGCCGAGGACGCGAAGGCACCGGTCGCGGAGGCGCGCCATGGGTAGCGGCGACGTCACCGAGCGTATTGTGGCGATGGAGCGGCTCTCGAAGCGGGTGACGGCGCCTGTCCAGCCCATCGAGACGCTGGTGTTGCCTATCTGCGAAGCCCTCGAGGAGTGCCCCGAGGGGTGCGCCGCGACTTTCGACGCGAGTGGCCGCTTGCCCGCCCACTACCTCGATTTGGTGTTGGCCCGGTTTGCCCTGGCAGAGGCGTTGGGTGCTGACTGGGGCATTCGGAAGGGGCCGCTGCAGTTTGAAGCTCTCTTCGTTTGGCCGGGTGAGGACGACAACCTCGTGCTGCGAGTTCTGGCCTCGCGGGGTCGCCTGCTGGTGCTGGCGCAGGAGGACAGGCGGGAGCGGGTGCCGGCCAGCGAGCCACGGTGGCCCCTGCCCGCCTCGCCCGTCTTGGTCCTGGACGCGGTGCGCAAGGCCGAGCGCTTCTCGTTGGACTGGGCGGCCGCCGCCCAGACGCAGTGCGCGCTCGAGCGGCTCGCCGGGAGGCCCTCATGACTGCCAGCTACGGCATTCGGAAGCTGGGTGTCCTTGCCCCAGTGGACGTGCTGACGTTTCCGAAGCCGCCGCCCGCAGAGTTGCTGCAGGGCTTCGCGGAGCTGCGGGTGCGGTGGAGCGACGCGCACGGCAGTACCTCGCGCTTCGTCGTCGCGCTCCTTGAGTCCTCCGTCGAGGTCCAGCAACTGGGGCCGGTGGTGTTCGACTTCGTAGTCGACCGTTCGGCCTGGGTGCGGCTGCTCGAGTTTCACGGTGCAAGCGAGGCTGAGAAGGGGCGGTTGTTGGACGACCTCGACTTCGTCGCGGTCGCTCAGCAGTGGTTGACGCCCGACGAAGACGGGTGGCGCGGCTTCGTCAGGGCCTGGGTCGAGGCCTGCCACGGCCTGCCGAGCGATGCGGCTACGCGGAACCTCCTTAAGGCCCACCGCGCGCGATTCCCTGGCCGCTGGGTCAAGCCATGATTGGACTCGTGCTGGCATTGGTCCTAGGCGCACCGCCGGACTTCGCTGAGGAGATTCAGGCGGCGGTCGATGACGTGAAGTCGGTGTTCGTTGTGCCCCCCGCGCTAGTGAAGGCCATCATCCAGCAGGAGTCGGGATTCAACCCCAAGGCGCTGAGCCCCTGCGGAGCGGTGGGCCTCATGCAGGTGATGCCCTTCAACACAGCCATCCTTGGTCTCAAGAATGAGAAGGAGCTCTGGGTACCCAGGCTGAACATCCTCGCGGGCACCCGACTCTTGGCGGCGTTGCTCCAGCACTACGAGGGCGACGTCATCGCGGCGCTGGTCGCCTACAACAGTGGTCCCAAGCGTCGCCTGGCGCCGATTCCTGCCAATGGTCAGACACCAACCTACGTCACGAGGATCCTCGGTTTCTGGAAGGCCTTTCAGTAAGGGCAAAGCGAGAGGCGTGGGTGAGATCATCGGGTTCGAGCCAGAGACCAGTGGGCGGCCGCACGGTGACCACCACAACTTCAGCCCCGACTATTTTGTTCGGTGAGCGATCAGCGACGCCGGGATGAAGTCCGCGAAACGGCGTGATTTTCTGGGTGCGACGACGTGTCAGCCGAGGGTCTTCTTGAAGGCCGCAGGGGTCATCGCCTCGAGCGGAAGCCCGAAGACGTCACGATGAGTCCC
>CAIWFK010000780.1 GCA_903911905.1 uncultured Myxococcales bacterium
CCTCGGCGTGGCGGTCGGCGGCATCACCGCGGCACTCGGCGCGTTGCTGCAGGCCTTCTTCGGTCTGGGCATGTGGATGCCGCTGGGCCTGGTCGGCCTCGTGCTGCTCATTTCGGGGCCCTCGATGCTCATCGCGTGGCTCAAGCTGCGGCAGCGGAACATCGGCCCCCTGCTCGAGGCCAACGGCTGGGCCATCAACGCCAACGCCCGCATGAACCTGCCTTTCGGCGCGTCGCTGACGAAGGTGGCGGTCAAGCCCGAGGGCTCGCGCACCGACACGGTCGACCCGTTCGAGGAGGCGCGCAGGCCGTGGGGGCTCTATGGGTTCCTGGTGGTGGTGCTCTCGCTGGGCATTGCGTACTACCTGGGCAAGTTGGACGGGCTGCTGCCCGGCGTCGCACGCAGCACCAGCGTGTTGGGTGATTTGGCACCGGCCAAGCCTGCGGCTGCGGCTGCGGCTCCGGCGGCTCCGGCGGCGAAGTAACGGTCTCGGCTTCGAGGGCAGGCGGTTCCTTCGTGCGCTCCCGCGTCAGGGGCGAGCACCACCAGCCCCTCGCGCCGGCGCGCGAAGTCGTTCGCCTGCCTGGCAGGGGCGTGGCGGCTCGTTCTGTGGATTGTTCAACTACCCCCGTTCGAGTTCGAAAGTCCACAGAATGAGCTGGCCTGACAAGCGCTGAAGTCGAGGTGCTGATCGGTCGAGGCACGGCGATTCGCGCCGACCTCGTTCGACCACCCCTCGAGGCTGCTTCAGGACCTGCCTTCACTGCTTCCCGAGCACCTCGAGGCGCTCCTCGAACCGCTGCGCCCGCGCGACCTCACCATCTTCCTTCGCCCACTCGAGCCCCAACGACAGCAGCCGCTCATCTTCCGGGTCCGCGCGAACGGCCAGCTCGAGCGCCGGCCACGCCCGTTCGGCGCCCCCGACCGCCCGCAGCGCCGAGAGCCACGCAAAGCGATGGAGCGGGTCACCGCTCCTCGCCGCCACCTCGAACGACCGCAGCGCTTCGGCCTTCTGTCCCGCTCTCCACTGCGCCAGCCCCAACGCGTAATTCGTCGGCCCCTCGAACGCGCCCGGTGACCGCGTCGCCTCGACCAGCACCGCGAGCCCCTCGGCATCACGGCCGGTGCGCCGCAGCACGTCAGCCAGGTCGAGGCGCAGCGGCTGGAACGACGGGTCACGCCGCAGTCCTTCCCGGAAGTCCCGCTCGGCCGTGGCGAAGTCACCGCGCGCCATCGCCATCGCCCCCATGTTGAGAAACGCATCGCCGCGGAAGTCGTTGGCGTGCTCGGCGTGCTCGACCTCCGCGACCAGCGTGGGCGAGAGCTCGACGACCCCCGTGAGCACCCGCGCCGCCTGCACCCGAATCGCGCGCCGCCGATCGCTCGTCAACCGCCCGACGACTTCACGCCGCAGCTCTGGCGGAACGCGCTGGGCCGCGACCGCGGCGCCATAGCGCAGCCAGTCGTCGTCACTGCCCGCTGCGCGCGCGATGGCCTCGGCCACACCGGCACCCGCCGGAAGCAACGCGAGCGCCGACGCGCGCTGGAACGACGAAACCTCGGCCCGCTCGACCACCGCCAGCAGGCGACGTCTGGCGTCACCGCGCTGCGCGAAGGCGGCGGTGAAGGCCTGCGTCACGGCGCCCTCGCCCCGCCCCGGCACCGGGAAGGCATGGTCGCGACGCACGTCCACGCCGAGGAAGGTGGTGGGCGGCATGTGACACGACACGCAGCGCTCCCCGGGCCGGTGATGGCTGGCGACGTCGAAGACGCTGGCGCGATGACAGCGGGTACACAGCGCGTTGCCCTCGGCGCGGAGCGAGCCCGAATGCACGTCATGACAGTCGGAGCAGCGCACGCCGGCCCGCTCCATCTTGCTCATCAGGAACGAAGGCACCTCGTAGACCTCGTCGCGCACCGCTCCTGCCGGCGAGTAGAGCCCCGCGCCCAGCAACCCCGGCTCGAAGCGGTCGAAGAACGCGCCCTCGGTGCTCCCGTCGTCGGTCAGGGCCCGTCGCCGCGAGTGACACCCCGCGCACACCTCGGCCTGCACGTCTGGCGTGAGCGCCGACGCGTGCGCGATGGCCCCACCGTCTTCGAACTCGAAGCGCGCGGTCTGGCGCATGGTTCCCGCGTCGTGCGACTCGTCGTGACAGGCGAGGCAGGTGACGGTGAGCGCGCGCCACGACGCGACCTTCGAATCGTGTACGCGGAAACCGGTGGCGTGGCACGGCGCGCAACTGCCGTTCCACCCGTACGCGGGGGCGTTCCAGTCGCCGAGGTCGTCGCCCGGTACCCGCAACCACCCGCCGTCTTCGAGCAGCCCCAGCGGAGGCACCTGCAGCCGCCCCTCACGCTCGACGGCGAACTGTCGCAGCGGCTCGACGCCCACCGTGAAGCGAATGAGACCGCTGGCCATGCCGCCGTCGGGCTCGCGCCAGTTGAGCACCGGGCCCGCGTCGCTGCTCGACACGGCCAGACCGGGGACCCCTCCTCCCGAGGGAAGCGGCCCTGCGTGCGCCTGCCCGCGAGCATGGTGCGAGCCGCTCCACCGTCGCTGCTGCTCGGCATGACACGACGCACAGTCGCCCACCTTCGTCGCGGTGGACGGGCGGCACGCGGCCAGTACGAGCAGGAGCACCCCGAGGCACCGACGCATCTGCGGGGTGTTACCCGTGGAGCCCTGCGCTGTCTCGCGCTACGAATGGAGCCCGTGCAGCGACGACCCGTGAGTGTGATGCTGGTGTTGCTCGCCTCGTGCGCCACCCCTCAGCGGGCCGGCCCCATTCAGACCGACGCCGCGCTGCAACGTGGTCACCAGGCCTGGCTCGCGTCACCCCGGCCGGTTCCGCGCGCGCGACCGAACGTGGTGCTCATCGTCGCCGACGACCTGGGCCGCGCCGACGTCTCGATGTACCCGCAGGGCCGCATCGCCACCCCCAACCTCGACCGCCTGGCTGCCGACGGGGTCGCGTACGGCGCAGGCTACGTGACCGCCGCGCTGTGCTCGCCGTCTCGGGCGGGGTTGCTCACCGGTCGCTACCAGGAACGTTTCGGCCACGAAGGCCAGCCGCACGACCGGTACCCGAGCAACGCCGTCCAATACGTGTGGATGCGCCAGTTCATGGCCACCGACGATTGGCGCGTCACCGACTGGAACCAGGCCGACGACGTCGACCAGCAGGGGCTGCCTCCCTCGGAGCTGACCCTGGCCGACCTGCTCCATCACCAAGGCTATGCGACCGGCATGTTCGGCAAGTGGCACCTGGGCTGGACCGCGCCCTTCCAGCCGCGCAACCGCGGGTTCGACACCTTCGAGGGTTTCTACGAGGCCTATTCGCTCTACGCCGCGCCCGCCGACCGCGATGACCTCGTCAACCAGCACCTCGACGAGTTCTCGGACCACTTCATCTGGAATGGCGGGCGCACCGGCAAATCGACCGTGCTCCGCGACGGCGTCGAGGTGAAACCTGGCGCGTACCTCACCGACGAATTCACCGACCAGGCCATTTCCTTCATCGACGCGCACCGGCAGCAGCCCTTCTTCGTCTACCTGCCGTACCAGAACCCGCACACGCCCTTTCAGGTGAAGAAGGCGGACTACGACGCGTTCCCCGACGAGCCTGACCCCATTCGCCGCACGTACCTGGCGTTGGTGCGCTCGCTCGACACCTCGGTGGGGCGGGTGCTCGACGCGCTCGACGCCCGGGGGCTGCGCGACGACACGCTGGTCATCTTCATCAGCGACAACGGCGGTGCGCTGTACACCCACGCCACCACCAACGCGCCCTTCCAGGGAGGGAAGTTCACGCTCTTCGAGGGCGGGCTGCGCGTGCCGTATGCGATGCGCTGGCCGGCCCGACTGCCTTCGCGCGTGCACTACGACGAGCCGGTGAGCGCGCTCGACATCGTCACCACGGTCGCGGCGGCGGCGGGGCTCGAGCTGCCGGCAGACCGACCCTTCGACGGGGTCGACCTCGCGCCCTTCGTTCGAGGAGAAAAGCCCGGCGTGCCGCACCAGTCGCTCTTCTGGCGCGCTGGCCCGACGTCGGCCATTCGCCGTGGACCGTTGAAGCTGATTCGCGATGGGCGCTCGAACCACGTGGCGCTCTTCGACCTGCTCGTCGACCCCTCGGAGCACGTCGACCTCGCTGCGTCCCGCCCTGCCGACGTCGCCGCGCTGTCTGCCGAGCTCGACGCGTGGAGTGCGCAGTGTCGCGCGCCGCTGTGGCCCGAGGTGATGCAGTACCGCTTCGTCGACGCGTCGGGTCGGGAGTGGTGGTACCCGCTCTGAGGTGGTGGTGCTTCGTTCGCGGCCTCGCTGACCCCTGCGGTCAGAACGCTTCGAGGAAGTTGAAGTACACCCCGCGCGCTTCGCGGCCGAACCCCACGTCCAACCGCACCGTGATGCGCTTGTGCCATTCCACCCGAAGCCCCACGCCGGCCGACGGCAACACCTGGGTCAGCCTGGGCCACGGCTCGGGCCCCAGCGCGCCCACCCCGGCCCAGGTGGCGAAGCCCAGGTGTGACCAGAGCGACTCGGCGGGGAAGGGCAGCATGAAGCGGTACTCGACGACGGCGGTGAGCGCGGTGCGGTCGCGGTATTGCCCCCAGCGATAGCTGCGCAGGTCCCACGGCGTGCCGACCAGTGACAGTTCGCTCCACGGCACCTCGCCGAAGGCCGTGCGGTACTTCACCTGCCAGGCCAGCGTGCTGCCGGGCCGAACCACCGTCACGTACTGCCGCCAGTCGAGCGCCACCGCGTACCACGAGGTGTTCGCGCCCAGGGCGCGCCCGTACCCGGTGAAGGTCGCCGAGAGGAACGTGCCCCGCCACGCGTTGATGGGCACGTCGCGCGAGTCGTACTGCAGCGTCACGCCGACGCCGGTGTTCACCACGCGGGGGCCGCTGCGCCGGAAGTCGGGGTCGCCCGCCACGCCGGGGCTCACGTCGCGCGCGAGGGTGCCCGAGAACTGGAGGATGGCGCCGAGGGAGAGCGAGCCCCGAACCTTCACCAGCACGGTGGGCTCGACGTCCCACCAGGTTCGGCGCAGGAAGGTGGTCTCGGCGCCCTGCCTGCGGGTGAAGCCCGCGAGGAAGCCCACGCCGAAGTACTGGTCGGGCTGGTCGCGCACGTCGATGGGTACGAGGAAGCGCACCCGGTCGGCGTCGGTGAAGGCGACCAGGCGCTCCTGCAGCATGAGTGAGCCCGAGGTCGACGCGCCGCCCACCAGCGTGATGGTCGAGCGCGGCAGCTCGGGGTGGGTGACGTCTCCATTCCAACTGAGCACGCCGCCCGCAGCGAAGAGCAGCCCCTGCTCGGGCGTGTACGCGGGAGCAGCGACGGGAATGGCCTCGAGGTCGGCGGTCTTCGCGCTCGCCGTGCAGGCGAGCAGCACGAGCAGCATCGCGGTCACTCGGGCCGACTCCATCGTGGCACTGTAGCCCGCGTGGAGCGAGCCCGTGGAGCGTGTTCGGCGAGCCGATTCGAACCGGGTGCTAGCCTCAGCGGCGTGCGACTCGAGCGACACGTCGGCGGAATGGGTCGCGCGCGACAGGAGACCTATTTGCGCCAGCGGGGGTGGACGAGCGTCGAGAAGGGCTGGCAGCACGAGCGCACCCTCGACGAGGTGTACCCGCGCACCCGGGCGCTGCATCACCAGCTCACCTTCGACCTCACCCAGGCCCTGGCGCGATGGCAGTGGCGGGTGGTCGGCTATTCGCAGCGCGGCTACGCCCAGCTCGAAGACGGCGTCACCGGCGAGTCGCACGCGCTGCCCTCGGCGCTGCGGGTCGAGGCACGTCGTCAGGGGCAGCCGGTGCGCGACTTCACCTACGCGCTGTTCCTCGCGGCGGCGGTCAGCGACGACCCATGAGGGGCGTTCGAAGTTGCTCGGGTCGAGTCGTCGGCCAGAGGTAGAGTGCTGCGCATGCTCAGCCTGATCGTCGTCGCCTCGCTCGTTGCGATGGACCCCGACGGCGGAGTCGATGCGCCGCCTGCGCTGGTCACCGATGCGCCGGTCGCCACGCCGCTTCCGCCTCCTCCGGCGGTGAGCGCTGACGCCGAAAAGCCCGACCCCTCGTCGCCGGCCTTCGTCAAAGGCGAGCTGTCGGTCTACCTGGGCAGCGACCGCCTGGTGGTGAAGAACACCCGCATCGGCGTCTCGCTGGGCGTCGACCAGTTCGGCTCGGCCTATTACGGCCTGGTCGAACCGCTGCTCGACCTGCGCTTCCTCGACGGCAAGCTGGGCATCGGCCTCATCGCGCCGCTGCGCCTGGTCATCTTCGACTTCGCCACCGACCCGGCCACCGGCAACCGCATCGGTTTCAGTCACGCGGGGCAGTTGCGCAAGGAGGACTGGGACTCGGTGCACGACTTCGGTCGGGTGCTCAACTACGTCACCTTCGGCCGCAAGGAAGACAACGTCTTCGTCTCGGCAGGCCAGCGCTACTCGTCGTCCATCGGGCACGGCAGCATCACCCGCCGCTACGCCCCGAACCTCGACATCGACTACCCGCGCGCCTCGGCGCAGGTCGACATGTACAACGACTATGCCGGCTTCGAGTTCATGACCAACGACCTGTTGGAATGGAACCAGTTGTCGGCCATCGCCTTCATCAAGCCGCTCTCGTTCTTCAAGCCGCAGGCGCTGGTGCTGCGCACGCTGTCCCTCGGCGTGTCGGGCGGCATCGACTTCTCGGCGCCCTGGGAGTTGACCACCGACGCGCTGGGCACCCGGCAACTCGATCGCAACGGCCGCTTCCTCGCCAGTTCGCGCGCGGCGAAGCTGATTGGCGTCGACGTCGAGTTCAAGGTGGTGAAGACCGCGCACGTCGACCTGAAGCCCTACGTCGACTACTCGATGCTGCTGGGCGGTGATGGCGGGCTGACGGTGGGCCTGCTGGGCCGCTTCAACGTCGGCACCTCGACCGTGCACGCCTTCCGCGTGGTGGTCGAAGGTCGCTACCTGGGCAGCCACTACCAGCCGGCGTACTTCGACACCTTCTACGAAATCGACCGCTTCGCGTACCTCTCGAAGGACTTCCGCGGGCCCACCGACCTGAGCGCGCAGTACGTGCCCAAGGAGCGCTACCTGCTCGAGACGGGCCTGGGCACGCGCGGCGGCTATTACGCCGAGGCCTCGTGGGGAGTACCGGGCGCGGTGGGGCTCACCTTCGCGGTCGAGGGCGTCACCAATTCGAAGGCCACCAACTTCGTCGCGCACCTCGAGGTGCCGGTGCTCTCGTTCGTGCAGATTTTCGGCAGCTACTACCTTCGTGGAGTCGAGTCGTTCAGCGAGCTGGGCGGCGGTGGGCTCTTCGGCGACAAGGCGGTGGCCTTCGCCGGAGCACGGCTGAAGCTGCTGCCGTTCCTCTTCATCAACGCGCGCGGGTACAAGACCTTTCGCATGAACCCGTTGCTGCAGCGCTACGACAACCAACTGGGGCTCGTGGTCGACCTCGAGCTCGGGTACGAGTTCCAGAAGAAGGACAGCGCGCCACCGCCGAAGGACCGCGGAGCCACGCCGGCGACCGCGATGCTGGGCGCGCGCGATCACGACGTCTGAGGGGAGTCACGGCATGAAGGTGGGCGAGTGGTGGAAAGGCGTCAACGCACCGGCGCCGGGGGAACAGCCCTGGTCATGGCCGCGGCGGTTCGGCTTTCGCTGGTTGTTGCTGTTCTGGGGGCTCGGCTACGGGCTGCCGCCGCCCCTGAACCAGGTCATTCCCAGTGGCTCGGAGCTGTGGACCGCGCTGGCCTCTCGCCTGGGGGCCGTGCTCCACCTCGACGTGCCGCAGCACGGGCCTTCGGGCAGTGGCGACACCCTGCTCGACTGGTTGACCAAGCTGACCCTGGGGTTGGTGGCGCTGGTCGGTGCCTCGCTCTGGTCGGCGGTGCAGCGCGGTCCGGTTCGACACGGAAAGCTGCTCGACTTCCTGCAACTGTACGTGCGGCTGACGCTCTTCCAGTCGCTGGCCACCTACGGCGTCATCAAGCTGTTCGACCGCCAGTTTCCGGCGCCGACCGCCGAGCGACTGCTCTCGACCTTCGGAGAGGCCTCGCCCATGGGGCTGATGTGGACCTTCCTGGGCGCCTCACGGCCCTACGAGCAATTCGGCGGGGCGATGGAATGCCTGGCCGCGGTGCTGCTCGTCTTCCGTCGCACCCGGTTGCTCGGCGCGCTGGTGGCCTGCGGGGTCATGGGCAACGTGTTCATGTTGAACCTCTGCTACGACGTGCCGGTCAAGCTGTTCTCGGGTGAGCTGTTGGCGATGTCGGCCTTCCTCGTGGCGCTCGACTCGCGGCGACTGCTCGAGCTCTTGCTGCTCAACCGCCAGGTGGCCGTCGCCGACGAAGGCTTCGTGTTCTTCGCCACCGGTCGCTGGCGGCTGGTGCGGGCCATCGCGGTGCTGGTCGCGGTCGCCGCGCAGGTGGTGAACCTCTGGCCCTTCATCTCGGCGAAGGCCGAGCCGCCCGACCCGGCCTCGGTCGAAGGTGCCTACGACGTGGTCTCGCTCGAGGGCGTCGAAGGGCTGACCCGGCTGGGCATGACCACCTGGAGCGCGCGGGTGTGGGCGACCAACGCGGACCCATTGCGGCTGAAGCTCGAAGAAGACCCCAGGAAGCACCACGTGACCCTGGCCCCACGTGACGCAGAGCCGGGCCTCGCCGCTGACCTCACCTGGACCCAGGAGGGGGATCGCGTGACCTTCACCGGTACCTGGAAGGACGCGCCGGTGACCATCGTCACCACCAGGCGCGACCTGTCGAAGTCGTTGCTGCTCACCCGGGGTTTCCACTGGGTGAACGAGTTTCCCTTCAACCGCTGATCACCGCGCCAGCGAGAGCCGCAGCACCGAATGCTCGCCCAGCTCGAGCGTCTGCTCGGCCAGGCGGAACTGCGTCTCGCGGTACCACGGGGTCGCCGAATTGAGGTGCAGCGCGAACATGGGGAAGTTCGAGCTGCTCACCCACAGCCCCAACCGGTGGCCGGGCTGCAGCACCCACTCGGTGGGCCAGAAGTCGATGCGTACGGTGCGCGAGGTGCCGGGCACGTAGTCGACGAAGGTCGGTGTCTCGGCCGTGGGTTGGCGCAGGGTGGCCGCGCCGTCGCTCAGGTGCAGCGCGCGCCCCTGCTCGTCGATGTCGACCAGCTTGGCCACGAAGGCGGTGTCGGGCGCGCTCGAGCGCACGGTGAGCTCGAGCGACATGCGGCCGATGAGCGTGAGGGGCGTGGTGCGCGTTTCGGTGACGAAGCGCACCACGTCGGGGCGGCAGGTCCACGTCTGCTTCGCCGGGCCCGGCGTCTTGCCGTCGGCGATGACGAAGGCCAGCCCGCGCGCGCCGCCTTCCGATTCCCACGGGTTGAGCGGGTTGTAGCGGTAGCTCACGGTGGCCGCGGGCGTGGCGCTGGGAGTCGAGGGCTGCGGAACCGTCAGCGCGCGTTGCTCGCACGGCCAGCGCTGCGCGAGCTGGGGCGAGAGCGCGAGGTCGAGCGTCTCGACGCTGCCCGGCCATTCGTCGCGGTGCTTCACCCCCGAACCGTTCTGCGCCCAACTGCGAACGCCGGTGGCCTCGAAGGGCAGCGGCGCTCCGAGCAGGTGATGGCGAATCCACCCGAAGGGCAGCTTGAAGGCGTATTGACCCTCGACGTCCTTCTGGTGCAGTTCGCCGCTCTGACCGCCGAGGTGGTTGACCGGCAACAGCGCCAGCAGGCTGCTCGACTTCGAGCCCAGGCCGTTCCACAGCTCGAGCGTCGAGGCCAGGAAGGGGTCGTCGAACCCGCCCACCACCAGCACCGGCACCGTCAGCGTGGCGGGCAGGGCGTTGAAGCGCGCGCTCTCGCCGGTCGTCCACAGCGGGGCGGTGGGCAGCTCGCTCTGCAGCCAGGTGCGGTAGAAGTCGAGTTTGCGGCCCAGCACGAACTCGTCGCTGGTCAGGTGCGGTCGGTGCGCGAGCATGTCGCGGTAGTGCTCGGCGGTGCCCGAGGGTGTGTCGTGGCCCGGCATGTACGCCGCCCAGGCGGTGATGAGCTCGTGGTGCATCAAGCCGCGCTCGGCGATGCTCTTCTCGAGGTGCGTGCCGAAGACCACCAGCACCAGGGTCTTCACCTTCTTCGAGGCGTGCGACATCGACCCCAGCGCGGTCGCCGCCAGGTAGGACTCTCCGTAGAGCGCGATGCTGTCGGCGAAGGCCTGGCCATCGAGCCAGGTCAGCAGGTCTTCGCCGTCGGCGATTTCGTTGGCCAGCGGGTTCCAGTCGCCGGGGCTCTGGCGTCGGCCGCGCACGTCCTGGACCACGCAGCCGATGCCGTAGCGCGCGAACATCTCGCAGGGCGCGCGGAAGATGAGGTCGTTGTCGTAGGGCGTGCGCATCACCACCACCGGGGCGTGCGCGGCGCCTTCGGGCATCAGCGCCTGGGTGTGCAGCGACACGCCGTCGCGCATCGGTACCTCGAGCTCGCGCCAGTTGCCCGCGTTCGCGGTGTACTCGGGCAGGTCGTTCACCGAACGCAGCAGGTGCCAGGGCAGGGAACAGCCACTGATCAGCAGCAGCCACAGACAGGGGGCCAGACGGGTCGTCACGACGCCCTCCATGACATCGAGCCGTCGTCCACGCAAACCCCGCCGCGCGCGCATTCGGAGCAAAATCGACCGCGTCAAGAGGGTCCCGGCCTTGCTTCATTCGGCGACGAAGCGTCTCATGAAGGCTCAACGGAGCTCGACGGGAGGCCGGATGTTGCGATCGAGTGTCACGGTGAAGAACATGCAGGAGGCCGGTGGAACGCTGCTCGAGCGGGCGCTCGACCCCCGCCGGTGGATGTTGCCGGGCCGCCGCGTCACGAAGGACAACATGTGCGAGGTCGGTTCGGTCACCGTCTGTGCGACGGTCGACGTCACGCCCACGCTCGAGACCTTGTTGCGGGTGTCGTTTCGCGGGCCCGAGCTCTCACCCATGCAGGCTGCCGAGCTGCTCGAGGAATTCACCTCGGTGCGCTTCTGGTTCATTCCCAACGCCGAGTGGTTCGTCGAAATCGACGCCCGCCGGTGGATCCACTTTTCCCGTCGTTACACGCCTGATCACCTGCTCGCATGAGATTCCTGTCGTTGATCGCGCTGGTCGCCGTCGCCTCGCGTGCCGACATTCCGCCTCGAGATACCCGGGGCTGCGCCGAGAAGAAGGTGGGCGAGGCGTGCCAGACCGACGATCGTCAGGCGGGCCAGTGCGCGACCTCGAAGTGCGTGGGGCGTGATTACAGCCAGGGCATGCCTCCCAGGCCGAAGGAATACGAGTGTCTTCGGTGCGCCAGCGCTGCGGCCGACGTGGTCGACGCCGGGGCCGTCGCGAGTCCTGCGCCGGGAGTGGCTCCGCCTCTGCCTGCGCCTGCGCCTGCGAAGAAGTCGGGCTGCAACAGCGCACCGATGGAGCTCGCGCCGTTGGGGCTGCTCCTGCTCGCCTTCAGGCGTCGCGCGTGAAGCGCGCGTTGGTGGCCGCGCTGCTCGTCGGTTCGAGCGCGCTGGCCGACATTCCGCCCGATGACTCGTGGCAGTGTCAGGGCAAGGCCGCCGGCGTCGAGTGCGTGACGCAGGCTGGCCTCGAGGGTGTGTGCACCAGCAAGCTCGTCCCCCGGTGGGACTACCGCCACGGCCTTCCGCCGAAGACCATTCACGTCGAGCTGATGATCTGCGTGGCTCCCGTGGCTGGCCCCGCGCCGCGCTCGGCCCTCGCCGGAGTGCTGCTGGCCATGATGGCGATGCTGGCGGCCTTCTTCTCTCGTCGTCGACCCGCATGACGCCCCACGCTGCGTGGAGTCTGCTCGACCGCCCGCGCGCGTCGCTCTACCGCCTCGGCGCTCCGTGGTTGGGTCCGCTCTGCGCCGACCGCACCCGCCGCGTGTTCTGGCTGGCGCTCCTCACCATCGCTTCGTCGTTGGCGCTGACCTGCGTGGCGCCGCTGTGGCTGCTGGCCCTGGGCCCGTTGCTGCTCGGCGTGCCCCACCTGCTCGCCGACGCGCGCTACCTGGTGGTGCGACCCGGGCTGCATCGCCGCCGCGTGCTGTGGCTGTGCGTGCCCCCGTTGGTGGCGATGGGCTTCTCGGCCCCTCCGTGGGTGGGGCTGCTCGCGCTGGTGCCGCCGGTGTTCGCCGCGCACGGTTCGACTGCCCGTCGCGCGCTGGTGCTGGCCCTGGTCGTCGCGCTGGTCGGCCTCGCGGTGCGTTTCGAGACCCCGTTCCTCTTCGCCTTCGTGCACGCGCACAACGTCATCGCGGTGGCGCTGTGGTGGTCGCTCAAGCCGCGCGGCGCGTCGGGGTTGGGGTTGCTCGGGCTCGTCGCGCTCGCCACCCTGGGGTTGCTCTGTGGAGTCGCCGACCCCATCGTCACCGCCTTCCACGGGTGGGCGGCGCCAGCGTCACGCGCCAGCTTCGAGCAGTTCGTGGCGGCCACCGCGCCACTCGACGACGGCGTGCTGGCGGGGCGCGTGGTGCTGACCTTCGCCTTCTGGCAGTCGCTGCACTACGGCGCGTGGTTGCGCTTGATTCCCGATGATGCCCGCCCTCGAGCGGCGCCGCGGCCGTTCCGGGCGTCGTGGCTCGCGTTGCGAGCTGACTTCGGGGTCGGGCCGTTGCTGCTGGTGGGCGCACTGGCGGTGGGCTTCGCCGCCTGGGGGCTGGTGGACGCTGGCGCCGCGCGCGTGGGGTACCTGAACGTCGCCGCGTTCCACGGCTACCTCGAGCTCGCGGCGGTGGCGCTGGTGGTGATCGAGGCGCGTCGCCCGTGATGCGCTGGTTGGTCGCCTTCGTCTTCACCCAGGCCATCGAGGTGCCGCTCTACCTGCGGGTCACCGGCTCGTTCCGCGTGTCGTTCCTGGCCAGCGCGCTCACCCACCCGGTGGTGTGGTTCGTCTTTCCGCTGCTCCCACTCGACTACTGGCCGATGGTGGCGCTCGCCGAGACGTTCGCGGTGGGGGTCGAGGCGTGGTGGTTGCGCTTCAACGGCGTGCCGCGGGCGCTCTTCTGGAGCGTGTTGGTCAATGCCACCAGCGCCACCGTGGGTCTGGGGCTGCGCGCGTGCTTCGGCGTGCCGTGACGTTCACGCACGCACGGTGCGCTGCAACTCACTGGGGAAGAACAGCTCTTCTCCCAACCCGTCGACCCGCACCAGCACCAGCGGCTCGAAGGGCACCTGCGCGACCGGGTCGTCGTACAGCAAGCCCGTCACCGTGCCGCGCTGACCGCAGAACCGCTCGTCGCCCGACTCGTCACGACAGCGGACCACGTCGACCATCGACCCGATGGCGAATGGCGCACCCGAGAGATTCTCGCGAACCAGCATCGCGTCGTCTTCGTCGATGGTGAAAGAGGTCATGGCGCGAAGGACCTGGGCGTCAACCGCGAGGAAACGAAGGCCACCACCGCCGTCGAGAACAGCCAGGCCGGCAGGTGGAAGAGCAGCACGTGCAGCGGGCCCTGCTCGCACACCAGTTCGCCGACCAGCGCGCCCGAGGCGCCGACCGCCAGACCGGCGATGATGGCGCGCAGCACGTTGAAGGCCGAGCGGCGCAGGGTGACCAGCGCGATGAGGCCGGGGAGCACCGCCACGCCGACGTGGCTCGCGGTGCACACCCACCCGGGAGACGACGAGGGCAGGGGGTTGGGTTCGCGCAGCAGCACCAGCAACACCGCCGCGCTCAGGCCCAGGGCCAGGGTGGCCAGGCGCGAGCGTCGGCCGCGCGGCACGAAGGCGGTGACGCAGGCTGCGGTGCACACCGCGAGCACCGGGGCCATCGCCACCGCGTGGCGCACCAGCAGGTCGGCGGTGACGGCGCCGCTGATCAACCCGCCGATCGCGATGAGCACGAACGAGCCGAGCGCGGCCCCGGCGACGAAGCCGGCCGACGCCTTCCAGCCCTGGCCTCTGGGGCGAGCCGCTTCGGCGAGCATCGCGGCGCGCGCGGCGCTCAACGCTTCGGAGCGCAGTGGCTGGGGAGCGAGGGGCTGGTCGATCACGCCAGGTCTCCCAGCAGTTCCCGCAGGCGCTCGTACCCGCGGTGCGCGCGAATTCGGGCCGCGGTCGAGGTGATGTCGAGCGCATCGGCGATCTGCTCGAAGCTCAGCCCGTTCACCTTGTGCATCACCACCGCTTCGCGTTGCTGCACCGGCAATTCGGCGAAGGCCGCTTCGATGCGGCGACGCATCGCGGGGTCGCTCATGGCTGGTTCGTGCGCGCTGTCGGGCTGCGACACCTCGGCGAGCACCTCGGGGTTCAGCTTCGCGCGGCGCAGGCTGTCGCGAGCGGCGTTGGCGGCGATGGTCAAGAGCCACGGCATCACCGGGCTGCCCCGCTGGTAGCGGTCGGCCGAGCGCACCACCGACAAGAACGTGCTCTGCAGCAGGTCTTCGGCCAGCGCGCCGTCACGAACCATGCGCGCCAGGAAGGCATGAACGCCGCGGGCGTGGCGGTCGAAGAGCACCTCCAACGCCTTCGTGTCTCCTTCGCAGTAGCGGTTCATGAGCACTTCGTCCGTCTCCATCACGCCTCGTCGCTGGTGAGCCGTACGGTCGGGGGAGAAGGATGTTTCACCGCCTGCAACATGGCGGAAAATCGGGCGGTTGTGCTCGGGGACTTTCAGTCTTTGACGAACAAGATGGCGGCGGCTGCCGCCAGCCCCGCCGTGACCACCGCCGAGGTCACCGCGAATGCGGTCTGGGCCGTCGCGGTGTTGGACAGCGCGGAGGCCTGGGCCAGGGGCAGGCGGGTGGCCCGAGTGCCATCGGGGAGCGTGACGATCGAGGCGTTGAACTGCGCCCTGGTCCTGCTCGACATCACGTCGAGGGTGATGGCGGTCGACGCTGTCGCGACCGCTCCACCGACGAAGACCCACGGTGCCACGCGGTAACCGTTCAGGGGGCCGGGCTTCGATCAGCCGCGCGCATCCCGGCGATCAGTTCCCGCACTGACTCGGCTCGCGTGAGTTGCGCAGGCGTGATCTATGGGCGCGGTGTCCGACC
>CAIWFK010000781.1 GCA_903911905.1 uncultured Myxococcales bacterium
GCAAGGGCGGCGGCGTGAAGCTCGCCAAGAGCCCGGCCGAAGCGAAGACCATCGCCGCGCAGATGCTCGGCATGATGCTCAAGACCGTGCAGACCGGCCCCGAAGGGCAGAAGGTCAACACGCTCTACGTCGAGGAAGGGCTCGACATCGAGAAGGAATACTATCTGGGCGTGACGCTCGATCGCGCCACCTCGCGCATCACCTTCATGGCGTCGACCGAAGGCGGCGTGGAAATCGAAGAGGTCGCTGAAAAGCACCCCGAAAAGATCCTGCGCGCCGCCGTCGACCCCGCGGTCGGCTTCCAGGCGTTCCAGGGCCGCAAGCTGGCCTTCGGCCTGGGCCTGACCGGTGACTCGGTCGGCAAGTTCGTGAAGTTCTGCCAGAACCTCTACACCGCCTACGTCGAGACCGACGCCTCGCTGGTCGAGGTCAACCCGCTCGTGCGCCTGAAGGACGGCAACGTGGTGGCGCTCGATGCGAAGTTGAACTTCGACGACAACGCGCTCTACCGCCAGAAGGACGTGGTCGAGATGCGCGACGTGGCCGAAGAAGACCCGCGCGAAGCGAAGGCCAAGGAATTCGACCTGGCCTACATCGCGCTCGAGGGCAACATCGGCTGCATGGTGAACGGCGCCGGTCTGGCCATGGCCACCATGGACACCATCAAGCTGGTCGGCGGGGCTCCCGCGAACTTCCTCGACGTGGGCGGCGGCGCCACCAAGGAAAAGGTCACCGCAGCCTTCAAGCTGATCCTCGCCGACCCGGCGGTCAAGGCGGTGCTGGTCAACATCTTCGGCGGCATCATGAAGTGCGACGTGATCGCCGAGGGCATCATCGCCGCGGCGAAGGAAGTGAAGCTCACCATTCCGCTCATCGTTCGCCTCGAAGGCACCAACGTCGAGCAGGGCAAGGCCCTGCTGCGCGGCTCGGGCCTCGCCATCACGCCCGCCGATAACCTCCGCCAGGCCGCCGAGAAGGCCGTCGCGGCGATCAAATAACTCTTTCGAGAACACCGAGAACACCAACATGAGCATCATCGTCGGCAAAGACACCAAGGTCGTGGTGCAGGGCATCACCGGGTCCGCGGGCTCGTTCCACGCGAAGCAATGCATGGAATACGGCACCCAGATCGTCGCGGGCGTCACCCCCGGCAAGGGCGGTCAGTTGTTCGAAGGCAAGGTGCCGATCTTCGACACCGTCGAGCAGGCCGTCAACGCGACCGGGGCCAACACCTCGGTGGTCTTCGTGCCTCCTCCGTTCGCGGCCGACTCGATCCTCGAGGCCATCGACGCGAAGTTGGACGTCTGCATCACCATCACCGAAGGCATTCCCGTCAACGACATGGTGAAGGTCAAGCGCGTGCTGCAGGGCAGCAAGACCCGCCTGATCGGCCCCAACTGCCCCGGCGTCATCACCCCCGGGGCGAAGTGCAAGATCGGCATCATGCCCGGCCACATTCACCGCCCCGGCCGCATCGGCATCGTCAGCAAGTCGGGCACGCTGACCTACGAAGCGGTCTTCCAGGTCACCAACCTGGGCCTGGGCCAGTCGACCGCCGTCGGCATCGGTGGTGACCCCGTGCACGGCACCAACTTCATCGACGTGCTCGACCTCTTCAACCGCGACCCCGAGACCGACGCCGTGATCATGATCGGCGAAATCGGCGGCAGCGCCGAGGAAGAGGCCGCGGCCTGGGTGAAGGCGAACATGAAGAAGCCCATGGCGGGCTTCATCGCCGGCGTGTCGGCGCCTCCGGGCAAGCGCATGGGCCACGCGGGCGCGATCATCTCGGGCGGCAAGGGCACGGCGGCCGAGAAGATCAAGGCCATGACGGCGGCCGGCATCCTGATGGCGGCCAGCCCCGCTGAACTGGGCACCACGCTGGTCGAAGCGGCGAAGCGCGCCGGCGTCAAGGTGAGCTGATCATGGGTCGCGTGATCAACTTCAACGCCGGCCCGGCCGGACTGCCGCTGCCCGCGCTCGAGAAGGCACGCGACGAGCTGATCGACTTCAAGGGTTCGGGAATGTCGGTGATGGAACATTCCCACCGAGGCAAGGATTACGAGGCGGTGCATCGCGAGGCCACCGCCCGTCTGACGCGCCTGCTCGGGCTGCCCGACAGCCACACGGTGATGTTCCTCACCGGTGGCGCGTCGATGCAGTTCGCGCTGGTGCCGCTGAATTTCCTGAAAAGCGGCCAGTCGGCTGACTACGTGATGACCGGCGTGTGGAGCGAGAAGGCGATCGAAGAGGCCCGGTACCTGGGCCAGACCCGCATCGCCGGCACCACCAAACAGGCCGACGGCCGCTACACCCGCGTGCCTGGTCAGGCCGAGGTGCAGTTCGCGCCAGGCGCCGCCTACGCGCACACCACCTCGAACAACACCATTTACGGCACGCAGTTCCACACCTTCCTCGACACCGGGGCGGTGCCGCACGTCTGCGACATGAGCAGCGACTTCCTGTGGCGGCCGACCGATCTCTCGAGGTTCGACTTCGTGTACGCCGGCGCGCAGAAGAACCTGGGCCCCTCGGGCGTGCTGGTGGCGATCGCGAAGAAGGACTTCCTCGCGAAGGGCCGAACCGACATTCCCAAGATCTTCCGCTACACCACCCACGCCGAGAACGCGTCGCTCTACAATACGCCGCCGACCCTCGCGACCTACCTGATGAACAACGTGCTGGAATGGATCGAGGGGCAGGGCGGTCTGCCCGGCATGCAGCAGCGCAACCAGGCCAAGGCCGACGCGCTCTATGCCGCGCTCGACCGGCTCTCGGGCTTCTATTCGGTACCCGTCGAGAAGGCCTCGCGCAGCGTGATGAACGTGGTCTGGCGCTGCCCGACCGAAGCGCTCGACGAGAAGTTCGTCGCCGAGGCGAAGAAGGCCGGCATGGTGGGGCTCAAGGGCCACCGCCTGTCGGGCGGCATCCGGGCGTCGATCTACAACGCGGTGTCGCTGCAAGACGTGCAGGCGCTGGTGTCGTTCCTCGACTCGTTCGCGAAGTCCAACGGCTGAAGCTGTTTCGTCTTTTTTTCGAACCTTTTCCGTCCACCGGAGTTTGCCATGCGCTTCATCGGTCTGTTCGCCGTGCTCTTCGCGTTCTCGTCGCTCGCTGCCGAGCTCGAGGGCGTCACCATGCCCGACGCCGTCAAGGCCGAGGGCAAGGACCTCAAGCTCAACGGCCAGGGGTTGCGCAAGAAGTTCGTCTTCAACGTCTACGTGGCGGGCTTGTACGTCGAGAACCCCACCCACGACGGCGCCGAGATTCTCGCGAAGGACGAGGTTCGCCGCGTCGACATGTCGATGCTGCGTGACCTCGATCGCAAGGCGATCGTCGAGGCGATTGCGGCCGGCTTCGAGAAGAACTCGGGCGAGAAGTTCCCCGCGCTCAAGGAGCGAATGGAAAAGTTCGCTGCGGTGATCCCCGACATCAAGAAGGGGCAGTTGCTGACCATCATCTACGCGCCGGGCAAGGGCACGCGCGTCGAAGGCCAGAAGGAGTCGTTCACCGCCGAGGGCAAGGACTTCGCCGACGCGCTGTTCTCGGTGTGGGTCGGCAAGTTCCCCGTCGACGAGAACCTGAAGAAGGGCATGCTCGGCGCGAAATAGACTTCGCGTACCAGTCGTACGAGCGGCGCGGTGCCTGGCAACGGGCACCGCGCTTTCATTTTCAACATCACGACGGTCATCGATATACGGTGCGCCGTCGTTCACCCGAAGAAGGAGTTTGACCCGATGACCCGTACCCGAATTCTTGGCGCGCTCCTGTTCGCCGGTTGTGCGACGCAGGAAGTGGCCACCAAGCCCGACCCCAAGCCCGCGGCGCCTGCGCCGGCTCCCGCGCCCAAGCCCGAGCCGAAGAAGTTCACCGTCGACACCAGCAAGCCGGTGCCCCCGGGCCTCGACGAAGCGGCGTTCGATCTGACCGCGAACCCCTGCGAAGACTTCTACCAGTACGCCTGCGGCGGGTGGATGGCGAAGACCGAGATCCCCGCCGACAAGCCGCTCAACTCGCGTGGCTTCGTCACCATCGCCGACCGCAACGAGCAGAACCTGAAGGCCATTCTCGACGAGGCCGCCGCCGGCAAGCTGCCCGCCAACACCCCCTTCGCCAAGCAGTTGGGTGACTTCTACGGCTCGTGCATGGACCTCGAGAAGCTCGAGAAGTCGCTGCCCGAGGTGAAGAAGTTCGTCGCCGCCAACACCACCTTCAAGAACGCCACCGACCTGGCGAAGACCATCGGCACGCTGCACGCCGCGGGCATCAACGTCTTCTTCGGCGCGGGCGCCGAGCAGGACGCGAAGAACTCGAGCGAAGTCATCGCCGGCATGCGCCAGGGCGGCCTCGGCTTGCCCGACCGCGACTACTATCTGAGCGGCGAAGAGCGCTTCAAGAAGATCCACGACGCCTACCAGGCCTACGTCGAGAAGCTCTTCACCATGACCGGTGAGAAGCCCGAGGTGGCGAAGAAGTCGGCCCAGTCGGTGCTCGACCTCGAGACCCGCCTCGCCAAGGCCTCGATGAGCCGCGTGGAAATGCGCGACCCCCAGAAGACCTACAACCGCATCGACCGCAAGGGCCTGAAGGAAAAGGCCGGCGACTTCCCGTGGGACGCGTACTTCACCGCGCTGGGCGCGAAGGACGTGCAGGCCATCAGCGTCAACTCGGTCGCCTACTTCACCGAGCTGGCCGCGATCGCCAAGACCGCCAAGCCCGACGAGCTCAAGCCCTACATCACCTGGAGCATCATTCGCGACGCGGTGCCCGCGCTGCCCAAGGCCTTCCAGGACGAGGCCTTCGCCTTCACTGCGGCCAACTTCTCGGGCGCCAAGGAAGACCGCCCCCGCTGGAAGAAGTGCGTCGCGTTCACCGACGGTGCGCTGGGTGAGGCCCTGGGCCGTGAATACGCCCGCCGCTTCTTCCCCGAGGAATCGAAGGCCCGCACCAACGCCATGGTGCAGGCGCTTCAAGGCGCGTTCGAGAAGGACATCCAGACCTTGCCGTGGATGGACGCCGCGACCCGTGACGCCGCGCTGGCCAAGCTGCACCGCATGGTCGGCAACAACAAGATTGGCTACACCGACAAGTGGCGCGACTACGCCAAGCTCAAGACCGACAAGGCCAATTTCGTCGCCAACGTGATCGCGTCGGCGAAGTTCGAGAACGAGCGCGACCTGGCGAAGATCGGCAAGCCCGTCGACCGCACCGAGTGGCTGATGTCGCCCCCCACCGTCAACGCGTACTACGAGCCCCAGAAGAACGAGATCGTCTTCCCCGCTGGCATTCTGCAGCCGCCCTTCTTCAACAAGGACGCCACCGACGCCGTCAACTTCGGCGCCATGGGCATGGTCGTCGGTCACGAACTGACCCACGGCTTCGACGACGAAGGTCGCCAGTTCGACCTCGACGGCAACCTGAAGGACTGGTGGACCGAGGCCTCGGGCAAGCAGTTCGTCGACCGCGTCTCGTGCGTCAAGCGCCAGTACGACAACTACACCGTCATCGACGACGTGAAGCTCAAGGGCGACCTGACCCTCGGCGAGAACACCGCCGACCTGGGTGGCCTCAAGCTCGCGCACGCCGCGATGATCGAGTGGTACTCGAAGAAGGGTGCGTCCGAAGACAACACCAAGTACCGCTACGATCTGTCGCAGCAGGTGTTCCTCGGCATGGCGCAGTCGTGGTGCACCAAGGTGCGCCCCGAAATGGCTCGCATGCGCGCGCAGACCGACCCGCACTCGAACCCGTACTGGCGCGTCAATGGACCCTTGAGCAACATCGACGGGTTCAAGACCGCCTTCCAGTGCACCGAAGGC
>CAIWFK010000782.1 GCA_903911905.1 uncultured Myxococcales bacterium
GATGGGCCGGGTCGGTGGTGCAACCCGCGAGCGAGGCTTAGGCTTCTCGAAAGGAGGATGGGCCGATGACCGAAGCCAGCGCGCTCCAGCTCCGCAACGACTTGTACGAGATGCTCGCGCGCACCAGCCGCGCGGTCCGCGAGAGCCGCTCGCGCGAAGCGCTGTACGCCGAGGTCTGCCGCATCGCCATCGAGGTCGGCCACTTCCGCTTCGCGTGGGTGGGCCAGCGCGACGAGCAACAGCGGGTGCGCAAGGTGGTCTGCGCGGGCGATGACCAGGGCTACCTCGACGAAACCACCATCAGCACCCAACCCGGCGACGTGCGTGCGACCGGACCCGCGGGGCGCGCCTGGGCGTCGGGGGTGCACGTCGTGGTCAACGACTTCCTGGCCTCAGCCATCACGGCACCCTGGCGCAGCCCGGCCACTCGCGTGGGGTTCAAGGCCTCGGCCACCTTCCCCTTCTGGGACCACGGGCGGGTGGTGGCGGTGCTCACCATCTACGCCGGCGAGCGCGACTTCTTCACCGACGAGTTGGTGACCACCCTGACCGAGATGACGCCGGTGGTCTCGTTCGGGCTCGAGCGCTTCACCGCGGAAGAGCGCCGCGCCCGTGACGAAGCGATTCTGCGACTGCGCGAGCGCGCCATCAACGCGGTCTCGCAGGGCCTGGTCATCAGCGACGCGCGCGACCCGCACCAGCCCATCGTCTACGTCAGCCCCGGCTTCGAGCGCATGACCGGGTACCTGGCGGCCGAAGTGCTGGGCCGCAACTGCCGCTTCCTTCAGGGGAAGGACAGCGATCGCGCCGCCGTCGCCGAGATTCGCCAGGCGCTCAGCCAGGGCCGCGCGTGCAACGTCGAGTTGCTCAATTACCGGAAGGACGAGACGCCCTTCTGGAACGCGTTGTCGCTCAGCCCGGTGGTCGACGACGCGGGGCAGTTGACCCACTTCATCGGCGTGCAGACCGACATCACCCAGCACCGCAAGCTCGAGGCGCAGTTGCGTCAGGCCCAGAAGATGGAAGCGGTGGGCCAACTGGCCGCCGGCGTGGCGCACGACTTCAACAACCTGCTCTCGGTGGTGATGAGCTACACCTCGCTGGCCATCGACGCGCTGCCGCCGACCGACCCGCTGCGCGACGACCTCGACGAAGTGCGCCGCGCCGGTACCCGCGCCACCGAGCTGACGCGTCGCTTGCTGGCCTTCAGTCGCCAACAGGTGCTGCAACCCCGCGTCATCGAACTGAGCAACGAAGTGCTGGGCTTCGAGAAGATGCTGCACCCCCTGATGTCGGAAGACATCACCATCACCTTCCTGCCGGCGCGCGAGCGCTGCTGCGTGCTGGCCGACCCCACCGGGCTCGAGCAGGTGGTGATGAACCTGGCGGTCAACGCGCGCGACGCGATGCCCGAGGGCGGTACGCTGCGCATCGGCATCGAGGCCTTCGAGGGCAAGCCCACCGACGGGTTGCCGGCCGGGCGCTGGGGCGTGTTGAGCGTCACCGACACCGGGGTGGGCATGAGCGCCGCCACCCGCGAGCGGCTCTTCGAGCCCTTCTTCACCACCAAGGACAAGGGCAAGGGCACGGGCCTGGGGCTCTCGACGGTCTTCGGCATCGTCACCCAGAGCGGCGGTCACGTGCTGGTCGACAGCGAAGAGGGGCGGGGCACCACCTTCAGGGTGTACCTGCCGCGCATCGACGAGGCGGTCGAATTGACCATGCCCTCGCGCGCGCCGGCCCCGGACCTGCGCGGCACCGAGACCATTCTGTTGGTGGAAGACGACGAGCTGGTGCGGCGCGCGACCCGAAGCGTGTTGCACCGCCACGGCTACACCGTGCTCGACGCCCAGAACGGCGGCGAAGCGTTGCTCATCTGCGAGCAGGCGAAGGAGCCCATCGCGCTGCTGCTCTCGGACATGGTGATGCCCCGCATGACCGGTACGCAGTTGGCGGCGCGGCTCAAGCAGCTCAAGCCCGAGCTCAAGGTGCTCTTCATGTCGGGCTACGCGCCGGCCTCGTCGGGCAGCCGCAGCGTGGTGGGGCTGGGCGAAGAGCTGCTGCTCAAGCCGGTGGTACCCCAGGTGCTGCTGCGGGCGGTGCGCGCGGTGCTCGACGCGCCCAAACGGCTCACTCGCTAGTCTTGCCCGAGGCCTTGCGGGCGACCGCGGCCGAGATGAGCTGGTTGACGTCGAGCGTCTGCAGGTTGGCGCCCTTGCCGCTGGGCACCAGCACGATGCGCTTGCCCTGCAGCGCGTTGGCGATGCGCAGCTTCACCATCGTCTTGCCGCCGGCTCCACCGAGCGCCGCGTTTTCCTTCTCGATGCCCTGGGCGCGGGACTTCGCTTCGGCCAGTGAGGCCTCACCTTCGTTCTTCGACTGCACCAACTGGGCGTCGGCGGCCAGTCGGGCCTGCGCGAGCTCGCCGTTGGCCCGGGCGATCTGCTGAGAGACCCGGCCGCGCGCGCTCTCGAGGTTGCGCTTCGATTCTTCGGCCGCCGCCAGCGCCTCGCTCTTGAGCTTCTCGCCGTTCTGCTCGGCCAGCTTCTTCTCGCGAATGACGTCTTCGTACGCGGGGGCGAAGCGGTGCACGCCCAGAATGACCTGCTCGACGATGACGCCCTCGGGCGCCAGCGATTCGATGAGGTGCTTGTGGGCCTCTTCGGCGGCGGCGAAGCGGCGGTCGGCCACGTAGAAGTCCTCGCTCTTGAGTCGATTGAGCGAGTCCCGCACGTAGGCGCGCGCGGCGGGCCGCACCAGGCGTTCCTGCACGTCGCTGGTCGACTCGCCCACCTTCTGCAGAATGAGCGGCGCCTTCGACGGGTCGATGCGCCAGGCCACCGTCACGTCGACCGAGATGTCGTTGCCGTCGACGGTCTTGAACTCGACGTCGTCCACCACCCCGTTGTCGTCGGGGGCCTTGGTCATCTTCAGGTTCTGCAGCTTGGTCTCGAAGGTGTTCCAGTCGGTGATGAAGGGCGGAAAGAGGTAGGTCGCGCCGCTGGAATAGACCTCGGTCTGTACGCCCTTGGTACCGAACGGCGCCACCAGGCGGGTCAGCACGCCGACCTCGTTGGCGTCGGTGGAATGGCAGGTGCAACCCTGGGTCACCATGACCGAGAGGCCGAGCGCGAGCGTGAGCGTGGTTCGAGTCGTCGTCATGGGTCAGTCCCTCACGTCGAAGCGGCGCAGCAGTTGGTTCAGGTCGAGCGGGTTGGTGCCACCCTCGCCGTCGCTGGGCAGCACGATGACGTCGATGCCCTGGAGCGCGTCGGCCATCTTCAGGCCCACCATGTTCTCGCTGCCCACGCCGCGCAGCGCGGTGTTCTCGAGCTGGGTGCCCTGGGCCTTGGCCAGCCGCACCATCAGTTCGCCCTCGGCGGCCTTGGTGCGGGTGTAGAGGTCGGCGGCCGACTTGAGCTTCTGCACTTCGGCCTGGCCGCGCGCCGACTCGACGTCGACGGCCGCGGCACCCTCGGCGACGATGCGGTTCTTCTCGGCCTCGGCCTGGGCGGCGAGCGCCTCTGCCTGGTTCTTGAAGACCGTCTGGTCCTGGATCTTTCGCGACTCGATGGCGGCCTGGTAGCGCTGGTCGTACCGGTACTGGCGCACCAGCACGTGGGTCACGTCGATGCCGCGGGGCGTGAGCTCGTCGCGCAAGAGCTTCTGCGCATCGGCCGCGGCCTTCTCTCGGGTGTCGCCCTTGTAGAAGTCTTCGGCGTCGAGCTCACCGAAGGTGCGGCGCAGCTGCTGTTCGCCGCGGGGAATGACGACCGCGTCTTCGTACAGTCGGCCCGGGCCAATCTGCGTCATCACCTTGTAGGCGTCTTCGATGCGGTAGAGCACGGTGACGTCGACCGAGACCGTGTAGCCCTCGCTGGTCTGGATCTTCAGGGCTGGAACGGTGCGCAGGTTGGGAATGTGCGAGCTGGGCAGCTGCGAGTCGCTCATCTCGAGCACCTGCAGGTCGGCCGGGAAGAGGTACATGCGCTCGGCGCCCGGGGTCAGGAAGTGCATGCCCGGGTGGAAGATGTCGGGGTGCACGCCCTTGTCCGAGCCGAAGACGACCTGCTTCACGCCCCACTGCCCGGGTCGCACGGTGGTGGTGAAGCCCTTCCAGCCGATGGCCAACAGAATCAGCAGCGCCAGTGGAGGCCAGAGGAACCGGCCACGCCGGACCAGGGCCTGCGCGAGTCGTTGAGCGGGACTTGCCATGCCGCGCAGTGTCGGGGCGGCGTGGGGCAGTGTCGAGTTTCCTGCCCGTCAGCGCACCTTCGAGCGGTCTTCGACCGCAGGCGCCTCGGCGCTCGGCTCCTCGAGTCCCAGCGGGGTGTACGCCCCGCGGTCAGCCGCCTCGAGCCGCATCTCTTCCACCAGCTCGGCCAATTGCCTGGCGTAGCGGCGCTTCGCCAACCACACCTGCGCGTCGGGCAGCACCGGCCCGCCGATGAAGAAGGCCAGGGGAATGGGCTCGAGCCAGTCGGGCAGCGCGGTGCGTAGCACCAGCACGCCGACCAGCAGGCCGCCGATGGCGTAGGCCGCGCGAGAGAGCACGTCGCCGCCGCGCCAGACGTCGTAGCGCCGGCGCTCGAGCCCGTGCTGTTCGCGGGCCACGCGGAAGTAGCGGGGCAGGGCGACCGTCAGCAGTTGCTCGGTCACGCGCTTCCAGTAGCCGGGGTCGTCGGCCACCTCGCGGAACTGGCGGCCCGCTTCGTCGAGGGCGGTGAGGGCCTCGGAGCGCAGGGTCGCTTCGACCGCTTGGGACCAGTCGTCGAAGGCCAGGCGGCGGCGCTCGAGCAAGGCCACGACGTGGGCGGTCAGCTCGGCCAGTTGGTACTGCGTGGGGTACACGTTCATCGGTGCTCGATGGGCATGGAAGCAGATTCCCGGGCGCGCCGCAGCTAGACTCCGTCGCTCGATGATTCAGATGTTCCACGTCACCAAGGCGTACCCGGGCGACCCGCCGGTGCTCACCGACATCAACGTGAACATCGACAAGGCGGAATTCGTCTTCCTCACCGGGCCGTCGGGTGCGGGGAAGTCGACGCTGCTCAAGCTGATGTTCCTGGCCGAGCGACCGTCGAATGGGCAGATTCTCATCGCGGGGCGCAACATCGCGCGGGTGCGCGAGTCGTCGATTCCCTTCCTGCGCCGCAACATCGGCGTGGTGTTCCAGGACTTCAAGTTGTTGCCCACCCGCACCGTGGCCGAGAACGTGGGCTTCACGCTCGACGTCATCGGCGTGCCGCGCGACGAGGTGCGCGAGCGCAGCGTGAAGATGCTGCGGCGCGTGGGTCTGGAGCACAAGGCCGACGTCAGCCCCATGAAGTTGTCGGGTGGCGAGCAGCAGCGCGTGTCGCTGTGTCGGGCGCTGGTGAACGACCCGGCGATTCTGTTGGCCGACGAGCCCACCGGCAACCTCGACCCGGCCCTGACCGTCGAGATGATGGACCTGCTGACCGACGTGAACGCGCGCGGTACCACCGTCATCGTCGCCACCCACGACGCCTCGCTCATCGAGCGGTACCAGCGGCGCACGCTGCGGCTGGAAGGGGGGGCGGTGGTGGCCGACGAGAAGGGCGCCAAGGCGGCGGCGCTGATGAAGAACGACCAATAGGCCCGCTTGGCCTTTGGTAACCTGAGCCGACATGCTCCTGCTGACTCTGGCCCTCTCGTCCGTCACTGGCGGTCTGCTCGCCGACCACGCTCCCACCGGGGTGTACCTCGTCGAACACGGCGCGCTGGCCCAGGCCGACGCCCCGCCGCCGCCCCCTCCGCCGTCGGTGATGCCCGAGGCGCCGAATGCCTCGACGGCGGCGACCGCCGCGAAGATGCGGGCGGACCTCGAGATGCTCGAAGCCTCGAAGCCGTCGATCGCCGCCGGGCTGACCATGACCATCATCGGCGGCGTGGGAGTGCTCGCCGGGGTGAGCATCAGCTACCTGGGGCTCATCTTCGCGGCCATCGGCTCGGGGGGCGGCGCCTTCATCGTCGGGTTGGTGACGTTGGGCATCGCGATTCCGATTCTGGTGGTGGGCATCATCTTGATGGTCACTGTGAGTCACGAGCGGCGCGCCATCGACCGCAGCATGTCGAGCATCCGTCAGCAGCTGCGCAACCTCGAGCACCCGCCGGTGCCCGCGCCCAACTCGCCGACCAACACCAACGGCCCCTCGCCGCTGCAGGTGCGCGGCCCCGACGCGTCGATGCTCATCGCCGCGTTCTAGAGGCCCGCGACCGATGCTGCTCGCCTGCCTCTTCGCGCTGACGACCACGGTCTCGCTGGCCGACGACGTGCCGCGCGCCGCGGGGCTGCTGGCCCAGGCGCCGCCGCCGTTGGTGGTGACGCCACGCGACCCGCTCGAGGTGGAGCGGCTGCGGTACGAGGTGCAGCAGCTGCAACGCAAGCGCATCGGCCTGGGCCTGCC
>CAIWFK010000783.1 GCA_903911905.1 uncultured Myxococcales bacterium
GCTCGAGGTGCGCACGCTCCTCGCCAGCCACGACAGCGTCTGGCGCACGCCGGCGTTCGCGGGGAAGGTCACCTACGTCAACGGGTTCGTCGAGCAATGGGACTGCACGATGCTCGACTTCATCAAGGTGGGGCGGCGGGTGGTCGAACACCAGCCGCTTCGACGCGCGGTCTTGAGGGAAGCGCGGCATCGGCAACTGCAGCACCTGCAGCGATCGCCGGCCTTCCTCGGGCTGCGCGAGCTCGAGCTGAAGGGCGTCTCGGTCGCCCCCTTCGCGACGCTCGGCGCGTGCGACTTCCACCGACTGCGCAGGCTGGTGCTCGAGGGCCTCTGGTACGACGTCGACGAGTCGGTGGCGCCCATGGTCGACGCGCCGTGGTGGCGTTCGCTGCAGGAAGTGCAGCTCAAGTTGCCGGTCGCCGTCGGTGGGTTGGCGGCGTCGGCGGCGGCGCTGGCGCCCATCACCTGGCTGCAGTGCTCGGTGGGCGCGAGCGAGGTGAACTGGCGCGCGCTCTTCGAGCGAATGCCCGCGTTGCACACCCTCGAGCTCGACCTGTACGGCCGCAGCGCCTCGCTCGAGCCCTTCGAGGCCCTGCCCGCGAGCCTGAAGCGCGTGCGGGTGCGAAACGCCGAGCTGTCCATGGCGCTGGCCTCGCACCTGTGCACCTTGCCGGTCGAGACGGTCGACCTCACCCGCTGCTCGGCGCCCTCGCCGCAAGCGCACCGGTTGCTCACCGAGCGCTTCGGCGAGCAGGTCGGGCTCCCATCGCCGCAGCCAGCAGGAGCGCTGGCCCGGCTCTGGTCGTGGCTGGCAGGGCCCTGACGCGCGCAGCAGACTGCTAACCTTCGACCCGTGTTCGTGACGTGTCCCCACTGCGGCGTGCGCTTCGTGGTGCCCGCGCACGCCCCGAGCGCGACCACCTGGCCTGCGCAGTGCACCCGCTGCACCGGGCTGTTCGAGACCATCGACGTGCCGCGAGGTGGGTCGACGACGGCGCTGCCGCCGCCCGCCACCGGGGCGCGCACCAAGCGCATCGTCTTCGGCATGGCGACCGCGCCGACCACCGAGCCGACCGCCGCGCTGTCCGGCCCCGAGATGCCGACCCAGCCCAGGGAACTGCCGGCCGAGGCGTACCTGAACCGTCGGCTGTCGCCGCCCTTTCCCCTGACCTACCGCGAGCTGATGCTGCAGGGCGTGTTGCTGCCCGCTCCGATGGTTGGCGGAAAGCCGATGGTGCGCGGCCGGGTCGCGCCCGCGCTGCTCGACCGCCTGCTGCCCCTGACCGCGCCCTGGCTGCCGGTTCGCGCGGCGCCCTCGACCGACGGCTTCGTGGCCGAGCGCCTGGTGGGCGTGTCGGCCTCGTCGGCAGGTCGCGAACTGGCGGCGCAGAAGCGCTTCTTCCCGCTCGAGGTGTGGCTTCGGTTGGCCGACGTGATGCTCGCAGCGCTCGAGGGCCTCACCGTCGGCGGCACCGTGCCGTATCGCCTGCACCCGCTGTGGTCGATGTGGGCCGGGCCCCACGCGTTGAGCGCCACCATCGACCGACGGCTGGTGATGACCGGCGGGCCGATGGGGCTGCCGGTGCTGGCGCGCGAGGTGCCGGCCATCACCGGAACGTGGGCCATGCGCGGCGGCCGCACCGACCCGTTCGGCGCGCGGCGGGCGCTGCGGTGGTTGCTGGACCCCGGGCTGCCGTCGTCGGGGCAGGACCTCGAGACCCGCGTACCGCGTCACCCGCACGCAACCCGTGAACTGTTCCAGGCCCTGGGGCAGACGCCGTCGCTGTCGGCGATGCGCGAAGCGCTGCAGGCGCTCTGGTCGACCACGCCACCCGCCAGCGAAGCAGACGCGGCGACCTTCGTGCTCACCACCTGCCCCGACCAGTTGGCGCTCGAGGCCCGGGCCGCGTCGGCGTCGGTGCACGTGCCACCCGAATGGAAACAGGGCGCGTTGCTGGTGCTGGCCGACCAGTTGCTCGACGCGGGCCCGGCGGCGGGGTCGGTGGGCAGGGACGTCGACAAGCGGCGATGAGGCTCGCGCCGCAGCACGCTGGTACCCTCGCCGACACCATGAGACTGCTGCCCCTGCTGCTGCTGGTGACCTCGTCGTGCGCGACGCTGAACACCCTGGGCATGTCGCCCGCGTGCCGCGACCTCTACAACGCGTGCCTCAATTCCTGCCCGCAGGCGCCGGCCCCCCAAGCCAGGAGAACTCACCCTGCTCCACACCCAGACCGCGCAGTGCACGGACCGGTGCAACACGCAGGCGAGGGCGTGTGAGGCACCGCACCCCACCTCGAACTGACGGGCCTACTTCTTCTTGTTCGCGTCGCGCAGCTTCACGACCTCGTCGAAGAACTCGGCCGGCACCACCTTGCCGCGCACCGCAGGCCACGACTTCTCGGCGGCCTTCTGCCACGGCGCGGGGTCGACCTTCACCACCTCGAGGCCCTGCTTGACCATGGCGTCGACGGCGTCGTCGTTGAGCTTCTTGACCTCGGCGTCGACCTTCTTGCCCATGTCGCGCGCGATGGCGATGAGCTTGGGGCGCACGTCGGCAGGAATCTTTTCCCAGACGTCCTTCTTCACCAGCGTGGCACCGATCAAGTACGTCCACGGGTAGTCGATCATCTTGTTCGCCTTGTCGAACAGGCGCGCCGTGAGCACGTAGGCAGGGGCCTGCGAGACGCAGTTGATCATGCCGGTCTGCAGCGAGGGCACGATGTCGACGCTGGCCAGCACCACCGGGCGGAAGCCGACCAGCTTGAAGGCTTCGATCGACCCGGGGTCACCGTCCCACGCGAAGAACTTGCCGTCGGCGCCCGCTTCTTCCGGCGTCTTGTAGGGCTTGGTGCAGAAGATGCGAACCGCGCCGACCTGCGCCCAGTGCAGCACCACGTAGCCCTTGGCCTCGGCCAGGGCCTCGAGCTTCTTCTCGACCGGCGCGAACACCGTGGGGAAGCTGGCGTCGTCGACCATGCCCGGCGCGGTGAAGGCCATGGGCTCGGCGATGATGTCGTGCATGCCGACGTTGGTGATGCTGGCGGCCTGCAACTGGCCGACGCCCATCTTGCGCACCATGTCGCCTTCCGACCCCTGGGTGCCGCCGGCGTAGATCTTCACCTTCACCTTGCCGCCCGAGGCTTCCTGGAACTTCTCGCCCATTTCCTTGAGCAGGTTGTGCCAGCTCGACCCCTGGGGCGCGAGCGTGCCCAGCTTGATGGTGACCGTCTCGTCGGCGAAGGCCGGCAGCGAGAGCAACAGCGCGATGGCGAGCAGCTTCTTCATGGTGTTCCTCGTGGGGACGGCGTTTCAGTTGAACAGGTCATCGGCGTGCGCGAGCAGCAGCTTGGCGCGGCGCTGGGCGATCACGTTCGCCAACCGGTCATCAGGGGCCAGGTTCACGTCGGCGGCAATGACCTTCTTGAGCACCGCCTCGAACTCCTCGCGCTTCTGGGCGTCGACCAGCGGCCCTTCGGCCCACGACACCTGCACGCCCAGGTGCGTGCCCTTCGAGAGCTCGACCGACCTGTCGAGGAACTTCTTCGCGTTGGCCATGGTGCCACCCGGCTTCGCGGCCTCGAACGAGACGAAGAACTCGAGCACCGCGCCCTGGCCCCAGGTCTCGTCGAGCTCGCGCGCGCGGTTCATGAGGGCCTCGGGAGCCGGGAGTTCCGCCACCAGGGAAAGGTCGTCTTTGCCATTGGAGATCGCCAACGCCCAGCTCGCTGCGGTCCAATAGACGAGCGGCACGTCGTCTTTGTTCAGGTCGGTCAGGGCGGCCTTCAAGTCCTTCATCGCCTTGAGCTTCTGGGTGATGCCGGGGCTGCGCACCTCGAGGCCGCGCAGGCCATAGTCACGGGCGCGCAACAGCAGCTTGCGGGCGCGGGTGCGGGTGACCTTGGCGTCGACGCTCTTGCCGCCGAAGTCGAGGGCATCGGCGTCCTGCACGACGAAGGCGTAGGCGTACTGGGTGAAGCCCGAGGCGAGCGAGGTGAGCAGGCCCACGTGGTTGGGCTGGCTGGCCAGCACGCTCTCTTCGGTCTTGAGCCCAAAGGGCGCCGCGTCGCGCACCAGTTCCGGGTCGTCGTCGCGGCTCAGCGAGCCGCCGGTGCCGCTGGACAGCGCGTCGGCGAGGATGCCGGTCGCCAGGCCCGAGCACCCGGACAGGGACCACACCAACACCGACGACCAAAGGAACGTTCGCTTGAAGTGGTTCATGGGGAGGGGTGTGTTACTCATAGGAGTCGAGCCGAGAGGGGTCAACGAACTTGGAAGCGACATCGCAGGCGCCGGTCCCGCAGACACGAACCACGCAGGTCGTCGGCCTGGTGGTGGGCGTGCTGGGGGCTCATCATGATCATGGTGCCCGCCACGCAGACCCTGGCGCGCCGTTTCCTCTCGACCGACATCACCGGCGCGTCGACCATCGTGCAGCACCTGACCTTGTGGGTCGGGTTCCTGGGCGCGTTCCTGGCGACCGTGTCGGGCAAGCACCTCTCGCTCTCGACGGTCGAGGCCATTCCGCAGCGCTTTCGCCCCGCCGCGGCCTTCATCACCCGCACGGTGGCGACGTCGATCTCGGCGTTGATGGCCTTCGCTTCGTACAAGGTGGTGCAGGCCGACTCGGGCAGCGAGCGCACGCTCTTCCTCGGCATTCCGGTGGCGGCCAGCGAGGCCATCATGCCCATCACCTTCGCGCTGATGGCGGGCCGCTTCGCCATGGGCACGCCGCAGGCGCCGGCGAAGTGGAAGGAACGCATCGCCAGCGCGGTCATCGCCGCGGCGTGCTTCCTCATCGGGCAGGTGGCGCCGTCGGGCGTGCTGGTCGGGCTGTTGGGCGTGGTGCTGCTGCTGGCCTTCCTGGTGGGCAGCCCGGTGTTCATCGCCATGGCCGGCACGGCGATGCTGCTGTTCTGGAAAGACGGCACGCCCATCGCGTCGGTGCCGGCCGAGACCTTCCGCCTGGTCTCATCGGCGACGCTGCCGGCGATTCCGCTGCTGACCATCGCCGGGTACGTGCTGGCCGAAGGTGGCTCGGCGCGGCGGTTGGTGAAGGCCTACAAGGGCTTCTTCGGTTGGCTGCCGGGCGGCGTGGCGGTGATGGCGACCGTGGTGTGCGCCATCTTCACCACCTTCACCGGTGGCTCGGGCGTCACCATTCTCGCGGTGGGCGGCATTCTTCTGCCGATGCTGCTCGAAGAGAAGTACCCCGAAGGCTTCTCGCTGGGGTTGGTGACGGCGTCAGGCTCGTTGGGTCTGCTCTTCCCGCCGTCGCTGCCGGTGATTCTGTACGCGGTGGTGGCGCAGGTGCCGGTCGAGCGCCTCTTCCTGGGTGGCCTGGTGCCGGGCCTGCTGATGATCGGCATGGTCGCGGCCTACGGCATGTACATGGGCATCAAGCACAAGGTGGCCCGCCAGCAGTTCAAGCCGAAGGACGCGGTGGTCGGCCTGTGGGAAGCGAAGTGGGACCTGGGCCTGCCGACCATCGTGGTGGGCGCGGTGGTCTCGGGCTACGCCACGGTGGTGGAAGCGGCGGCGCTGGGCTGTGCGTACGCGCTGGTGGTCGAGATGGTCATCTTCCGCACCATTCACCCCTGGCGCGACCTGCCGCGCGTGCTGGCCACGGCCTCGACGCTGGTGGGCAGCGTGGTGATTCTGCTGGGCGTGGCGATGGGCCTGTCGAGCTGGCTGGTCGACGCCGAGATTCCCACCGCGATGCTCGAGTGGACCACCACGCACATCAAGAGCCCGTGGCTGTTCCTGCTGGCGCTCAACGTGGGCCTGCTGATGCTGGGCAGCGTGCTGGAAATCTACGCGGCCATCGTGGTGCTGGCGCCGCTCATCGCGCCCATCGGCGTGGCGTACGGCATCGACCCCATTCACCTGGGCATCGTGTTCCTGGCGAACCTCGAATTGGGCTTCCTCTTCCCGCCCATGGGGCTCAACCTGTTCTTGAGCTCGAGCCGCTTCCAGAAGCCGCTGCCGTACCTCTACGCGCGCACCCTGCCCTTCCTCATCATCCTCGCGGTGGGCGTGCTGCTCATCACCTACCTCGACCCGATGACGACGGGCGTGGTGAAGCTGCTCGGGCGGTAGCGCATGGCCTCTGACCCGCAGTTGGTGGAGCAGCTCAACGTCGCCTTCCGCGAGTTCGTGCCGCACAACAAGGCGCTGGGGCTGACGGTGGTCGACGTCGACGGCCTGAAGCTCACGCTGGCGCTGCCGTGGAACGATCGGCTCATCGGCGACCCGGAGTCGGGGGTGCTGCACGGCGGCGCCATCACCACCCTGCTCGACGCCTGCTGTGGGGCCTCGGTGTACGTGCGGTTGCAAGACCCGCAGCCCATCGCGACGTTGGACCTGCGGGTCGACTTCCTGGGGCGGGCGCCGACTCGCCGCGAGGTGCGCGCGACGGCCGAGTGTCACCACGTCACGTCATCAGTGGCCTTCGTGCGTGGCGTGGCGTTCATCGACGACCCCGCGAAGCCGTTCGCCATCGCGACCGCGACCTTCGCGCTCTCGACGCAGGGCCGCGCCGTGACGTTGGACCAGGTGCTGAAGGGGAGCGAGCTCGCATGAGCACCTCACTCGACGCCGCGCGAGAGGCCCGCACCACCGGTGACTTCACCGCGCTGGTGCACGCGATTCCCTATCTCGAGTTCCTCGGCGTGACGGTCGAGCACCGGGAGGGGCGGAGAGTTGGCGTGATGAAGTTCGCCGAGCACCTGGTCGGCAACCCCACCCTGCCCGCGCTGCACGGCGGCACGCTGGCGGGGTTGCTGGAGTCGATGGCGCACCTGGAGTGCCTGGCGCAGACCGAGGTCAAGCAACTGCCGAAGACCATCACCCTGACCGTCGACTACCTGAAGAGCGGCAAGCCGAAGGACACGTACGCGGTGGCGCGGGTGCTCAAGAGCGGGCGCCGGGTGACCACGCTGCACGTGCTCGCGTTCCAGGACGACGAGCGCGCGCCCATCGCCGCCGCGACGGTGCACCTGAAGGTGGGCTGAGCGCAGTGGCGCCGCGCTTCAGGCTGTTGCCTGCAGAGTGGGCGGTGTTCGCCTTCGTCGTCTACGCGGTGGGCTTCGTCACGGTG
Source organism: uncultured Myxococcales bacterium (assembly GCA_903911905.1). Taxonomy (GTDB): domain Bacteria; phylum Myxococcota; class Myxococcia; order Myxococcales; family Myxococcaceae; genus Xiheilimnobacterium; species Xiheilimnobacterium phototrophicum. The sequence goes on from CAIWFK010000783.1 coordinate 7,100, forward strand.
CGGGTGGGCTTCGCCGCGCTGGGCTCCGTTCGGCCCGACTTCGGCTCGCGCGAGCTGCGGGTGATGGTGGCGCTGGGCTTCGTGTCGACGGTGCTGCAGGTGCGACTGGCCGTGCTGGCGTGGGCGAAGCTGAGCGACGCGCATCGGCGCGCGGCGGTGGCGTTCGGCGCGGCGTCGCTGCTGCCGTTGATGGGTGCGGCGATGGCGCTGACGCAGGAGCACGCGCTCTGGGCGCTGGTGGCGAGCGAGCCGTTGCGTGAATCGATTCACGAGGTGACCATCGCCTTCCTGCGCGTGGCGGCGTGGGCGTTCCCCACGGTGCTGTTGTGGAGCGTGTGGGTCGAACACCTGGCGGCCAACGGTGCCTTCAAGCCGCGCGCGTTCGTGGTGGAGTCGGTGAAGTCGGGAGCGTCGACGTTGCGCGAATGGGCGCCGGTGGCGTTCTTCATTCCGGCCTACGCGTGGATGGCGGACGTCATCGGCACGCCGGTGGGTCGCGACGCAGCCATCTCGGCCATCGACCGGGTGCTCTTCTTCGGCAACGACCCGGTGGAGCTGCTGCAGGCCATCATCGTCAAGCCGCTGACCGAGTGGCTGGCGTTCAGCTATTCGTTCTACGGCGTGATGTACCCGCTGTGCCTGGGGGCGCTGCTGGCAGCCGGAGGGAGAGCCGGGCTGCGTACCGGCGTCACCGCGCTGAGCCTCGGCTTCGCGGTGACCTTCATCAGCTACACCCTCATTCCCGTGAAGGGGCCGGTGCTCTTCCGCACCTTCAGTGTACCGCTCGACTACTACATCCTCGAAGACCTCAAGATCGCGATGATGGACCAGACCCGCATCACGTGGGACTGCTTCCCAAGCTTCCACACGGCGGGCTCGGTGCTGATGTCGTGGGCCTGCTGGCGGCATGCGCGGCGGGTGTTCTGGGCCACGCTGCCGATGGTGGTCTCGATTCCGTTCGCGTGCGTGTACCTGCGGTACCACTACGTGACCGACGTGCTGGCAGGGCTGGCGCTGGCCCTGGTGGTGACGTGGCTGGTGCCGAGGTGGCTGCAGCCAGAATCCGGGAGTTGAGTAGGCTGCCGCACCATGTTCGGTTTCGGAAAGAAGCAGGTCGGTGACGGCAAGGGCCTGGCCCAGCCGCTGCCCGAAGGCTGGCAGATGGTCGACCTGGGGCTGTTGGGCTCGGGCGGCATGGCGCGCGTCTACCGGGTGCGCGACGAGGTGCTGGGCCGCGAGGTCGCGCTCAAGATGCTGCGCCCCGAGCTGACCAAGGTCGACGACGCGCTCGAGCAGTTCGTGACCGAGGCGCAAATCACCGCGCAGCTCGACCACCCCAACATTCCCGCGGTCTACGCGCTGTCGACCGACAGGCGCTCGAGCGCGTTCACCATGAAGGTGCTCGAAGGCGAGACCTTGCAGCAACAGCTCGAAGCCAACGAGCGCGATGGCGTGGAAGGCACTTCGGCCGCCCTCGAGGTGCTGCTGCGCATCTGCGACGCGGTGGCCTTCGCGCACAGCAAGGGCGTGCTGCACCTGGACCTCAAGCCCTCGAACGTCATCGTGGCCGGCTACGGGCAGATCTACCTGGTCGACTGGGGCATCGCGCGTCGCAAGGCCGAGCTGCCCACCGACTCGGGCGAACCGCACGGCGCACACGGCACCCCCTCGTACATGTCGCCCGAGCAGGCGAAGGGCGAGCCGTGGAAGTTCGACGAGCGCACCGACGTGTTTGCGCTCGGCGGCATTCTCTACCGCATCCTCTGTGGGCGGGCGCCCTACGCCTCGGCGACCGCAGACCAGGCCGTCGAGAAAGCCATTCAGGGCGTCGTCACCCCGCCCGACGTCGAGGCCGCCGTGAAAGGGCAGACCGTGCCGCGCCGCCTGGTGGCCATCTGCATGCGGGCGCTCTCACCCAACCCCGCCCAGCGCTACCCGACCGTCGAGGCCTTCCGGAACGACCTCGAGCGCTTCGCCCGCGGGCTCTCCCACCTTCCGCAGCGAACCTTCAAGGCCGGTGAAGCCATCATCACCGAGGGCGAACGCGCCGACGCGGCCTACGTCATCGTCGACGGGCAGTGCGTGGCCACCCGCCTGGTCGCTGGTCGACCGCAGGTGTTGCGCAAGCTCGAGAAGGGCGAGCTCTTCGGCGAGGCCGCGGTCTTCACCGAGCAGCCGCGCTCGGCCACCGTCACCGCTCTCACCGACACCGTGGTCGGCGTGGTCGACCAGGAGGCGCTCAAGGAAGAGCTCGAGCGCACCTCGTTCATGTCGCTGGCCGTGCGGACCCTGGCCTCGACCTTCCTCGACCTCGATCGCCGCCTGGCCACCCAGAAGCAGCGCGGCGAGGTCGTCGAATTGGCGCTGCGGCACGTGCTCGAGAAGGGCTCGCGGCGGGTCGACTGGAAGCCGCTGCTGGCCGAGCTGGTCGACGAGTCGGGGGCGACCGCCGACGAGGTGACGGGGTGGGTGCTCGGCGCGAAGGGCTTCACGCTCGACGGCGAGTCGCTGGTGCTGCAGGACTGACGGTCAGCGGCGGTGCATGGCGCGCCAACGGGCCTCGTACAACTCGAATTTCTTTGCCTGGCCTTCACGCAAGCACCAGCCGCGGAGTTCCTCGAGGTCGACCTCATCGGCGCGAGCCCGATGAACCGCGAGCGCCTGCTCGAGGCCACTCAAGTCATTCCAGAACAGGTAGGAAGCAAGCCGATCCCGACACGAGTCGAGCGGCGTAAGTACGTGAAGCAACTGCTTCCTGCGACGCTCCGTGTTCCACGTGGTGATGAGGTCCTCACCGATGGCCAGCGGACCGGGCGGAAACTCGAGCGGGAAGGGCGAACTCGTGTGTCGGTAGAAGTCACCCTCGCGTTGGTAGCCGAGAGCCGCGAGTGCCGTGCAGACCTCGAAGGCGACACCCACCAATGAGGTCTTCGCTGTGATCACCGAGGCAGCCCGGGCTTGCCCGGCCGCCGAGGGCGTCGGCGCCTGGTTGCAAGCATCTGTTGGAGCTCGTCATCGTGCTTTCCGAGCGTCCAGAGCAACGAGTCCAATTCCTTGAAGGCGAAGTACCGGGGGTTGAGCGACACCCGCCGCGTCCTCCCGAGCAGTCGACTGGCGATGATGCCCTCACGCTCGAACGCGACGAGAATGCCCTGGACCGAGAACAGCCGAAGCCCGAGCAGGCTCGCCAATTCGGAGGGGTAGCTCTCTTCGAGCAGGCGAATCGCCACCAGCACCATCGTCCGGTTACGACTGCCGAAGAGCTCTGAGCTTCGTGCCAGCATCACCAATATTTGTGGTCATATCACCAAATTGACTGGTGACGGAACGCCTCAGTGATAGCGCGGCGCCTCGTGCCAGACGTCTCCCAGCGCGCCGGGGTGCCGCACCTGCGAGACCCGAGTCCCGTTCGGTATGGCGCCGCCGTAGTCCGACTCGAGGCCATCGGCCCACCGCACGGTGTGCGAGCGCGCGTTGTGCCGACCGAGGTGCTGGCTGACCACCACCCCGCCGACCTCGAACGAGGGCTCGGTGTCGAAGGCGCCGTTGACGAACACCCCCGTCGAGAGCCCCGTGAGGCCCAGCGCCAGCACGGCCAGGAGCAGCGTGAGCCGAAGGCGGTTGTACGACCCCGAATCGCCGCGGACGAAGCGCGCCAGCGGTACTCGCAGCAGCAGCCCGGCGATCATGCCGAGGATGCCGCCGACGCTCTCGACCAGGTGCGCCCCCGGCCACCGAATGACCGTCACGAAGGTCAGCGCGACCGAAATCACCAGCGCCACCAGCGCCACCACCGGCAGGTTCTCGCCGCGCCGTACGATGGCGTCGGCCGTGCTCGGAGGCCCGACCTCGGCCAGCGCGAGCAACCGCGACAGCTCGAGCACCAGCCGCCCGCCGTCGAGCACTTCCTTCGGCGAGCTGACCTGCCAGTGCGCCTCGAGGGCGGCGGGCGTCAGCTTCACCTTCGCCTCGCCGTTCACCAATTCGAGCACCGGCTGGCGCACGTCCGACAACACCCGCTTGACCTCGCGGTCGTTGACCGACGCGTCGATGTAGACGGCCGCGTCGAAGGCCTCGTCGCCCAGTTGCACCTCGCGGTTGATGCCCTCCTTCTTGCCTTCGACGTCGCCGACGCCCTCGCGACGCAGCACGATGGAAGGTTCGTCGGCGGTAGTGGTGACGCCCGGCCAGGGAAGCCGCACGTCCAACCCGGTGATGGCGCCCTTGTGGGTGCTGACCGACAGCTTCACCGTACGCCCCTCGATGGACAGCTCGAGCCTGGAGCAGCCGATGGCGTCACGCCGCAGCGCGCGCAACAGTGGAGAAAACGCGTCGGGACTTCCCGACGTCTTGAGCACCTCCACCTTCCATTCCCAGCTCGACCGGACCATCAGGCCAACAAATCACAGCACGCGGCCGAAGTGCTCACCCGCCCAACTGCACCGCCTGCCGCACGAAGCTGGTCGACGTGCACGCTTCGACCAGGAACGCCGCCACGTCGGCGCGCGAGATGGCCGAGGGCACCTTCTCGAGCTTCGGCGTCTTCACGAACGCGCCCTTCGCCGGACCGTTGGTCAGCCGCCCCGGTCGGGCGATGACCCACTCGAGCTCGGTGGCCTTCGCCAGTTGCTCCTGCACCGCGTGGTCGAGGAACGCTTCCTTGAGCATCCAATCGACCATCAGGGCGCGGACCACGACGTTGAGCAGGGGCCGGCTCTCGGCGGTGCCCAGCGCGCTGAGCAGCACCAGTCGCTTGACCCCATGCGCCTTCATGGCCTCGATGGCGTAGCCGGTACCGCGCGAAAAATAGTCGGGTCGTTCCTTGAAGGCCGACAACTGCGTCGCCGACGCGGTGATGATGACGGCGTCGTGGCCAGGCACGGCCTTCTCGACCGACGCCCGGTCGTGGAAGTCGCCGGTGACGCGGGTCAGCTTCGGGTGCTCGAGCGTCAGTTTCTGCGGAGAACGCGCGAAGGCCGACACGTCGTGGCCGTGCGCGAGGGCTTGCTGCACGCACAGCGCTCCAGTTCCCTGCGAGGCACCCAGCACCAGGATCTTCATGGCAGCGCACCCTACCCAGCTGGTGGCTCAAAGTGGTGCGCGAACCCGTCAGGGTGATGGAGCCATGACGCCGTCGCCGCGCAACGGACCGGCGGCACACCGGGTGCACCCTGTTCCCTCATGACCTGGACCGACGTGCTCGACGAGAAGGCCCTCGCCGAAGGAATGCTGCAGGTGGTCTACCCGCTGGGCGTCAACGTGGTGCTCGCGCGGGTCGACGGCGCGGTGCATGCGGTCGCTGGCGCGTGCGTGCACCTGGGCTGCCCGTTGTTCAATGGCACGCTGGTTGGGCATACCCTCACCTGCCCCTGCCACGACTGGCGCTTCGATTTGCGCACCGGCCGCTTCCTCGACGCGCCCGAGCTGGGGCTGCAGGTCTACGGCACGCGCGCCGAGCAGGGCCGGCTCTTCGTTTCCCTCGACTCCACAGGCGGCACCCCATGAAGAAGCCCATTCACATCTACGGTCTGTCCACCTGCCCCTGGTGCCGCAAGACGAAGGCCCTCTTCACCAAGAGCGGCGCTCCCTTCGACTACGTCGACTACGACCTGGCCGACGAGCCCACCCAGGCGAAGATCATGGCCGAGCTCGACGCCGCGGGCGCCAACGGCTTTCCCTTCGTGAAGGTCGGCGCGGACATCGTCATCGGCTACCAGCCCGAGCGCTTCGCGCAGTTGCTCGCGTGAGCGCCCCGCCCGCCAGCTCGCGGAAAGAGGTGCTGCGCGCGTTCTACGCGAAGGTCGTCGAGCCGCTCGGCTTCACCTTCACGCCCGACACCGAGCTGGTCGAGTTCCTGCTCGAGCAGGAGGTGGTGCTCGAAGGGAAGCACGGCGTGCCGTTCTGCCCCTGCCAGCCACTGCGCGGCGATCGCGAGAAGGACATGAAGATCGTCTGCCCCTGCATTCCCTTTCATCGCGCGCACTTCGACGAGATGAAGCGGTGTTGGTGCGGCCTGTTCGTGCACCCGGGCGTGACCGACCCCGATTCGCTTCCGCAACTGCCGCCTCCGGTGACGACTCCATGAAAGCGCCCTTCTTCAAGGCGCTCGAGACCAACGCCGTCGCCACCGGGGGGATGCGCGCGGTGACGCTCGACGGCCGCGCGCTGGTGGTCTGTCACGCGAGCGACGGCTGGTACGCCGTGGAGCGGCGCTGCGGCCACATGAACGCGCCGCTCGAGCAGGGCACGCTGGTCGGGACCGTCGTCACCTGCCCCATGCACTGCGCGCAGTTCGACGTGCGCACCGGGGCGGTGTCGTGCGGGCCGATGCCGCATGCGGTGGAAGCCCGACCGCCGACCCCGCGAGGGACCCAGTTGCTCGAGGAACTGGTGACGATGATCGCCCAGGTCCCCACGCTGCCCATCGCGACGTTCGAGACGCGCGTCGCCGATGGGCTGGTCTGGGTGCGACTGCCGCCCCCGTCAGAGCTGCGACCGGAACGGCGCGCCCTCGAGTGAGCGGCTGACCACGCAGGGCGCCGCACCACCGTTCTTCTGCACGAAGGTGACCTCGAGCGTCAGCCGCGCGCCCCACCCTCGGCACCAGCACGAAGCAGCAGGAGTGAGCGCATGACCGGTGACGTCATCAGGTGGTGCGCGCGGGCACCCCTTCGCGGGCGTGCAACACCTCGCGCACGTCGTCGAGCCCCAGCCCTTCGGCCTCGAGCGCCACCAACAGGTGGTACACGAGATCGGCCGCTTCCTCGGCGATGCGCGGAGCGTCGCGGTCGGCCAGCGCCATCACCAGCTCGGTCGCCTCTTCGCCGACCTTCTTCAGGCGCAGGTTGCGGTTGGCGAGCAACTTCTGGGTGTACGAGTTCCCACTGGTGCGTGCGCGCTGGTCGATGGTCGCCTCGAGCACGCCGAGC
>CAIWFK010000784.1 GCA_903911905.1 uncultured Myxococcales bacterium
GCTCGAGCGAGCGGGCGCGGCCGTGCTGGTCGGCGCAGCGCCCGAAGCCCACCTCCTCTCGGGAGTGCAGTTGGGCGTGGTGTGGTTGGTGGTCGGGGCGTTCGCGGTGGTGACCGTGCTGCAGGTGTTGCCGGGCGAGCGCACGTCGAAGGCCTGGCGCGCGGCCTGGGTGCTGGCGAACCGCGGGCTGTACGCGAACGTCTGGTTCGATCGCCTGGTGGGCGCCTGGGCGCTGAAGCAGCCGGTCGCGCCCCGGTCGAGCTCCGCGGCGGCCGTGGAGCAGCAGCCCATGCGCTCGCCCGACGACCTGAAGGCCGCGCTTCGCCGAGCCACGCGCACCATCGCGCCGGTCTGGCCGCTCGAAACCTCGGTGGCGGTCAACCCCTTCCTCGGCCTGGCCGAGCAGCCCATCTCCGAGGCCGCGTGGACGGTGGCGCGCACGGCGGGAACCCGCCTGACCATGCCCCGACGGTTCTACGCCGAGGCCCTCGCCAGTGGTCGCCTGCAGCCCGGCCACCTGCAGGCCGCGCTCGACGAAGCGCGTGCTCGTGGCGAAGTCGACCTGCCGACCGACATGGCGCAGGTGCTGGCCGCGCTCGACGAAGCGACCAGGACTGGCTCGGAGCCGAGGGCCACCGCGCTCGCACCCACCGTCGCCGAGGTGGTGACCCAACTGACCGGTCAGGACTGGAACCGCCTGACCATCGATCGCCTCGGCGCCTGGGCGGCGACCCGGTTCGACCGCGGCCAGGCCTCGTGGCGCTCGCCCTTCCGCACCCAGCCGCTCTGGTCGGCCTTCCGTGAAGAAGCGGCACTCGACGCGACGGTCGAGCTCTTCGGTGCACGCGGCTTCCGTGCCGCGCTCGGCCGCCTGAGTCCGGACGCGTCGGAAGCAGCGGTGCAGGCCCTCACCCGCTTGCAGGTTCGCGGAGCCGGTGTGGAGCTGTACCTGCAGCGACTCCTCGCCACCCTCGGAGGCTGGGCCGCCTGGGCCCGGCAGCAGGGTTGGGGAAGCGAGCTCGCAGGGCAGACCGATTCGACGGTGGAGCACCTGCTCACCGTGCGCCTGGCGTGGGACCTGGCGCTGCTCGAGGCCTTCGCGTCCCGTGGCGCCGAGCAGGCCTGGCGAGACGCGCGCGCGACCTTGACCGAGCGCGACAGCGCGGCCGCACGCGAGCTGGCGATCGATCTCCTCCTGCAGTCGGCCTACGAGCGCGGCTGGTCCGACGCGGTGATCGACCAGTTCGCCGAACGGGCCAGCGCGCCCACCGAGCGCCTCGTCACGCGCCCGGCGGCCCAGGCGGCCTTCTGCATCGACGTGCGCTCCGAGCCCTACCGCCGTGCGCTCGAGCAGGCGCTCCCCGGCTGCGAGACGCTCGGCTTCGCGGGCTTCTTCGGCTTCCCCATCGAATACGTGCCGCTGGGCCAGACGCATGGCGGCGCGCAGTGCCCGGTGTTGTTGGCGCCGCGCAACGTGGTGCTCGAGACGGTGATGGACCCTTCGGCGTCCGCGTCGCGCCTCGCCCGTCAGCGGGTGCTGGCCCGCCGCGCTCGCAACGCCTGGCGCTCGTTCAAGACCAGCGCCATCAGTTGCTTCGGCTTCGTGGGGCCGATGGGCCTGGCCTCGCTGCCGTCGCTGGTGACCGACTCGCTGCGCGCCAGCCGACCGGTGCCGCACCCGTCGCGTGACGCCGTGCCCGCGCACGTGACCCTGGGCCCCGACCTGACCCGCCAGCAGCACCATGGTCGGCAGGTGGGCCTGACCCACGACGAGCGGCTGGCCATGGCCGAAGGCCTGCTGCGCGGCATGTCGCTGACCTCGAACTTCGCCCCGCTGGTGATGCTGACCGGCCACGGGTCGACCAGCGTGAACAACCCGCACGCCGCGGGGCTCGACTGCGGCGCCTGCGGTGGACACACCGGCGAGGCCAACGCGCGCATCGCGGCGATGGTGCTCAACGAGCGCGAGGTGCGTGCAGGCCTGGCGAGCCGGGGCCTCTCGATTCCCGACGACACCTGGTTCGTGGCCGCGCTGCACGACACCACCACCGACGACGTCACGCTCTTCGATCGGCACCTGGTACCCGAGTCGCACCGCGAGGCGCTGCGTCGGCTCGAGGCCTCGCTCGCCACGGCCAGCGCTTCGGCCCGACGTCAGCGCGCGCCGCGACTGGGCCTCGACCCCAAGGCCGCCGACCTCGACCAGCGCGTCTTCGAGCGCAGCCGCGACTGGGCGCAGGTTCGGCCCGAGTGGGGGCTGGCCGGTTGCGCCAGCTTCATCGTCGCGCCCCGTCACCGCACCGCCTCGCTCGACCTGCAGGGCCGCGCCTTCCTGCATTCCTACGACTGGAAGGAAGACGAGCGCGCGCGCTTCGCGGTGCTCGAGACGGTGATGACCGCGCCGATGGTGGTGGGGAGCTGGATCAGCCTCCAGTACTACGCCTCGACCGTCGACAACCGCACCTGGGGCTGCGGCAACAAGGTGCTGCACAACGTGGTCGGCACCCTGGGCGTGCTCGAAGGCAACGGCGGCGACCTGCGCGTGGGGCTGCCCTGGCAGTCGGTGCACGACGGCGAGCGCCTGGTGCACGAGCCGCTGCGCCTGAGCGTGTTCATCGAGGCACCCATCGAGGCCATGAACGCGGTGCTCGAGAAGCACGCGGGCGTGCGCGCGCTGGTCGACCACGGCTGGCTCAACCTCTTCGCCATCGACCAGTCGGGCGCGGTGAGCCACCGGTACGTGGGCGGGCTCGAGTGGGCTCCGGTGTCGGCTGGCCCGTCGGCCCTGGCGGCGTGACGCGCTTCGAAGGCCACCTCGCCGCGCTGGCGACCCGGCATGGCAAGGAGCAGCTCCTGGCGCCGCTGCTCCAGGCCGAGCTGGGCCTGCACGTCGAGGTGGTGGCCGACGTCGATACCGACCGCTTCGGCACCTTCACCCGCGAGCGCCCGCGTGAGGGCCGTGCGCTCGATGCCGCCAGGGCCAAGGCGGGTGCAGCACTCGAGGCGCATGGCCGCGCGGACTTCGCGTTGGCCAGCGAGGGCAGCTTCGGGCCACACCCGTCGATGCCCTTCGTCGCGGTCGGCGTCGAACTGGTGTTGCTCGCGGGTCGCGACGGTCACGAGCTGACCGGCACCGACCTCACGCTCGAGACCACCTTCGCGGCGAGCTGCGTGTCGTCACCCGACGAGGCCCGGGCCTTCGCGACCCGCGCGCAGTTTCCCTCGCACGGGCTCATCGCCATGGCCGCGCCTGACGGCCAGCCGCGCCCCGAGCTGGGCCTGCACAAGGGCCTGGTCGCGCAGGCCGAATTCGAAGCCGTGGTCGAGGCCGAGCTCCGGCGTCACGGGAAGGTGTGGCTCGAGTCAGACCTTCGCGCGCACCTGAACCCCACCCGACGGCGCAGCATCGCGAGGGCGGCCCAGGCGCTGGTGCGCGCGGCGAAGAGCCCGTGTCCTGGTTGCGCGCGGCCCGGCTGGGTCGTGGTGGAACGACGAGCGGGTCTGCCGTGTGCAGAATGCGGCACGCCGACTGCTCGCGCTCGCGCCGAAGTGCTGGGGTGCTCAGCGTGCGGACGGCGTGAGGAGCGCGTGCTCGACGCGCCCCTGGCCTCTCCCAGCGAATGCCCTGCCTGCAACCCGTGACGACTCGTTCAGGGGGTGCAGGCGACGCTCGCGCTCACCGTTGCCGTCGCGATGCCGGCCACCGGTCGCGGCGTGCAGGTCTGCGCAGGCGCGGAGGGATCGCTGAAGGTGAGGGCGTACGACTGGCCGTCGGGAACCCTGGTGGTGAAGAGCGTGGTGGTCCCACCGGTGACGTTGTGGGTCTCCATCGTCGAGCCCGTGACCAGCGTCACCGGAATGGTGCTCTGGAGGTTGGCGAACGAGATGCTCACCGGCCACGTCACGGTGGTGCACTGCACCTTGAGCCCGGTGAAGGGAAACGAGGTGACGCTGCCCCCGCCCATCGTCACGGTGCAGGTCTGCGCCGGGGTGGTCGGCTGGTTGACGACCAGCAGGTTGAAGGCATCGCCGCTCGGAATGTTCGGGAAGGAAAAGGTCGAGGCTGGTGCGTCCAGCGTCACCGGCGAGGGTTGATTGCTCACTGGCCCGCCCAGTCCCACCACCATGAGCGAGAGCACCAACCCGCTGCCCAGCAGACCGCTGACCGTACCGGAGACCGCGAAGGTGTTCGTCGTGCAGGTGATGATCACGTTCGTCACCGGGCCCGAGGTGACGGTGCCAGTCGCGTTCGAGGTCACCACGCAGGTCTGCGACGGCAGGGCCGGCTGCGAGGTAATCGCCAGGCTGTAGGTCGAGCCCGACGGCACTCCCTGGAAGCTGAAGGCGGTCGAGCCCGCAGTGCCCGTGACCGATTTCATCACCATCACCGACGAGCCCACCGACGGAGGCGGAACGAAGGTCAGCGCCAGGCCGAGCGGCACGTTCGAGGTCAGGCCGTTGATGAAGCCGCCCACCGCGAAGGAGTTCACCGTGCAGGCGATGGAGAGCGCGGTCGACGAGCCAGGGCCGACGACCCCGGCTCCATTGGTCACCACGCAGGTCTGCGACGGGTTGGTCGGCTGCTGAACGTTCACCGAGTAACTGGTCCCAGAGGCCACGGGCGTGGGGAACGAGAAGGTGCCGTCGCTGGTGACGGTCGCCATTCCGGCATTCCCATCGGTCAGGACCAAGGTGCCACCGATGAGCCCACTGACGGTGCCGCCGAGCGCGAACTTCGAGGGGTCACAATTCACGGTCACCGTGTTCACGTCCATGGTGGTCACGGTGCCCGCGCCGCCACTGACGACACAGGTCTGCGCGGGCGGCTGCGTGGCGATGGTCACGGTGTAGGCCGTTCCGCTCGCCAGGCGCTGGAGCGAGAACGGGCCGTTGGCCACCACGGTCTGCGGAGCCAGCGCATTGAGTTGCAAGGTGACACTCCCCGGTCCCAGCCCCGACAGCGTGCCGCTGATGAGGAAGGCGGTCGTGGAGCAGGTGACCAGCACGTTCGTCACGTTGCCCGTGA
>CAIWFK010000785.1 GCA_903911905.1 uncultured Myxococcales bacterium
CCCGGCGAGCTGACCTGGTTGCACCAGAGCTCGAACTGGGTCGCCGAGCGCTCGGTCAGACGCGTCTCGGAGAAGTTGTTGCCGGTACGGAATTGTCGGGAAAGACGCTCGAGGGTGCGCCTGGGGCCGATGACGCGCATCATGCCGACCATGGCGCGACCGACCATGGTCTGGGCATAGCCGTCCATGAAGTCGCGGCCCAGGCGGCGGTCGCGCTCGTCGGGGGTGAGCGAGGGGAAGCGTTGCTCGCCGATGACGCGAATGGCGTCGAGAAAGACCTGGAGCGGGTAGGCGGGGCGAAGGGGCTGGCCCGGGTCGATGCCGACGGCCCGCAGGCGCGCGGTGAGGGTGGGGTCGAGCGCCGGGCCAAGTGCCCGGAAGATGCCCTCGAACGTCTGCGAGAAGATGAGTTTGTCGCCCATCGCGCCTGTGGTTCAAGGCTACTGCGCGGGGTCGAGCACCGCACCAGCTTCCGACAGGGGCTGATCAGCCGCCCCGTGCACCGGACTTGACAGACCGCAGATCGACCCCGACCGATGGTCATCGCCGCGGCACACCGTTACGGTTCGAGGGCACATGTGGCAGCCGCCCTTCACAGCGCTCTCGCAGCGGCTCGCGTCGCGCGACCCGGAACTGGCGTGGCGCACCATGCTGCTGGCGCAGGTCCTCGCGCTGGGCGGCGTGGTGAGCGTGGGGCTGGCCGTGGCCTTCGCCGCCACCGGGCACGTGTTCAACGCGGTGGTGAGCCTGCTGTTCCTGATGGTGGTGGTCAGCGCCGGCGCGCTGTTGTGGGTGACCACCCGAATCAGGCTGGCGACCAACGTGGGGCTGGCGGCGTTCGTGTTGCTGGCCCTGCTGCCGGCGACCGAGGCCACGCTCGACAGCGGGGCGATGGCCTGGGTGGTGCTGGCGCCCTACCTCGCCGTGCTGTTGCTGGGCCGGCGCGACGCGGTGACGTGGCTGGTGGTCACGGTCATCGCGGTCAGCCTGGTGCCGGTGCTGCGCGACGCGGGGCTGGTGCCGATGAACCAGGCCTCGGCGGGCCCGATGGTGTCGACCCTGCGGGTGGCGGGGCTGACCGCCACCATGTTCCTCTTCGGGTACCGCTTCAGCGTCGAGCGTGAGCGCACCATCGTCGACCTCCGTCAGGCGAACCGCGCCAAGTCGGCGTTCCTGGCGAACATGTCGCACGAGATTCGAACGCCGATGAACGGGGTGCTGGGGTTGACCGAAGTGATGCTGCACGGCCCGCTGAGCGCCGAGCAGCGCGAACAGGTCTCGCTCATTCAGCGCAGCGGCGAGACGATGGTCAGCCTCATCAACGACCTGCTCGACATGTCGAAGATCGACGCCGGCAAGCTGACCATCAGCGCCACCGACTTCGACGCGCATCGGCTGCTCGACGACCTGCGGCAGCTCTACGAGCCGCTGGCCCGGGCGCGGGGCCTGACGCTGCACCTGGACCACGGCGCGCTGCCCCGGGTGTTGCGCGGTGATGCCCTGCGCGTGCGGCAGGTGCTGGGAAACCTGCTCAACAACGCGGTGAAGTTCACCCAGCGGGGCGGCGTGACGGTGCGGGTCAGCGCGGTGGAAGGGCCGACCATTCTGGCGACCTTCGAGGTCATCGACACCGGCATCGGCATCGCTCCCGAAGTGGTGCCTTCCCTGTTCACCGCGTTCCAGCAGGCCGACGCGTCGACCACCCGGCGCTTCGGCGGCACGGGGCTGGGGCTGGCGCTCTCGAAGCAACTGGTGGCGTTGATGGGCGGTGAGCTGCGCGCGGCCTCGACGCCCGGTGTGGGGTCGACCTTCTCGTTCACCCTGCCCTTCGAAGCCGGGGTGGCGGCGCTGCTGACCGAAACACCGCCAACCACCGGCCGGGTGTCGGCCCAGACGCCTCCGGTGCTGGTGGTCGACGACAACCCGGTGAACCTGAAGGTGGCGGTGAGCCTGGTGCAGAAGGCCGGGTACCGCACGCTGAGCGCGACCAACGGCGAAGAGGCGGTGGCGATGGTGCAGCGCGAGCCGGTGATGATGGTGCTGATGGACTGTCACATGCCGGTGCTCGACGGCTTCGAGGCCACCGAGCGCATTCGCGCCCTCGACGGCGACGTGGCGCTGGTGCCCATCGTCGCGTTGACCGCCTCGGCGATGCCCGAAGAGCTCGAGCGCTGCAAGCTGGCGGGCATGAACGACTGCCTGACCAAGCCGGTGTCGCTCAAGGCGCTGACCGCCACGCTCAACCAGGTCGAGGCCTGGTCGTCGCTGTTGCGGGAACACGGCGCCACGGCCAGCCCGGCGAGTGAGCCCGAAAAGAGCGACCAGACCTCGGCCGCCTGAAACCCGCCTCAGAACGACGCGGCGACGGCCCTGAGCGCTTCGGCGACGCCCTGCTCGACCACCGGGCCGTGCGACGGCACCAGGCGGGTGATGCCGGGCAGCGAGGCGAGCTGCTCGAGCAACGCGCGCACCGCGACGGCGTCACGCTGCACGCGCTGCCGCACCGGCCACGGCAGCCGGGGCGTGGGGCCGGTGAAGCCGACCAGGCGCATGAGCAGCCCGTTGAAGCCCGGGCCGTGCGGGCTGTTGGTGACCACGTCGGCGACCACCAGCGTGTCGCGCACCCGCAGCACGATTTCCTTCGTCTTGAAGCCTTCGACGGTGAAGACCTGCACGTCGTCGCCCTGGGGCAATTCGGCGATGGGTCGGCACGCCACGCGGGGCGCGAGCGGCTCGAGGGCCACGGCCGGCGCATAGGCGGTCAGGCCCAGCCGCTGGGTGAAGGCGCCCGCGTCGAGCGAATGGAGCGCGTTGGGAATCACCAGCGCGGCGGGCCGACCGAGCGCCTGGACCCGCGCGAGCGTGGCGTCAGGCAGCGGAATGGCGTTGAAGAAGAGCAGCGTGCCGTCGTCGCGCCGCACCACGGTCATGGTGCGGGTGGCGCCGGGCAGCCCGGGCACCTGGTCTTCGACGGTCCACAGCGAGGGCGAGCGCTGAACGAGCGGCTGGGGGTGGAACACGGTCCACGGCCGGGCAAGGGGGTCGGCCATGACGAGCGCTCAGAACAGCTCGTCGCAGGGCGTGCCCAGCGGCTGGCCCGAATAGGGGCCGAGGTCGGTGTAGATCATCTTGTGGTTGTCATCGACCGGCACGTCGGTGAGCTCGAGCTTCCTGGCGCCCGCAATCCACATGCGGCTCTCGGGCGAGGCGATGAGGCGAAGGTCGCCGGTCTTGGTCGCCAGAATGGTGCCCTTCGAATCGTCGACGATGTCCTTGAGCGGCAACTGCTTCATCTTGCCGCGCGGCCCGACGAAGACGCGGAAGTCGCGGCGGTCGCCGTCGTCTTCGGTGCGAAGGCGGTCGACGAAGTAATACGTGCCGGTGTCGTCGCGGAGCAGGCGCTCGGGGCGGCGGGTCCATCGCGGGGGCAGGAAGGTGGCGGTCAGCAACCTGGCCAGCGCGTCTCCCTCGACGGGCTTGAGCGCGGTCTTGCGGGTGCCGCACCACAGGTCCCAGTTCTTGCCCGAGTCGCTCATGGTGAAGCTGGGGAAGTTGCCACTCTCGCGGGTCCACCCGATGCGCGGGTCCCAGAACGAGAGGTTGAAGCTCTCGGTGCCGCTGGCGCCGCCGCCGATGACGTGCGTCTTGTAGAAGGTCTTGCCGTCGGCCGACGAGAAGACCTGCCCCGAGAGCGGCTCGGCGGGGTTGAAGACGAGGTAGTGGCCCTGGCCGTCGGTGACGGCCTGCAGGGTGGCCTTGAACGGCGCGATATCGATGGGCGTGGGCTTGGCCTGGCCGAGGACGACCGCGGCGAGCAGCAGGAGCGAGTGCATGGCGGGTGACTCTAGCGTGGAGGCAGGGTAATTCGAGGTCCATGGCGGACAGCGCTCCCCTTCTCGCGCCGGGCGTCGTCATCGCCGAGACCTACGAAATCGACCGTCAGCTCGGCCGTGGCGGCATGGGCGAGGTGTGGCTGGCGCGCCACACGCGGCTGGCGGGCAAGTGGGTGGCGGTGAAGGTGCTGCACGTGCAGGGCAACGTGACGCAGGAAGCGTTGGCGCGCTTCCGTCGCGAGGCCGAAATCGCGGCGCGGCTCGAGCACCCGAACATCGTACAGGTGCTCGACTTCAACACCCTGCCCACCGGCGAGCCGTTCCTGGTGATGGAACTGCTCAAGGGCACCAGCCTGGCCGAACGGGTCAAGGGCGGGCCGCTGCCGCTCGAGCTGGTGCAGCAGATCGTCCGTCAGGTGGGCTCGGCGCTGCAGACCGCGCATCGCGCCGGCGTGGTGCACCGCGACCTGAAGCCCGAGAACATCTTCCTGACGCCCACCGCGCTCGGCGACCAGGTGAAGGTGCTCGACTTCGGCATTTCCAAGCTGGCCGACTCGAAGACCGTGCAGACCACCGACTCGGTGCTCATCGGCACGCCGCTGTACATGTCGCCCGAGCAGGCGACGGGCAACAATTCGGACATCACGCCGCAGAGCGACCTCTTCTCGCTGGGGTCCATCTGCTACGAGCTGCTGACGGGCGAGGCGCCCTTCACCGCCGAGAGCGTGGTGAAGGTGGTCTTCCGCATCGCGTACCAGGCGCATCGGCCGCTGCTCGAGGTCAAGCCCGAGCTGCCGCAGCACGTGGTCGACGCCATCGAGCACGCGCTCAAGAAGGAGCGGCACACCCGCACCCCCGACATCGACGCCTTCGTGCAGGAATTCACCCTGCAGCCGCTGGGCAGCCCCGGTGACGGCAAGGCGGGCGTCTTCCAGCCGGGCATGCAGGTCAGCGAGTCGCTGATGAGCGGCAAGACGCTGCAGCCCAACTTCACGCCCGCGCCCTCGGCGCTGAAGGCCACCCCGGGGCCGGGGAGCGTCGCGCCGCCGAGCGCTCCCACCACGGCCGAGCCGCCGAAGCCGACCATCGTGTCGGGCCGAAGCCTCGCCATCGGCCTGTTGGTGGCCGGGCTGGTGGTGCCGCTGGGCGTCATCACGCTCAAGCGCTGGTGGGCGACGTTGCCGGTGCCGGTGCTCGACGCGGGCGTCGAGGCCGAGGTGGTCGACGCCGGCGCGCCGTCACCGCCCCCGACCGCTTCACCCGACGCGAGCGTGGCCATCGTCGCGCCGGTCGATGCCGGGCCAATGGCCGTGGCAGTCGAGGTGGTCGACGCTGGTCGCGCGCCGGTGGTGCGCCGGGTCGAGACCTTCTCGGCCGACGAGCTCGAGCAACAGCGCACGGCGCTGACCTGGCTGCGCGCGAAGCACGCCGCGAAGCAGTACGAAGACCTGCGCACCGGCCGCAGCAAGCTGGGCACGCTCAAGGAGCGCGCGGCCCGGGTCGAGGGCACGATGCTGATCATCGATGCGCTGTGCCAGACCGCTTCGAACCGCGAACTGAGTCAGGCCATCGCCGAGCTCAAGGACCTGGCGCCCGGTCGCGTGAGTGAAGCGCGCAAGCAGTGCGAGCAGGTCTACGACGGCGCGAAGAACCTGACCTGGTAGCGCGCGTCAGCGAATGCCCGAGAGGGTGCCCGAATCGCTGTCTTCGTCGAGCACCTCGAAGACCGCGGTGCGCACCTTCGAGCCCGACAACGCGCGCTCTCCCAGGGGGGTGACGTCGAAGCGCGCGCCCACCGCCGCCAGCGCCTTGCCGGTGAGCAGCACCTGTCCCGGGTCGGCCGAGGCGGCCAGCAGCCGGGCCAGCGTGGGCACTTCGCCCAGCACGTGCAGGTCGAGCCGTTGCTCGGTGCCCGCCAGCCCCACCACCGCCTTGCCGCTGTTGAGCCCGACCTTCAGCGGCACCGGCGTCTTCGCCAACCGGGCGCTCAGTGCGGTCCATTCGGTGGCCAGGGCCAGCGCCGCGCGCACCGCGCGAATGCCGTCGTCCGAGCGGGCCGCGGGGGCGCCGAACACCACCGTGGCGCTCTCGCCGTCGAAGCGCTGCACCGCCCCTTCGAAGCTGAAGACCAGTTGGGTGGTCAGCCGCTGGAATTCGCCCAGCAGCTTGCCCAGCAGCGCGCCGCGCGGCAGCCCCGAGAGCTCGAAGTGGGCGACCGTGACCTGTCGCTCGTCGAGGCTGGCCAGCGGCGCCTCGGTGCCCGCGGCCTTGCGCTCGCGCAGGTACCGCTCGGTGACCGCGGGCGAATAGAACCGCTCGAGCGCCAGCCGCGCGCGGTCGTCGGCACTGCCCGGAGAAATCTCGAACTTCTCGATGCCGGTCTGCAGCAACTGCGAGACGGCGGTGCACACGTCGAGCAGCCCCTCGACCCCTTCGGGCGCGCTCGAGGCGCGGTTGAGGTACAGCACACCCAGCCACGGCGCCGCGCGCCCCAGGGGAATGCAGAGCACCTGGTCGACGCCGTAGACCACCACCGACTCCCGCTCGGCGAAGCGGGCGTCGTCGCGCACGTCGGCCACCGCGAGGGCCTGGCCGCTGCCCAGCGCCGCGTCGAGCACCGCGTCGCTGACCGGCACTTCGCCGCGCTGCAGCTTCTTGCTGTGCCGCACCGCGGCCGGCACCATCACCCCCGAGCGGTGGCGCAGCAGCACGACGCCCGTGGTGGCGCCGACGCGACGCATGACGAGGTCGGTGGTCTCGTCGAGGAAGGGCTGCAGGGCCCGCGCCCGCGCCAGCGAATCGGCGACCCGGTAGAGCAGCACCAGCGACTCGAAGGCCACCCCGGTAGGCGGGTCGAGGTCGCCGGTGACGGCCTGGCCCGGCTGCGGCGTCTCGTCGGTGTCGCCGGGGCGCGGCGAGCGCTTGAGGGGCGGCGCCGAGCGGTTCTCGAAGGGCGCGAGGTTGTCGAGGGCCTTGAGCACGCTCGATTCCTTCACGTCGCGGGTCATCACCACCGCGTCGCGAATGTCGAGGCCGCGGCCGAAGCGCTTGACCCGCCCGCCACCGCCGGTGTCGACGACCTCGGTCTGGTGGCCGTCAGCCGCGTGCAGCACGCGCACGGTGAGGGCGTTCTCGCCCACGGTCACCACGTCGCCGGTCTTGAGCGGGCTGGTGCCGGTGGCGAGCTGCCCGTTGAGCTTGCACCCGTTGCGGCTGCCCAGGTCCTCCAACTGCAGCTCGCCCTGGCTGACGTGGAAGCGGGCGTGCTTGCGCGAGACCAGGTCGCCCGAGAGCACGATGTCGTTCTCGTCGGCGCGGCCGACTTTTGTCACGCCTTCACGCAGGTCGTACGCGGTGTCGAAGTAGCCGGGGCCGTTGATGATCAGCTGCCACATGACGAGCCCCCACTATCGCAGCAGGCCGCGCCAGAAGGCTACTTGCCGCGCTTGACGACCAGCTCGGCCTCGGCGCGCAGGTAGGCGGCGTCGAGCACCTCGAGCTGGGTGCCACGGCCGTCCTTCAGGCGGGCGGTGGCGATGGTCTCGAGGTCCTTCGCGCGGTACACGTAGTCGGTGCCGGCGGCCGGCACGCCCGCTTCCTTCTGCAGCTCGTAGAGCCGGGTCGACCACATGGCGACCACCTGGTGCTGCACGTTGCCCTGGCGGTAGCCCGCGCTGGCCAGCCCATAGGCCCGCAGGGCCAGGTCGATTCGCGCGGCGTTGTCGGCGGCCGGGGCCGCGCGGGCGGTGGGCGCCACCGGAGCGGCCGGAGCCTGGTTGGTGGTCGGGCTGCCGGCCTTCGCCATCAGCGCCACCAGGGTCACCACGAAGAGCGTCGTTCGCATGAGGGCAGGCTCTGCCAGAAAACGCGCGCGGGGTGTCGACGGCACGCACGATTTTGTTGGAACGCCCGGGCGGCGGGTTTGCTACGGCGCCACGCATGCCGATTCGCCTGGTCGTGACCGACATGGACAACACGCTGTACTCGTGGGTCGACTACATCGTGCCGGCGGTCGAGGCGATGGTGGACGCGGTGCAGCGGGCCACCGGCTTTCCGCGCATCAAGGTCGTGCAGTCGCTCAAGGAGGTCTACACGAAGTACGAGTCGAACGAGTACCCGTACGCGCTGCAGGAAAGCTCGCTCTTCCGCGAGTTCCCCGAGTTCTCGAGCTTCGACAAGTTGATCATCGAGCCGGCGCGCATCGCGTTCTCGGAAGCGCGGCGCAAGTACTTGAAGCCGTACAAGTCGGTGCTCGAGACGCTGGCCGCGCTCAAGGAGCGCCGCATCGTGGTGGTGGCGCTGACCGACGCTCCGCGCAACCCGGCCGAGCAGCGGGTCAAGCGCCTGGGCGTCGACCAGCACCTGGCGGCGCTCTACACCATGCCCGGCTTTCAATTTCCCGCGGGGCCCGACGGCGCGGCGCTGGTGGCGCCCGACATTCTGCAGAAGGAAGTTCGCGGCGAGTACCGCGCAGCGTGCCCCACCGTCGAGCTGCCGCGTGAGCTCGAGAAGCCGAACCCCCAGGGGCTCAAGCGCATTCTGGCCACCTATTCGGTCGACCCGAAGGACGTGCTGGTCATCGGCGATTCGGTGAAGAAGGACATCGCGGTCGCGCAGACCCTGGGCTGCCACGACGTGTGGGCCGAGTACGGCACCTACGTCTCGCTCGAGTACCGCGAGCGGCTCGACATCATCAGCTCGAACGCCATCACCCGACGGCACGCCAACAACGTCTTCGAGGGCGGGCAGCAGAGCATCTCGCCCACCCACACGGTGTCGAACTACGGCCAGTTGCTGGGGCTGGTCGACCGGCTGGGCTGAGCTACTTGAGCGTGTCGACGTACTCGCGGGTGAAGTCGCCCTTGGCGGCCCTGGTGCTCGATTCGCGGTGAAGGTTGTCGGCGTCCTTCATGCCGAAGGTGAGGGCGACGCCCTTGCCTTCGAAGTGCATGCCGGAACCGGACACGGTGGTGGCCTTGAGCGCCTGGTGGGTATCGGCGTCGACGGTGGCGACGAGCTCTCCGCTCTCGACGCGGAAGACCGTGACCGAGACCAGCGACTTGTCGGCCCCGGCGGTCACGGTCTCGACCAGCGCCGCGCCACCGGTGATGACGCGAAAGCTGACCCACAGGTCCTTCGACTTCCAGTTGCCTTCGAGCTTCTTGAGACGCTCGAAGGCGGGACCTGCGTCGACCGACGGTGAGGCGGGCGCAGGCGAAGCGGCCAACAGGGCGAGCGAGAGCAGGAGCATGGCCGGCGATGGTACCCGCCTTTGACGTGGGCGCTCCGCAGAAAGTCGTGGGTCGACCTGCGACTTTCTTTCACCCCTCGAGCCGCTGACCCGAAAGGTCGAGTCAAAACGACGCCTTCTGGGCGGCACGCCGTGTGCTCTCTGGCGGGGCATGTTGAACCTGAACCAACAGCCCCTGGTGGTGCGCCCCGAGCTGCTCAACCTCGAAGGTCGATGGGTGGTGCGGGTCGATCGCGGCAACGGCAAGGTGCAGGAATACCGCTGCGCGTCGGAAGAGCAGGCACGGCAGTTGGTGGCGGTGCTGGCGCCTCCCAACTGAAGCGTACCGTCAGAACGACCGACGCGAGCGGGTCACCAGGGCAATGGCGTCGAGCCGGCGAGCGAGCTCTTCGGGGTCCTTCGCGGGCAGGAAGCGGCCGTCGGGCCCCTCGCGAGCGACCTCGACGAAGCGGGTGGGCAGGAAGGCCGTCAGCTCGCCCACCAGGCGCTCGAACTGCACCGCCGTCTTGCCGGCCACCGACTTCTCGACCTTGTAGAAGGGCAGCTCGAAGTCGCGGTCGATGGCCGCCGCGTCGAGCACGAAGGTGTTGGTGTTGAAGACGGGAATCGAGTCCTGGTCGAAGGCGGCCGGAAAGCGGAAGCCCTCGATGATTTGCGGCGTGCCCGCCAACCGCGCCGGCGCCCCGCCCTTGTCGCCCTTTTCCTTGCGCACCACCTCGGCGGTGATGGCCCCGCCCAGCTCGACGTGCAAGGCCAGCAGCGCCGGGTCGAGCGTGGCGCCCAGGTTGTCGACGTTCGACATCACCAGGTACTGGCCACCGCCTTCACGGAAGCGGGCGAGCGCACCACTGCGCCGCAGGGCGAAGGTGAGGTCGCCATGACCGGTGGCGTAGGGAGAGCTCGCGCCGTCGGCCTCGCGAAACAGGTCGCCCCCGGGCGTCAGCCGCAGCGAGACGAATTGGGGAAAGACCTCGACCGGGCCCAGCTTCGCTTCCTGAACGTGCTGCACGATGCGCTGGTGGGTGGCGAAGCTGCTCATCACCATGGTGGGCACCGCCCGACCCGCGTGGGCCGCGAGCGCCGCGAGGTCGGCCAGCTTGAGCTGCAGGAAGCTCTGGCCCCCGAGCACCGGCACCACCGCCTTCACCACGCCGCCGAAGCGGGTCGCCATGCCGCCGGCCAGCACCACCATGCCCACGCGACCGGCCTTCACCAGCTCGAGCCCTCGCGCGCGCAGGGCGGCCCGCCGCTCGCTGTCCAGGGGCGGGAAGCGAGTCACGTCGTCGGGCGCGGGCGGCGTCAGGGGCCCCTGCACGGCGTTGGACACCGGGCGTGAGAGCCGGGCGACGAAGGCCTCGAGTGCCTGCTCGTCGAAGCCATAGGGAGCCAGCGCAGCGCGGGTCGCAGCATCGACGGTGGGCATGGGTGCATTGTAGCGGGGTTCCGGGCCCGCGCTCGTGGGAGGATTCGAGCCAGACCCATGCTCCGCTGGTTCGCGCTCCCCTTCACCTTCGCTGCCACCTTCGCGCTGGCCTGGCCGCTGGTCGCGCCCCTGGGCGCGCTGGCGGCGGTGACGGTGGCGACGCTGGTCCTCGCGGCGGCGCTGCTGGTCGTCGAGCAACGCTGGCCCAACCGGCCCGACTGGAAGCCGGCGGACCGACTGCTGACCGAAGACCTGCTGCACGGCGTGTTGGGGTTTCTGCCTGGAAACGTGGGCGGCTCGGTGCTGGCGGCGCTGCTCTTCTCTTCGGTGGGCGCGCGAAGCGACCTCTGGCCCCACGGGTGGCCGGCAGCGCTGCAGGTGGCGCTGGGGCTGGTGCTCTTCGAGTTCGGCTCGTACTGGCAGCACCGCCTGGTGCACGAGGTGCCCTGGCTGTGGCGTCTTCACCAGGTGCATCACACCCCGCGCCGCCTGGTGTTGCTCAAGTCGACGCGCATTCACGCGCTCGACCTGGGCAGTGCCGCCTTCGTGTCGATGGCGCCGCTGTGCCTGCTGGGCGCCGACGCCGACACGCTGGCCTGGGTCACGCTGGTCACCAACGTCAACGCGCTGGTGTAGCACGCCAACGTCCCCCTGCCCGTCACGCCGCTGGCCACGCTCGTCTTCGCCACGCCACAGACGCACCGCAGCCACCACGCGCTCGAGCGCGCCCACGCCGACCGCAACTACGGCATGAACCTGATGGTCTTCGACCGGCTGTTCGGCACCTTCGACCCGCCCGGCGCAGACACGCCAGCCCGGGTCGGTGCCGAGGGTGAGCCGGGGCCGGTGGGGTTCCTCGCGCAGACGCTGTCGCCCCTGTGGCCAGCACGGTTGCGTCGCGCCGCAAAGCCTCCAACACTGCGCCCATGAGCGAGAGCGACGAGCTCGGCAAGACCCTGCCTCCCACCAACGGCGGCAGCGCGACCGTCAAGCGCGAGGCCGTCACCCGCGAGCGCTACGTGACCCCCGAGGGCGTGGCCGACCCCGAGCTCGGGCGCGGCGGCATGGGCCGGGTGTTGCGGCTGCTCGACACGCACCTGGGTCGCGAGGTGGCGCTCAAGGAACTGCTGCCCGAGCACGCCCAGAACGAGCTGATGCGCTCGTTGTTCGTGCGCGAGGCGCAGGTCCTCGCGCGGCTCGAGCACCCGGGCGTGGTGCCCATCTACGAAATGGGCGAGGTCGACGGGCGGCCCTACTACGCGATGAAGCGGGTGCGCGGCCAGTCGCTGTACCAGGTGATGCAGGCCTGCGCGTCGCTCGACGACCGGCTGGCGCTGCTGGGTCACCTGCTCGACGTGGCGCAGACCATGGGCTTCGCGCACGAGCACGGCGTGGTGCACCGCGACCTGAAGCCCGACAACGTGATGGTCAGTCGCTTCGGCGAGACCAACGTCATCGACTGGGGGCTGGCGGTGGTCGACGGGGCGACGGCCGAAGGCGGCGTCACCGCCGGCACGCCCTCGTACATGGCGCCCGAGCAGGCCTCGGGGCACGCCTGCAACGCGCGCAGCGACGTGTGGAGTCTGGGCGTGATGCTCTACGAGCTGCTCTCGGGCGAGCTGCCCTTCACCGGCGCCACCCCCCAGGCGGTGATGGCCCAGGTGCAGACCCACACGCCCGAGCCGCTCTCGAAGCTCGAGCCGGGGCTGCCGCGGGCGCTGGTGGCGGTGGTCGAGCGGGCGATGAAACGAGAGGCCTCGGAGCGCTGGGCGAACGCGGGCGAGCTGGCCGATGCGCTCGAAGGCGCGATGCGGGCGCGGGTGACCACCACCAAGGGGCCGCTGCTCCTCTCGCTTTCGCTGGGCGCGGCGCTGCTGGCGGCGGTCGCGTGGGCGTTGAGCCTGCTCTCGCGGGTCGACGACGCCCGAAGAGACGAGCGGGTGGCGGTGGGTGACACCAGGCGCTCCACCGGTCGGGCGCTGGGCGACGCCGCGCTGCGCGCCCTGCGAGACCACGACGCGCGCGAGGCGTCGTCGCTGGCGGCGCTCGCTCCCGATGACGCGCAGGCCCGGGGCGTGGCAGCGCTGGCGGCGGGCGCGAGCGCGGCCGAGCGGCGCTGGTCGGTGAAGACCGAGGCGGGCTGCAGTGAAGTGGCGGTGGTCGACGACCTCGTGGCCTGCGCGACGCTGGGGGCGGTGCTGTTCTTCGACCGCGCGCACGGCACCCCGGCCGGTGAGGTCTCGTTGGGGCCGCGCGGCTGGCAACGCGCCCTGGCGGTGTTGCCCGAGCACCGGCTGGCCGTGGGCGGCGACGACCGCATTCTTCGCGTCATCGAAGTGCCCACCCGCAAGGTGGTCAGTCAGTCGCCCACCTTCGCCTCGGGCATCACGGGGCTGGCGGCCGACGGCCCGCAGGTGGTGGTGGGGCTGCATTCGGGCGAGGTGCTGCGCGACTCCGACGACCAGACGCTGCTGCATCGGCATGGGCGCGCCGTGCAGACGCTCATCGCCTCGCATGGCGTGGTGGCCTCGGCGAGCGCCGAGTCGGTGCTGGTGACGCGGCCCGAAGGCACCTCGGTGCTCGACCGCCGCGCGGGCGCCCTGGCCTTCTCGGGAGACGACCTGGTGGTGGGCGTCGAGCGAACCGTCGCGCGACTCGACGCGGCCCGCAGCGCCGCCTGGGGCACGCACCGCGACGACGTCGCCACGGTGGCGGTGCTGGCCGACGGGAGCGTGGTGTCGGGCAGCGCGGGCGAGCTGCGGTGGTGGTCGTCGGACGGCACGTTGGAAGCGGTGACCTCGGGGCTCGACCACGACGTGCGCTCGCTGCGAGCCACGGCGGACGGCGTGGTGCTGGTGTCCGGCAAGTCGGTCGAGGCCTGGAGCACCCCGGTGGTGGCGGCCGCGGCGTTCAGCGACACCCCCAGCACGCTCTCGCTGGTGGGCGATGAATTCTACGCGGGCTTCCACGACGGGCATGTTCGCCGGGCGGGAATCGACGCGCCCGAGAGTGGGCCACTCGAACTGCGACACGTCGGTGCGGTCAGCGCGCTGGCGGGTGTGCCGGGCATCGCGCGACCCGACGCGCTGCGGGTGCTCAGCGGCGGCGACGACGGGAAGGTGCTGGCCCAGCGGTGGAACGGCGAGGTCGAGCCGCTCGACGCGCTCGGCGGCCGGGTGCTGGCGGTGACGGTGGGCTTCGATGGCGAGCGCGCGGCCTGGTCGACCAGCGACGGTACGCTGGTGCTCTTCAGTCTGAAGTTCGGCCAGGTGATCGCCCGCGACCGGGGACCTGCCGCGTGGGCGCTGGCCTTCTCACCCGACGGTCGCACCCTGGCGGTCGGCCGCGACGACAAACGGGTGGCACTGCATGACGCGACCACCGGCGCCCGCACCTTCGAGGCTGACGCGCTCGACGAGGAAATCAGCGCGCTGACCTGGGTGTCGGCCGACGAACTGGCCATCGGCAGCGGTGAGGGTCGACTGGTTCGGTGGAATGCCCGTACGCACCAGACAGGGCTGCAGTACGTGGGGCCTCCGGTGCGCATCACCGCGCTGGCGGCCGACGGCCAACGTCTGGCGGCAGGCACCGATGACGGCGAGGTCTGGCTGTGGCAGTTGGACCAGGCGGCCGCGGCGCTGCGAGTGCCGGCCGACGCGGGGCACGTACGAGCCGTGTCGCTGTCGGGCGGTCGCTTGACCTTCGCCGGCACCGACCACCGCATTCACGCCGTGCCGCTGACGGCACCCGCGCCGCACTGAGCGCTCGCCTCGCGGACGGCGTTTCTGCCGTGCCGAACGACCTATTCCTCGAAGGGGTTCTTCTCGATGATCTTCGGGCCCCTGGGCTGCGCCACCTGCGTCTTCGCCACCGGCGTGAGCTTCACGTGGAGCTCGAGGTCCGCGCTGGGGTTCACCGCCTTCTTCTCGGGCTGGTAGCCGTCCTTCTTCACGATGAAGGTCAGTTTCTTCCCCTTCTCGACCGTCCACGGGAACGGCGTGGTGCCGACGATGGTGCCATCTTCCTCGTCGACCTCCGCCTTGTCGGGTTCGCTGGTCACTCGCAGCGTGACCTGCTCGGGCTTCGCGGGCTCGACCGGCACCTTCGCCGGCTCGGCGGGCCTGGGCGGCTCGGTCGGGGTGACGAGCTCGACGATGGCGACCGGCGGCTTGACTGGCGGGGGCGTGGGCTCGGCAGGCGTGTGGCCCGACGCGGAGAAAAACACGCCACCACCCACCACCGCCAGCCCCACCACCCCAGCGATGAGGAACGGCAGCTTCGACTTGCCGGGGACCGTCGCCTCGGGAATCGGCTCGGGCGCGAGCTGCGGCGGCGGCTGCTGCACCACTGCCGACGCCCGCTGCGGCGTCGCGGCGGCGGGGCGGCTCGGCTTGGTGACGACGCCTGCCGAGGCCCGGGCCACGTCGGTGGCGCGCGGCGAGGTCGCTGGGGTGACCCGCGCCGTCGTCGACAGGAAGGCTTCGAAGCCCTCGATGACCTCGGCCATGGTCTGGGGCCGGCCCTCGCGCTTCTTCTCGAGCATGCGCATCACCAGGTCGCGCAGGTCGTCGGGCACGAACGAATCGGCGAGCCCGGGCTCGAGCGCGGGCGCCGGCTGGTTGATGTGGGCGGCCATCACCATCGACGGGGTTTCCCCTTCGAACACGACCCGCCCGGCGATGAGCTCGTACACGATGAGCCCCAGCGAATAGATGTCGCTGCGCGCGTCGACGGGCATGCCGGCCGCCTGCTCGGGTGACATGTACTGCGGCGTGCCGACCACCACGCCGAACGCGGTCTGGCCACCCTGCCCGCGCCCGTCGGACACCTTGGCGACGCCGAAGTCGACCACCTTGACGAAGTCACCCTCGGTGCCACGCTTGAGCAGAATGACGTTCTCGGGCTTCAGGTCGCGATGCACGATGCCCAGCGCGTGTGCCGCGCCCAACGCGCGCGCAATCTGCACGCCCACGTTCACCGCCCGGGACACGTGCAGCACGCGCTCTCGCCGCATCACGTCGGCCAGCGTGGGCCCGTCGAGGAACTCCATCACGAAGTAGAAGCGCCCCTCGTCGGTGCGCCCGAAGTCCGAGATGTCGACGATGTTGTGCTGGCCGATGCGTGAGCTGGCGACGGCCTCGCGCTTGAAGCGGTCGACGAAGTCCTGGTCGGCGCTCAGTTCCTGCTTCATCACCTTGAGCGCGAACACCTTGCCCAGCTCGACGTGCTCGGCGCGGTAGACCTCGCCCATGCCGCCGGCGGCCAGCGCGCTGACGATGCGGTAGCGCCCGGCGATGACGTCGCCGTCACGCAGTTGTCCGGGCACCGGCGCGCGCTTCATGGCGGTGGGTTCGAACCCGCCGCCGTCGACCTCGTCGAGCGAGGCCGCGGGGGTGTGCAGGGGCCCGCCGGCCCGCACGTGGCCAGCCTGCGAGGCGCGCACCGCAGGGCTCTGGCCGCTGGGGCGCAGCATGGTGTCGCTCTTCACGCCGCTCGAACGCACCGCCGAATTCTGACCGCTGGGGCGCATCACGGTGTCGCTCTTCACGCCGCTGGTTCGCACCGCCGAGTTCTGACCGCTGGGGCGCATCACCGTGTCGCTCTTCACGCTGCTCGAGCGGACCGCCGAATTCTGACCGCTGGGCCGCCGCACGGTGTCGCTCTTCTTCGGTTCTGGGGCCGGCTGGTCGGTCGACGCCTGCGCGCGCACGTTCAGCTGCAGGCCCGCGATGGCGATGACCGAGCCCTCGCCCACCTCGACGGTGGTGACGGGCTGACCGTCGACCAGGGTCGAGGTGCCCGGTGGCCCCAGGTGCCGCACCCGGAGGAAGTCGCCCACCGCCTCGACGACCGCGTGGGCGGGCGCGAGCCTGGCGTGTTGAAAGCGCACCACGTTGGTCGGCCCCGAGCCGATGGTGATGGGTCGGTCGACCGTGAGGGCGCGGCCCGCATTCGC
>CAIWFK010000786.1 GCA_903911905.1 uncultured Myxococcales bacterium
CAGGACACCTCGACAACCCACTGAAAGAATTGAGCTTGCCTGGTGAAGGCTGGTGCACGGTCGCGCACGTGTAAACTACCAGCACATTGCGCCCCCACGGTTTTCAATACCTTGGAGTCAGATGTGGGTTGGCGCGCCGTTTGGATAGGGAGGCAGGCAGATGGCTCTGGTTCGTCTCACTTCGTCGATGCCCCGCTCGAACGTCGCGCAGCCTGCGCCGACGCCCAGGCTCGTGCGCGCGGCGAATGACGGCTTCGAGCGCCGGCGCCCGCAGGTGGTTCTGCAGCGCGGGAGCACGGGCAGCGCGGTTCGCTCGCTTCAGGGGCAATTGCTGAAGGCGGGCTTCCTCACCCAGCGCGACATCACCTCGGGGCCGGGCGTGTACGGGCCTCGCACCGAGCAGGGCGTGCGCGCCTTTCAGCGCTCGGTCGGCCTGCCCCAGACGGGTGTGGCGGGCGCGGCGACCTTGAATGCGCTGAGCAGCGGAACCCGGTTCACGCAGCCGGTGGCCATCAGCGCGGTGCGCGCGAAGCTTTCGCAGACCTTCACCGAAGAGACGACGGAGCCGATGGCGGTTCCGATCTAGCGCTTCAAAAACAGCTTTGGAGAGGTTGGCATTGGGCTCAACCTCGAACGGGACTCCGACTTTCCCCCTTTGGTCGGAGTCCCGTTTTGTTTTTGCGGGACTGCGAGGGGCGCTCGCCCAGACCGCGGGCGAAGTTGCCGATCACCAGCCAGGGCGCCTTCTTCTTCAAGCGCGCGAGCATGGCGGGAATGCCGATGGGTTCGCCGCCGGCCCCCTTCCCCCGGGCCAGGTCGATGTACTGCAGCGGGTCGATGGCCAGCGGTCGGGTCTGCAGCTGATCGACGCGGTAGCGACGCACCAGGCGCTCGAGCGCGTCGACTTCGCCCTGGCGATCGGTGACGCCGGGAAAGAGCAGCAGGTTGAGGGCCACGAAGGCGCCGCGGTCGCGTGAGAGCGCGATCGAGGCCTCGACGTCTTCCCAGCCGTAGCGGTTGGGGCGGTAATAGGCCTCGTAGAGGTCCTTCACCGCGGAGTTGAGCGACACGCGCACCGCGTCGAGCCCGGCGTCGTAGAGCGCGGCGAGGCCCTTGGTGAGGCTGCCGTTGGTGTTGATGTTGATGCTGCCGCGATCGGTGCGCGAGCGCATGAGCGCGATGGACTCGGCGATGGCCTTCCACCGGGTGAGCGGCTCGCCTTCGCAGCCCTGGCCGAACGAGACCATGGTGCGCCCCGGCGCGTGCTCGAGGTGCCAGGTGCCGACGTCGGCCATTTCCTGCGCCGAAGGCCCATGATCCATTCGCTCGTGCGACGCGGGCGGCCCATCGTCGGGCTGTTCGCTGATGCAGCCCACGCAGGTGGCGTTGCACATGATCGAGGCGGGAATGGCGGCCTCGTCGCGACCGTAGAAGACGTTCTGGCTGGTGAAGCAGCGGTAGACCAGCGCGCAGGTCTTGAGCTGGGTGAGCACCTGGTTGCCGGGGAAGCGACCGAGGTGTTCCTTCACCAGCGCCTTCATCTCGGGGGTGGAGTAGCGCTCGGGGTTCCAGTGGGTGCGGCGATCGGTGTGCAGCGCCCAGACCATGGGCCCCTTCGGCCCCCACGCCGCGGCGGTATAGGCCCACTGCGGCAGCACTGGCCCGTCGTGCTTCACTTCGCCGGGCAGGTAGGTGCGGGTGAAGCCGGGAGGGAGCACCGCGCCAACGGCGTGCGGCGTGAAGCGCTGGCCGTCGAGCTCGAAGTCGCGCACCAGCACCAGCTCGCCCGACTTCGGGTCGACGCCGATCGGCAGGCGGCCCGGCAGGTGCGCGAGCTTGCCGCCCTCGGGCAGCGCGATCGGCCGACCGGGCGCGGGCATGATCGACTCGTCGCTGCGCACGGTGGCCAGCAGCCAGGGGTGCTCGACCACGCGGCCCTTGGGGTCAGCGAGCAGCAGTTTGTACGCCATGGGGAAAGCGAATACGGCAGGCGGGCCCGAAACTCCAGCTGGGTGCGACCGATCAGTCGGGCGCGACGGGCAGGTCGATCTCGAAGCAGGTCCCTTCGGGGCCGGTGGTGTAGCGCAGCGTGCCGCCCATACCCTCGACGATCTCCTTGCAGATGTAGAGGCCGAGGCCGGTGCCCTTGCCGGGGTCCTTGGTGGTGTAGAAGGCATCGAACATACGGCGCTGCACTTCGGGGGGAATGCCGGTGCCCTGATCGCGCACCGAGATCAGCACCTGCTCACCCTTGCACTCGCCGTGAACCTGCAACCGATGGCGCTTGCGGTCGAGCCCGCTCATCGAGTCGAGGCCGTTCTGCATCAGGTTGAGGATCACCTGGCCCAGGGCCGAGGGGCTGCCGACGATTTCTGGCAGGTGCGAGAGATCGCTCTCGATCTCGACCTCGGACTTCTTGGCGCCGCGGAAGATGGTGAGGGCCTCGGCGGTGGCGCGCGCGGGGTCGAAGCGAATCTTTTCCTGCGTCTTGCGCGCGGTGCCCTTGAGCGCCTGCACGATGGTCTCGATGCGGCTGACGCCCTCGAGCGATTCCGAGACGATCTCGTTGACCTCGGTGAGCGGGTCGCTGCCGGCGCCGACCAGGTCTTCGACCTCGGCCTTGAGGCTGAAGAGGTTGCTCTTCAAGAAGGCCAGCGGGTTGTTGATCTCGTGCGCAACGCCGGCGACCAGCTGACCGATGGTGGCCAGGCGATCGCGCTGCGCGGCGACCTCGCGGGCGCGGGCGGCCTCGGCCTCGAGCGCGACCAGGTCGAGCACCGCGCCCACCGCGTCGCCCAGGGCCTGCACTACGCGCAGCACGCCTTCGTTGAGCACGTCGGCGAGCGCCGAGAGCAGCGCGTACAGCTCGG
>CAIWFK010000787.1 GCA_903911905.1 uncultured Myxococcales bacterium
GTGCTCGAGGCCCATTCGGCCTTCGAGTCGCGGTGGGAAGAAGACGAGCGGCTGGTGGTCGGCTACCTGCGCAGTACCCGGCTGCGCGCCATCGACCTCGTCATTCGCGGCAAGCGGCGCAAGGTGCCGCTCTAGCAGGCTGCTCGCGCCTCAATACACGTTGTACTTCTTGCGCAGCGCCTCGTGCTCCTCGGCGTCGCGCGAGGGGTGCAACTGCTTCTGCGCGTCGTGCAGGTAGTACAGGTAGTCGTTGGCGGTGGGGTTGAGCGCCGCCTCGAACGACGAGGTGGTGACCGCGCCGATGGGCGTGGGCGGCAGGCCCTTGTTGTGGCGCGAATTGTACGGGTCACTCGCGTCGCGCAGCTTCGCCAGGAAGGCCGAGCGGTCGTTCCACGACTTGAGCTCGTAGCGGCTGGTGGCGTCGACGCCCAGGGGGAAGCCCTTGTCGATGCGCTTCCACAGAATGCCGGCGACGATGGGGCGGTTGGCCGGCGTCGGCTCTTCGCGCTCGAGCATCGAGGCCATGGTCACCAGTTCCTGCAGGCTGCGCTTGCTCTTCGCCACGTCGGCCCTGGCGGGCTCGAAGACCCGGGCCGCGAAGAGGTCGAGCTGCTTCTGCACCAGCACGCGCGGGTCGAAGCGGCCCTTCGGCAGTTGGTAGGTCTCGGGGTAGAGGTAGCCCTCGAGCGTGCCTTTGGGCAGCTCGAACGGTGCGGTGTACCCGGCCCCCGACGAGGCGGCCTTCACGTACGCGCCGGCGTCGATGCGGCCCGCGTTGGCCAGCGCCTCGTCGACGTCGCGAATGCGCCAGCCCTCGACCACCACGAAGGGCTCGTCTTCGGCCAGCGGGGCCTTCTCGAGCGCCGCAGCCAGTTCCATGGGCGAGAGCGTGTGGGCCAGGGTGAACTTGCCGGCCTTGAGCTGCAGGCCACCGCGCTTCCACACCACGTAGCGGAAGGTCAGCGCGTCATCGACCAGCTCGTGCTTGACCAGCAGGGCACCGATGGAGCGGGCGTTCGACCCCTTGGGCACCTCGAGCACCACGTCCTCGCCCGGGCTGCCGGGCGCGTTGGCGGCCCGCTCGAACCACACGAAGACGCCGGCCACCGAGAGCACGGCCAGCACCACGAGCACCAGGACGCCGATGACGAGTTTCTTCACGCGACAGCGCTTTTTCCA
Organism: uncultured Myxococcales bacterium; assembly: GCA_903911905.1. Lineage (GTDB taxonomy): Bacteria > Myxococcota > Myxococcia > Myxococcales > Myxococcaceae > Xiheilimnobacterium > Xiheilimnobacterium phototrophicum. Next base: position 1,180 of record CAIWFK010000787.1, read on the forward strand.
CACTCGGGGCGTGGTGGCATCAAGGGAACTTCAGAAGCGCAGGCCGGCCGACACCAGGCCGCCGCCCGGCACCGGCGCACCGCCGACTTGCAGGGCCACGCCGCTGCGTTCGCCGACGGCCACGGTGTGGCTGATTTCGAGCGCCAGTGACGACGCGGCCAGCACCGCGACCGCGGCCACCTCGACGCCCAGAATGGTCTCGACGGTGCCGAAGTCTGCGCCCAGCCCCGAATGAAACGAGGTGCCCAGCGAGGCGAGCAGCGCCACGCCGCCGCCCACCGCCGCGCCCACCAGCAGCCCCAGCAGCGACGACGCGAACGACCCCCGCCCGTGAAGAGCGCGATGCACGCCCCACGTCGAGAGCGCGGTGCCCACCACGCCCAGCGCCCCCACGGTGATGGTCAGCGCGGTGGCGGCCACCGAGCCCGAGCCGCCGATGGTCGACGCGAGGAGCGCCACCAGCCCGGTGCTGCTGGCCAGCCCCAGCACGTTCATGCCGACCTCGGCGGCCACGCGCTCACCGGGCGCGCTGCCCTCGTCGCGCAGGCGCCCCAGGCCCTCTCGCGTATTCTGGCGCCAGTCGAGCACCACCGCCGTGAGCGCCGAGAGCACCACCAGGCCGGTGATGACCTGCGGCAGCGACGAGCGAATGCCGGTCTGGTCGAACGGAACGATCAGCAGCAGCAGCGCGGTCAACAGGCCGGCCGGCAGCATCGCGGCGGCCGTGGCCGCGAAGGCGCCGTCGCCGCCCATCACCTGCCACCCCGCGTAGGCGCCGGTCAACGCCAGCAAGGGCGCCATCGCCCCCAAGAACCCATGGAGCGGCGTGACGGTCGAGCAGAACGCACAACTGCCACCGCCGTCGGCCGCGGGCAGCAAGGCCATCGCCAGGCCCGCGCCGACGATGCCTCCGGCCAGCGCGCCGACGAAGCGTTTGACCCGCGCGTCGTCGGCCACGGTGGGCTCGGCGGGCGGTGACCGGTCGCCCAGTCGTCGCCGGTCAGCCCGGCCGCCTGGTCGATGAGCAGCCGCGCGTGGTTCTCGAGCGCGCTCGGGCTGGCCGCAGCGGCGTCGTCGACGGCCGGCTGCACAGAGCGAAGCCATCACCACGAATGCGAACATCACGCCCCCCGGAACCGGCCCCGTGTCGTCACGGTTTGAGCGCGAACCATACCCCCAGGAACCCCAGGGCGATGGCGAAGACGAAGATGCCGCCGAAGAGCAGCACCTCGTTCAGGCGGCGGCCCGACATCGACGCGCGGGTGTTGGCCTCGGGGTCGCTGGCCGCCTCTTCGTCACCCGTGGCCTCGATTTCCTGAATGAGCGACTCGATGCGCGGCTCCTGCACCTTGGCGAAGGTGACGCCGAAGCTGGTGCGCGAGACGCCGTCGACCGAATCGATGGGCTGGGTCAGCCGCGGGTCACCCGAGGGCGTGGGCGTGCCTTCGTCGGGAGGCGGCGGTGGCCGGCCGGGGTCGGTCAGTTCATCGGCCTGCTGCAGAATTTCAGCCGGAGCGAGCACCGCGGTGTGCTCGAAGGCCAGCGCGGTGGGAGGCACCAACTGCACCCGACGCGTGGCCTCGCGGCGTTCGACCGGCACGTTGGTCTTGCCGTACACCGCTTCGTAGAGCACTTCGTCTTCGCCCTGTTTTTCACGGGCGAACACGCGGGCGAGCAATTCGCCCAGGTCGCGCTCGGTGACGTCGGGCGCGTGCCGCATGCGGGCGCGGCGAAGGGCCTCTCCGAACTCGGTGGCCGAGGCGAAGCGCTCGCGCGGTTCCTTCTTGAGCGCCTTGAGCACGAGCTCGTCGACGTCGCCGGGCACGTTGCGCTGGAACATCGAGGGCGCGTCCCACGAGGGGTTGGCGGCCTTGCGCCAGCGGTCGATGGGGTCGCCCTTCTGGGGCAGCGCGTGCCAGGCCAGCAGTTCCCAGAGCATCACGCCGCACGAATAGAGGTCGGCGCGGCCGTCGACGATCTGCTTCTTGGCCTGCTCGGGGGCCATGTACGTGAGGTTGCCGATGACCACGCGGGGCGCGGTCTGCTCTTCCTTGAGCGTCGACTGCGCGGCACCGAAGTCGATGATCTTGACGTCGCCCTTGTATGAGATGCAGACGTTGGCCGGAGAGAGGTCGCGGTGCACCAGGTGCAGTGGGGCCTGGTTCTCGTCCTTCGCGTCGTGGGCGTACTGCAGGCCCTGACAGACCTTTTCCCCGAGCAGCAAGATGATGCCCAACGGCATCTCGACCTTGCGATCGCGCAGCCGCTTGGTGAAGCGGCTGACCGTCTTGCCCTGCACGTATTCCATCGACAGGTAGTACTCGCCCTCGACGTCGCCCATGGCCCAGACCCGGGCGATGTTGGGGTGCTTGAGCCGCACCACCACCTTGGCCTCGTCGAGGAAGCGACCGACGAAGGCGCGGTTCTCGACCAGGTTGGGCAGCACCTTCTTGACGACCACCGCGCGCGGAACCGTGCCGCCTTCTCGCGCGAGGAAGACCTCTCCCATTCCGCCAGCCCCGATTCGGCGGATCAGCTGGTAGCGGCCGAAGGGGACAGGAGATTCGGGCGACGGCTCCTGCAGCATCAGTGGGCTCGCAGTGTGAGCGCGACGGGGCGGTGGAGCAAGCACGCCCCGCGTCGACCCCTGCAACTGCCCGCTGTCGGGTTGCTTGTTCATGCGACCTTGGCCTACACGCCCATTATCGACACAACGCGTCACCGAGTTGCGTCGATCAGCCGCAAGGCTACCCGCAACGGCGACCGCTGGCTCGAAAACCTCCGACCTCCGGGGGGTTGACTCTGGCGCTCGGTCGAACGGTGAGGGCGGTATTCCTGGGCAGCCCACCGCAAAGCCAGAGTAGAAGACGCTTCGACGTCGGCCCATGAAAGTCCTCTGCCCTGCGTGTGAACGAATGGTCGAGCTCGAGCGCTTTCGCCTCGAGGGCGCGGCCCTGCTCGTGACCTGTGGCAAGTGCGGCGTCGAGACGCGGGTGGCCCCGACCGGCACGGCGCCCACCCCTTCGTCGACCATGGCGCAGCCCTTCCGCGAAGCGCCGCTGACCCTGGTCTCGCAGCCGGGCGCGAGCAACGTGGTGACCGTGCGCTCGGCGGCGAGTGACGCGGTGGCCAGCGCCCAGGCCACGCAGCAGCCCTTCGCCGTGCCCGACGGCGTGTGCCCCAAGTGCATTTCGCCCAGGAGCCCGGGGCCCGCGTGCAGTTCCTGCGGGCTGGTCTTCGCGCAACTGGGGCCACACGGCGTCGAGGTGCCGACCTGGCTGCAGACCCTGTGGGTCGACCTGCTGCGCGACTGGGGCAGCGAGGCCAAGCACGACCAGACGCGGCGCTTCGCCAGTCAGCGCGGCGCGCTCGCCGAGCTGGGCCGCCTGTACCGCCTGGCACTGGTGCGCACGCCCAACGACCCGTTCGCCGAGAATGGCCGCGTCGAAATCGTACGCATGGCGGCGATGGCGGTGTCGCTGCGGCCCGCCATCGACGTGGCCGCTGCTGCTGGCCCCTCTCGGGTCAAGGTGGCGCTGACCGCCGTGCTCCTGGTGGTGACGCTGGTGACCATGGGGTACCTGCTCACGCTGCTGCTCAAGCCGCCGACGGGCTGATGACGCGGGCGCTCGACGTCGACGGCATTCTGGGGCCTCACGGGGCGCTGTCGGGCGCGCTGACGACCTACGAGCATCGACCGACGCAGGTGCAATTGGCTCGCGCCATCGAGCACGCCCTGGCCAACCGGCAGTCGCTGCTGGCCGAAGCGGGCACCGGCACCGGCAAGACGCTGGCGTACCTGGTGCCAGCGGTGCTCTCGGGCAAGCGGGTCATCATCTCGACGGCCACCCGCACGCTGCAGGAGCAGATCTTCCACAAGGACCTGCCGCTGCTGCGCGACGTGGTGGGGCTGAAGCTCTCGGCGGCGCTGCTCAAGGGCCGCTCGAACTACCTGTGCGCCAGCCGCTTCGAGAGCTTCGAGAAGAACCCGCTCTTCGCCACGCCCGACGACGCCGCCCACTGGGAGCGCTTTCGCGCCTGGGCCTACCAGACCGAGACGGGCGATCGCGGCGAGACGCAACTGCCCGACGTGTGGGGCACCTGGCAGCAGGTGTCGACCACCGCCGAGTCGTGCCTGGGCTCGAAGTGCCCGCTCTTCGAGTCGTGTTTCGTGACCCGCGCGCGCCGCACCGCCGCCGAGTGCCAGGTGGTGGTGGTCAACCA
>CAIWFK010000788.1 GCA_903911905.1 uncultured Myxococcales bacterium
GCGAGTCGATCAGCCGGCGCAGGGCGGTACGGCAGACCTGTCGGCGCGGCACGACCAGCGCCCGCACGCCGCGGGTGGCCCGGGCCGGCAGCGCCACCGTCACCGCCGTGCCCAGCCGCTCTCCGAGTCGGCGAGCGGCCTCGAGCAGCGCGCCCGTCGATTCGCGCTCGACGTCGACCGCTTCGACCTGCTCGTCCTGCACCATGGCCAGAAAGCGGCCCACCAGGCTCTCGTCGACCAGCTCGCCCACCGCAGCGCGGCCAGGCGGTGACTGGCCCACGCACTGCTCCGCCAGCCGCGAGAGCAGGTGCACCAGGGCCCGCGCGTCGCGCGATTCGGGTGGGCTCAGTCGGGCGACCAGCGCGTCGACCTCGCCGCGGCGCCCTGCGCTGGCGACCCGGGCCACCTGCTCGCGCATCACCAGGAAGGTGTCTTCGGCGTCTTCGAGCGCGCGGTGGCGGGCACCATCACCCACCTTTGCCCAGCGCACCAGCGCGTCGAGCGAATGGCTGGGCAGCTCGGGGAACAACAGGTGCGAGAGCTCACAACTGTCGAGCCAGGCCGCGTCACCAGCCAGCGCCCCCAGAAAGCCCTGCTCGAACTGCGCGTTGTGGGCGACCAGCGTCCACCCCCGCAGAGCCTCGGCGATTTCGTCGCGCTTCGAGGCCAGCGGTGGGGCGTGGGCGAGCTCGTCGGTGGTCAGGCCCGTCAGCGCGGTGATGACTGCCGGCACCGGGCCCTGGGGCCGGAGCACCCAGCTGCGCCGCGCGACCACCGTACCCGCTTCGACGAAGCACACCCCGACCTCGACGATCTCGTCTCTCACCGGGTCGAGCCCGGTGGTCTCGAGATCGACGAAGGCCAGCCGGTCGAGGCTCTGGGTGCTTGCGCTCACCGGCACGACTCTACAGCGCCGGTCTGACGCCTACTCGACCAGCAACACGCCGCCGACCATCATGTCCATCGCGCAGCCGAACTTGACCTTGCCGGCGCGCGTCGGCGTCCACGCGATTTCCACCGGCGTGTTCAACGGCAGCGCCACCTTCACGTCGGTGCCGTCGATGAGCAGGTCGGTCGCGCAGGTCTCGTCGGTGGTGCGGGTGACCACGAACTTCACCGGCTCGCTGGCCTTGAGCGCAATCGAGTCGGGCACGAACCCGTCGGACGTCACCTTGAGCGCGATGGCGCGAGCGCCTGGGACGGCGGCAGCTCGAGCGGGGGCCGTGGCGGCTGGGGCGGGTTTCACCGGGGCCGCCACGGGCTCGTCTTTCTTGCAGCTTGCGAGGGCGGCGAGGACGGCGAGAGCAGAAAGAGATGTGCGCATAGGTGGTTCCCCGATCGAGACGTTGTCTAGCGCGACGTTGCCCGGTTCGCACGGCTACGCTGTGGGTGAGACGAAATGCGGGGGGCTGCCGTCTCTTCAGTCGTAGGACGCACTTTCTGGAGCGCACCACACATGAACTGGACAGCCTGGGCAGTCGAGCACAGCACGCAGGACCAACGCGAAGCGCTCATTCTGGTGAACGCCGAAGCGTCAGACGACGAGCCGCGTGCGCCGGTGATGGTGAACCTGGTGCTCGACCGTTCGGGGTCGATGAAGGGCGCTCCGCTCTCGGCGGCCATCGAAGCGGCGCAGCAGTTCGTCGAACTGGCGCGCCCCGACGACTTCCTGGGGCTGGTGCTCTTCGACGGCGTGGCCGAGCAGCGGGTGCCGATGACCGCCATGGACGCCCGCGGCAAGCAGCAGATGGCCGAGGCGCTCGAGGGCATTCAGACCGGGCGGGGGACGGCCCTGCACCACGCGGTCGAGCTGGCGATGAAGGGCCTGCAGCGCACCCTGGTGCCCGGGCGGCGCCCCCGCCTGCTCATTCTGACCGACGGTGAACCCTCGTCGGGGCCCGACGGCACCGAGGCCTTCACCGCGCTGGGCATCGCCGCCGCCCGGGCCAACGTGTCGGTGCATGCGCTGGGGTTGGCCAAGCACTACGTGGCCGAGATTCTCGAGGCGTTGACCCAACCCTCGGGCAACGCCTTCGAACACGTCGACGGGCCCGAGGGGCTCAACGAGGCCATGGGCGGGTTGGTCTCGCACCTCTTCGGGCAGGTCGCCAGCGAGGCCCAGGTCAGCCTCAAACCGACCGGCTTCGCGGCGCTGACCTGCCGGCATTCGTACCCCACGTCGGTCGAAGGCGACGCCATCATCGCCCGGCTCGGAGACGTGTCGCGTGGCTTCGCCCGCAGGGTGCTCTTCAGCGGCGGCATTCTGCCCGGCCAGTGGTCGGTGATCGCCAACGGCGCCAGCCGCGAGCGCGGTGATCTGCGCCAGCAGACCGTCGAGGTCGAGCGGGTGGTGGCCGAGTCGGCGCGCGGTCGGGTGGTGCAGGGCATCGCCCACGAGCTCGAGCTGGTCTCGGCCGAGACCTCGGCCTGGCTCTCGCTGGCCCGGAAGGACCTCGAGCGCGCCGAGGGCCAACTGGAAGACGCCGAGCGCCACCTGCGCGCCATCGTGACCCTGACGCCCGAAGGCCTGCCGGTTCGGAGGCACCTCGAGCGCCTGGGCGACCTGCGCCTGGCGGTCGAGCGCGGCGAGGGCGACATTCCCCTGCTCATTCGGCGCGCCCGTTCGGCCAACGCCGGCACCCACGTCAGCCAGGTCATTCCCCTGCAGGCCTACCGACGCAAGTGACCGCCGAACGCCTGCACGCGGCGCTCGCGCGCTACGAGCGCGAGGGCGCGTTCACCGAAGACGACTACGCCGCGCTCCGCGAGGCGGTGGCCGACGTGGGCCGGGTGCCGCCGGGCGTGCTCGACGGCTTCATCGGCCTGTTCTTCGAACGCCACGTACTCGACGACACCCGGCGCGCCGAGCTGCTGGCCATGTCGCCCGACGAGCAGCACCGGGCCGTGCGGCTGCGCTTCAAGCAGGTGGTGGCCGGCAGCCACGATTCGCAGCAGGCCTGGCACGCGCTCTCGGCGCACGTGCGCGACGCCCTCGAGTGCCTGGGCGGGCCCTCGCTCAACTTCCCCAGTCGCATTTCGACCACCGCCGGGTTTTCGGGCCTGCACGTCGAGCAGGCGGTGGCGGCGGTCTGGGGAGAACTGGGGCGTCGGCCCACCCCGCGCGAGGCCACCGTCGAGCTCTTCAAGCGGTACGTGGCGAAGGACGGCCCGTCGGCCGACTCGCACGTCTCACGCGAGCTGCCGGCGGTGGTCAATTCACGCCTCGACGCGCAGCGCCTCGCGCGGGGCGTGCTGGCGGTGTTGACCGACGACGAGAAAGACCTCTTCCGCTCGCAGATCGACGGCGAATCGGTCGAGGCCTGGGCGGCCCGCAGCGGTGTTTCCCGGGCCACGGCGTACCGGCTGCTGGCGCGGGTCAAGGCGCTGTGCCGCAGCGAATTCGAGTCGCGCACCAACCACACCCGGCTCGAGGTAATCGACGCGATACGCCGTCAGTTGCCCTGAGCGGCACTCCACCCCATCATCGCGTGCAGGGGCACGAAGACTTCGTCGCCGTCGTCACCGAGCAGCACGTCGAAGGGGCCGACCGCGCGCAGCACCAGGGTCAGGGCCAGCCCGTTGCGCAGTTGCAGCCGCACCGGCTTGCCCAGGTGGTCGAGGAACGGGCGGGGGTCGTTGACCGGCCGCCGCGCCGGCTGTCGCGCCACCGGCACCGGCTTGTGCGCCAGCTTGGGGTCGCGCTCGACGGTGGGCAACACCCGGTCCCAGGTCGCCTTGCGGGCCAGCACCACCACGTTGAGCTTCTCGAGCTTGCCCGAGCGCTCGAGCTCGAAATTCACCGGCGCCACCGCGGTGATGACGTCGAGCACGGTGCGCTCGCCGAGCACCAGGGCGGCCTCGACCTTGTCGGCGATGAAGCGCTCGACGTATTCGTCGATCACCGCGCCGGTCACCGTGGCGCGCGCCACCTTGATGTCTTCGCGCTTCCGGGCGCGGGCCCGACGGGCCTGGAACTCGGCGATGGTCAGGCCGCTCTGCACCACCCCGAAGGCATCGGCCAGCTCGAGCCCCGGGTTGGCTTCGACCAGCGTCCACGCCTGGTCGAACCGGCGCGCCTCTTCGGCGTGCAGCTTCTTCCAGATGCGGCACTTCATCTTGCCCTCGAGGTCGCCCCTGGCGATGCGGTTGGGCACCCGTTCCTTCCGGGCGAGCAGGGCGATGGCTTCGGCGGTGGGCGGCGGCCGCGGGGTCGAGCTGCGGGGCGGACCGCGGAACGGCGGCTTGCCGGAGGCGGAGGCCGGCCGGGCGCGCGGAGCCGAAGGGCTGACGGGAGCGGACGCGCGGGGAGTGGCGGGAGAGACCGGCACAGGAACCGGCCCGGCCGTCGGCACCGGAAGGGGGACTGGCACGGGCACCGGGCGCACCGCGACCTGGGGCGTGCCCGCGGGGCGAACGGTTGGTGTCGTCGGCCCCCCCGGCCGGCGCAGCACCTGCACGCGGGGTGCAGGAGGTTTCCTCGTGTCGTCACTCACGGCGGCGTGTCCTGAAGCGTAGCAGAAAGGTCGACCACCCAGCGTTCACCTTCGCGAACCATCGAGATCGCCTGGTGTCCGGCGCCGACCGTCAGCAGCGCGGCGCCCCCGTCGGTCGACTGCAGGGTGACTTCGCCGATGGGGCCTGGGCGGTTGCCCGACTGGAAGAGCATGAGCGCGGGTTCGTTCTTGATGAGCACTCCGCCATCGCCCGGCAGCCGCGAGGCCTCGCTGATGCGCCTGGCCCGCGCTTCCATCGCGGCCTGGGTCGGCTTGCTGAGCGAGGCCCAGGCGCTCTTCGAATCGCCCCGGCGCAGCGCTTCGGCGAAGCCGAGGTAGCTGCCCACCGGCGTACTCGGCGCAGGGGCGCGCTCGCACGCACAGAGCATGACCCAGAGGGTGAGGCCGGCCAACCGCATCGGGGCCGGTCTTAGCGCCTTCGCGGCCCGCTGGTGGTTTTTATGCGTCACCCGGCCTGCACCCGGTTCCGGCCGGCCTGCTTGGCCAGGTACAGCCGCTGGTCGGCGGCCTTCACCAGCTCGGCGCTCGAGTCCAGCGCTTCCGAGGGAAAAGTGGCCACGCCGATCGACGCCGTGCACCGGACCACGGTCTGGCCGGCGGCTTCGTCACGGTGGGTCAGCCGCATGGCCTCGACGCCCAGTCGTACGCGTTCGGCGGCGCGCCACGCGTCGTCGGGGGTGGTCTCGGGCAGCAGGGCCACCAGTTCCTCGCCGCCGTAGCGGGCCAGCACGTCGACGTCGCGCAGCACCCGCCGGGCGACCGACGCCACTTCCCGGATGACCAGGTCGCCGAAGGGGTGGCCCCAGGTGTCGTTGACCTTCTTGAAGTGGTCGATGTCGAGCATGAAGCACGAGAGCATCGAGCGGTAGCGCAGCGACCGGGAGAATTCGTGCTCGAGCCGCTCGTCGAAGTGGCGCCGGTTGATGAGCCCGGTCAGCCCGTCGGTGCGCGAGAGCGTGAGCAGCTCGAGCCGTCGGGCCTCGAGTTCGTGGTTGATGCGGTCGAGCTCGCGGTTCTTGTCGACCAGGGTGTCCTGCAGGGCCTTGAGCCGCAGCATGCTCTTCACCCGGGCCGAGAGCTCGAGCATGTCGAAGGGTTTGACCAGGTAGTCGTCGGCGCCCAGCTCGAGCCCTTCGACCTTGCCTCCGGTGCGGCGCGCGGTCATCAGGATCACCGGCACGAAGCCGAAGCCGCTGGTGCCCTGGTTGGCCTTGACGATGCGGCAGACCTCGACCCCGCCCATGCCCGGCATCTCGACGTCCATGATGAGCAGGTCGGGGTGGTGGGTGCGAATGGCGGTCAGCACCTGGGTGCCGTCGGCCGCTTCCACGAAGTCGTAGTCGGCGGTGGCCAGCGAGCTGCGAATCTGGGTCAGCACCGCGCGATCGTCGTCGGCAATCAACACCCGTTGCCGCTGCCGGCCAGGGCGGGGCGGCAGGTCGACCCGTCGGGTCGCCTCGAGCGTCTTTCGGCGGGGCGGAGCCATGCGTGCGCGCCCACGCTAGCTCAAGCCGGCTTCACCAGTCGCGCCCGGTAGACCGGTTGGCCGGTGACCAGGTAGCGCCGCTCGCGGGTCGAGGGCACCTCGTCGGGGTCGTGCGGGTGGAACACCCCACGCCCCAGGGGGTTCACGAAGCCGGCGTCCTCGAGCACGGTCAGGCCCGCCAGCGCGCGCTCTTCGACGTCGGTGCGGAAGTCGAAGCGGCCCCCGGGCTTCACCAGTTGGAACAGGAAGCGCGTGAAGTCGGGCAGCAGAATCGCCCGCTTGAAGTGGGCGCGCTTCCACCACGGGTCGGGGAATTGAAGGTGAATGGCGTCGAGGCTGCCGTCGCGAAAGAGCTTGGGCACCTCGAGTCTCGCGTCGCCTTCGATGACCTTGAGGTTGAGCAGGCCGTGCTTCTGCGCCCGGTGCGCGACCTCCCGGGCGAACTTCTTTCGCCACTCGAAAGCCAGGTAGCGGGCCTGGGGGTTGCGCCGACAGTATTCGAGCGCGAAGCCTCCAGCGCCGCAGCCGATTTCCAACTCGAGGGGGCCGTTGCCTCCGAAGGCCAGGTTCCAGTCAGGGAACGCCTTGACGCCCAGGTACTCGGCGCCGGCAGGCTCTGTTCGCAACGGAATGCGCGTCATGAAGGTGCGCGACCTACACGGCCGTTCGGGGGAAGTGAACAACTCCTGACATCACGCGCAGGCGGGGTAGAACCTCTTCGCGTGATGAAGCGCTTTGCATCTCTTACCGCCGCGAGTGACGGCTCGCTGGCCGGAAGTGCGGTGTGTCTGGGCAACTTCGACGGGGTTCACCTGGGGCATCAGGCCCTGTTCGCGGCGGCGCGCGCCAGGGGGCCGGCGGTGGCGGTCACCTTCGCGCCCCACCCGGGCAAGGTGCTGCAGCCCCAATTGGCGCCGCGCCTCATCGTCTCGCAGGCCCGCAAGCTCGAGCTGCTCGAGCCGCTGGTGTCGGCCACGGTGGTGCAGCCTTTTTCACTCGAGTACGCGCGCACGCCGCCCGACGAGTTCGAGCGGGCGCTCTTCGACGGCGTGGGGGCCCGGGCGGTGGTGGTGGGTGCCGACTTCACCTACGGCGCGCGGCGGGCCGGGTCGATCGCCTCGCTCGAGCTGGCGGCGAAGGCGCGCGGCGCCGAGGTGGTGGTGGTGCCGGCGGTGGCCATCGACGGGGTGGTGGTCTCGTCGAGCAAGGTTCGCGAGTACACGCTCGAGGGGCGGGTGGAAGCGGCCGCCAGGTTGCTGGGGCGCCCCTTCGACCTCGACGGCGTGGTGGTGGCCGGGGCAGGGCGGGGGCGCACCATCGGGTTTCCCACCGCCAACGTCGACACCACCAACGAGCTGCGACCCTCGGCCGGCGTGTACGCCGTGCGCGCGGGGGTGGACGGCGGGCGGTGGTACGGTGGGGCGGCGAACATCGGGGTCAAGCCGACCTTCGGCGGCGGCGAGGTGACCATCGAGGTGCACCTGTTCGATTTTTCGGGCGACCTGTACGGCCAGCGCCTGCGGGTTCAGTTCCTCGAGCGGTTGAGGGCCGAGAAGCGCTTCGCCTCTGCCGCCGAACTGTCCCACCAGATCGCGCGCGACCTCGAGGCCGCCCGGGCGACGGTCGCCCGAACCCCCGGCTGACCTTCTTGCGGGGCACGTCGCATTGCTTTGACACGACTTTTTCGAACGACTTAAGTTTTCCCGTCTTTCCCACGAAGAACTCGAGGCGAACTCCATGTCAGGCCGTCTTGGTGAGCTGCTCGTTCGCGAAAATCTCATTTCCGTACAGCAACTGCGCAAAGCGCAGGAAGAACAGCAGAAGGCTGGTTCCCGCATCGGCACTGCGCTGATCAAGGTCGGAGCGATCGAGGAATCGAAGCTCACCGACTTCTTGAGCAAGCAGTACGGCGTGCCGGCGATCAACCTCAAGGAATTCGACATCGACCCCGAGATCATCAAGCTCGTCCCCAAGGACGTCAGCGAGAAGCATCTCGTGATTCCGGTGAACCGCGCGGGTAGCTCGCTCATCGTGGCCATGTGCGACCCGTCGAACATCTACGCGGTCGACGACCTGAAGTTCCTCACCGGGTACAACATCGAACCGGTGGTGGCCAGCGAGCCCGCGATTCGCGAGGCCATCGAGAAGTACCACGCCGAGAAGGGCCCCAGCCTCGAAGACATCGTCAGCGACATGGACGAGGACGACGTCGAGCTGGCCGAAGACGGCATGGCCGGCGACGTCGAAGACATGGCGAAGGCGGCCGACGACGCCCCCGTCGTCAAGCTGGTGAACCTGATTCTGAAGGACGCCATCGCCAAGCGGGCCTCGGACATCCACGTCGAGCCGTACGAGAAGGACTTCCGGGTCCGCTTCCGCATCGACGGCGTGATGTACGAGGTGATGAAGCCGCCGATGAAGCTGCGCAACGCGATCACCTCGCGTCTGAAGATCATGTCGCAGCTGGACATTTCCGAGCGCCGACTGCCGCAGGACGGCCGCATCAAGATCAAGCTGGGCGGCGGCAAGGAAATGGACTTCCGCGTCTCGGTCTGCCCCACGCTCTTCGGCGAGAAGATCGTGATGCGGCTGCTGGACAAGTCGAACCTGCAGCTCGACATGACCAAGCTGGGCTTCGACCCCGAGCCGCTCAAGTGGTTCAAGGAAGCCATCGACCGCCCGTACGGCATGGTGCTGGTGACCGGCCCCACCGGCTCGGGCAAGACCACCACGCTCTACTCGGCGCTGGCGGCGCTCAATGACCCCACCACCAACGTCAGCACCGCCGAAGACCCGGTCGAGTTCAACTTCGCCGGCATCAACCAGGTGCAGATGAAAGAAGACATCGGGCTCAACTTCGCCGCGGCCCTGCGCTCGTTCCTCCGGCAGGACCCCGACACCATCATGATCGGCGAGATTCGCGACTTCGAGACGGCCGAAATCGGCGTCAAGGCCGCGCTCACCGGCCACCTGGTGTTGTCGACCCTGCACACCAACGACGCGCCAGGCACGGTCAGCCGCCTGCTGAACATGGGCATCGAGCCGTTCATGGTGACCGCCTCGCTCAACCTCATTCTGGCCCAGCGCCTGTGCCGCCGCCTCTGCAACGCGTGCAAGCGCAAGGTCGAGAACGTCGACGAGCAGGCGCTGATCGACGCCGGCATTCCGGCCGACAAGATCGGCAGCTTCGAGCTGTTCGAAAAGGGCGGCTGCAAGGAATGCAACGACCGCGGCTACCGTGGCCGCGTCGCCGTGTACGAGGTCATGCCCTTCTGGGACGGCCTGAAGGAAGTCGTCATCAACGGCGCCTCGACCAGCGAACTGAAGCAGGAAGCCATTCGCCTGGGCATGACGACGCTGCGCATGGCCGCGCTGCAGAAGGTGATGGCGGGCGTGAGCACCATCGAAGAAGCGACCAGCAACACCGCACCCGACCGCTTCTGACGCAGCACCTGAGCCGATTCACGGCGCCAGCGGCTCGAAGAAGAGCCATGGCGCCGAACCTGACCGTAAAGGGGAACCCAGACCGTGGCGAATCTTCACCAACTGCTCAAGGCGATTGTCGATCGCGGTGCGTCCGACCTGCACATCACCACCGGGTCTCCGCCCCAACTGCGCATCGACGGCGAATTGGTGCCGCTGAAGATGAACCCGCTCTCGCCGGTCGACACCAAGCAGCTGTGCTATTCGATTCTGACCGACGCGCAGAAGCACAAGTTCGAGGAAGACAACGAGCTCGACCTGTCGTTCGGCGTCAAGGGGCTCTCGCGGTTCCGCTCGAACATCTTCATGCAGCGTGGCGCGGTGGCCGGGGCCTTCCGCACCATTCCGTTCAAGATTCTGACCTTCCAGGAACTGGGCCTGCCGCCCATCGTGCAGGAGCTCTCGAAGAAGCCGCGCGGGCTGATTCTGGTCACCGGGCCCACCGGGTCGGGCAAGTCGACCACGCTGGCCTCGATCATCGACAAGATCAACACCGACCGTCACGAGCACATCATGACGATCGAAGACCCCATCGAGTACCTGCACCCGCACAAGAACTGCCTGGTGAACCAGCGCGAAATCGGCGCCGACACCAAGAGCTTCAAGCTGGCGCTCAAGTACATCTTGCGTCAGGACCCCGACGTGGTGCTGGTCGGCGAGATGCGCGACCTGGAAACCATCGAATCGGCGCTGGTGATCGCCGAGACCGGTCACATCGCCTTCGCGACCCTGCACACCAACAGCGCGGTGCAGACCATCAACCGCGTGCTCGACGTCTTCCCGCCCTACCAGCAGCCGCAGGTGCGCGCGCAGCTCTCGTTCGTGCTCGAAGGCATCATGTCGCAGTCGCTGATGGCCAAGCAGGGCGGGTCGGGGCGCGTGCTGGCGCTCGAGGTGATGATTCCCAACCCCGCCATTCGCAACCTCATTCGCGAAGACAAGGTGCACCAGATCTATTCGTCGATGCAGGTCGGCCAGTCGAAGTTCGGCATGCAGACCTTCAACCAGGCCCTGGCCTCGCTGCTGGCGCGCAAGGTGATCTCGATGGACGAGGCCTTCGGCCGCAGCTCCGACCCCGAAGAGCTCAAGAACATCCTGGCCAGTGGTGGTGGCGGCGCCGGCGCGCTGCCAGGTCACGCCTCGGGTGGCGTGAGCCGGCCGCCGGGTAGGTAAGCGTAGGTCACGGTGCGCCCGGTATTTTGGGCGCAGCGCGGTTGAGCGGTAGACTCGTTCTCGGCATTCTTCCCCCACCTCGGCGGGGGCGTCGTCTCGCATCTCGCTTCACGAGGTCACACACCATGGCTCAGGCAACCGTCACCGCGAAGCCCGCTGCACGCTCAGCCGCCAAGGCGAAGGTTCCCGTCTATCTCTGGGAAGCCAAGACCAAGCAGGGCGAAATCAAGAAGGGCGAGATGGAGGCCAACAACGAGAAGGCGGTCGAAGACCGTCTGGTCTCACTTGGCTTGTCGGTCTCGAAGGTCCGCCGCAAGGGCCTGCTCGACATGAACCTGAGCTTGCCGGGCAGCGTCGACGGCAAGGACATTCTGATTTTCACGCGCCAGTTCGCGACCATGATCGACGCCGGTCTGCCGCTGGTGCAGTGCCTCGAGATTCTCGGCGGTCAGACCGACAACGCGGCCTTCCGCAAGGTCATCTTCGCCATCAAGACCCGAGTCGAAGGCGGCTCGACCTTCTCGGACGCGCTGAAGGACCACCCCAAGGTCTTCGAAGAGCTCTTCGTGCAGCTGTGCGCGGCCGGTGAGGTCGGCGGTATTCTCGACACCATTCTCAACCGGCTCGCGGTGTACCGGGAAAAGAACGAGAAGCTCAAGCGCAAGGTCAAGGGTGCCATGACCTACCCGGCCATCGTCATCATGGTCGCGATCGCCGTGACGGCGCTGCTGCTGCTCAAGGTGACCCCGACCTTCGAGAAGATGTTCGCCGACTTCGGTTCGGCCCTGCCCGCGCCGACCCAGTTCATCGTCGACCTCTCGAAGTGGCTGCAGAACTACATCTTCCACCTGGTCTTCGGCATCGGCGCGGCGATCGCGGTCTTCGTGACCTTCTACCGGAACCCCCGCGGCCGGCAGATCTTCGACAAGTACATTCTGTACGCCCCGCTCATCGGCGACGTGCTCCGCAAGGTCGCCGTGGCCCGCTTCACGCGCACCCTGGGCACCATGATCAGCTCGGGCGTGCCCATTCTCGACGCCCTGAGCGTGACCGCGAAGACCGCCGGTAACCGCACCATCGAATCGGGCATCGAGCACGTGCGCACCAAGATCTCGGAAGGCAAGAACATCGCCGGCCCGCTGGCCGAGACCAAGGTCTTCCCCTCGATGGTGGTGCAGATGATCGGCGTCGGTGAAGCCACCGGCGCGATGGACCAGATGCTCAACAAGATCGCCGACTTCTACGACGACGAAGTCGACACCGCCGTCGCCGGGTTGACCTCGCTCATCGAGCCCATTCTGATGGTGTTCCTCGGCGGCGTGGTCGGTGGCTTCCTCATCGCCATGTACCTGCCAATCTTCAGCATCGCCGGTGCAATCAAGTAGCAAGTCGCTCAGCGGCGGCCTCGGAGACTTCCGGGTTCGGCTGCTGTGGCTGACGGTCTTTCGCACCGTCGCCACCACGCTGCTGTTGGTCGTGCTGGCGGTGCAGTTGACCGCTCGCTCCCGCGAGACGCCCAGTTGGGCCGAGTACACGGCGTTCGCGCTGGTGGGCGTGGTCTACCTGCTGACGCTGCTGACCTCGATCTGGATACGGGTGGGCACGCCCCGCCCGTCGCTGGGTTGGGTCCAGATCGTCTTCGACGTGGCGCTGGCCGGGGGCGTGGTGACGCTCAGCGGAGGGCTCGAGTCGCCCTTCGCCTTTCTCTTCTCGCTGGCGATCATCGGCGCCTCGGTGCTGCAGGGGCGGCGCGGCGCGATTGCCGCGGTGGTCGGCTCGGTGGCGACTTCGTCGCTGGTGGTGCTGGGGTCGGGCCGGGCCCTGGCGCCGCGCCAGGGCGTCGAGTTCGGCATTCAGTTGCTGGCCCAGGTGCTGATCGCGGTACTCGCGGCCTACGTGTCAGAGCAGCTGCTGCGCACCGGCGGCCGGCTGTCGGCGCGCGAGGCCGACCTGAAGGAACTGACGCAGTTGCAGAACCTGATCGTCAGCGCGATGCCCTCGGGCCTGCTCTCGTTCGACCAGGAACGGCGGGTCACCTTCCTCAACCCCGCGGCGCAGAGCATTCTGGGGGCCGACGCTTCCGCGGTCGGGCGGGAAATCGGCGCGCTGCTGCCCGGGCTCGAGAGCGTCGGCCCGGCCGGTACCCGTCGCACCGAGCTGCAGGTCGACACGCCCCACGGGCGTCGCACGCTGGGGCTGTCGGTGGCGCCGCTGGCGGGGCGGGGTGGCACGCTGGTCGTCTTTCAGGACCTGACCGAAATGCGCCGCCTGGAAGCCGAGCTCGAGCACATCGACCAGTTGGCCTCGCTGGGCCGCATGTCGGCCACGCTCGCGCACGAGATCCGCAACCCCCTGGCCTCGATGCGGGGCTCGGCGCAGTTGCTGGCCAGCGACAAGAACGAGAGCGACGCGTCGGGCCGGCTGGCGCGGTTGATCATGCGTGAAGCCGACCGGCTGGCGGCGCTGGTCGAGGGCTACCTCACGCTCGCCCGGCCGCCGCCCCCGCAGAAGCAGCGCACCCGGGTCGACCAGGTGATCACCGAGACCGTCGAGATGCTCAAGGCCGACCCGATGGTCGCCGGTGTCACCATCGAGACCGACCGCGAGCCCGTCGAAGGTGAGGTCGACGCGGGTCAGCTCAAGCAGGTGCTCATCAACCTCATTCGCAACGCCGTCGCCGCGACCCAGGGCAAGGGGCGCATCAAGGTGACCGCCCAAGCGCCTGCTGGTGGGCGGCTTCGGGTCGCGGTGTGGGACAGTGCGGGGTCGATCAGCCCCGAAGACCAGGGCCACGTCTTCGACCCCTTCTTCACCCGGCGACCCGATGGCACGGGGCTGGGGTTGAGCACCGTGCAGTCGATCGTGCGCGCGCACGGCGGCACGGTGTCGGTCGAGTCGTCGCCCGAGCGCGGCACCACCTTTTCGTTGGACCTGTAGGGAGCATCTGGACCATGGCGCGCATTCTGGTGGTGGACGACGAGGCGTCGATTCGCGAGTTCCTCGAGGTGCTGCTCTCTCGTGGCGGCCACGCGGTCGAGACGGCCGATTCGGTCGGTGCCTTCAAGCAACAACTCGACGCCTCGGCCGACCTGGTCATCAGCGACTTCCGCATCGGCCGCGAATCGGGGCTCGACGTGTTGCAGGTGGCCCGCGCCCTGCCCACACCGCCCGAGGTGATCATCGTCACCGCGTTCGGCACGCCCGCCTCGGCCGTCGAGGCCATGCGGCGCGGGGCCTACGATTACATCACCAAGCCCTTCGACAACGACGAGCTGCTGCTGCTGGTCGACCGGGCGCTCGAGAAGCGTCGCCTGGCGGAAGAGGTGCGGCAGTTGCGCGGCACGCTCGCGCCCCACGCGACCTACGTGCTGGGCCGCAGCGCCGCCATGCAGCGGGTGTGGGCCATGGTCGACAAGGTGGCCACGCCGAAGTCGACGGTGCTCATCACGGGCGAGAGCGGTACCGGCAAGGAAGTGGTGGCCCGCGCCATTCACACCTCGGGGCCCCGGGCGCGCTCGCCGTTCCTCGCGGTGAACTGCGGTGCGCTGGCCGAAGGGGTGCTCGAGAGCGAGCTGTTCGGCCACGTGAAGGGCTCGTTCACCGGTGCCACCGCCGACCGGCAGGGCCTGGTGGCCTCGGCGGGTGATGGCACCGTGTTGCTCGACGAGATCGGCGAGATGCCGCTCTCGCTGCAGGTCAAGCTGCTGCGGGTGCTGCAGGAGCGCAAGGTCAAGCCGGTGGGCAGTTCGCGCGAGGTGCCCTTCGAGGCCCGCATCGTCGCGGCGACCAACCGCACGCTCGAGGACGAGGTGAAGGCCGGGCGGTTTCGCGAAGACCTGCTCTTCCGCCTGAACATCATTCCCATCGAGGTGCCGCCACTGCGGCAGCGCCCCGAAGACATCACGGTGCTGGCCACCTACTTCCTGGCTCGCGTGGCCGAGGAACTGGGGCGCCCCGGCCTGAGCTTCGCGCCCGAGACCCTGGCCCTGCTCGAGCGCTTCGCCTTTCCGGGCAACGTGCGGCAGTTGCACAACATCGTCGAGCGCGCGGCCACCCTGGCCGACGCCGACGTGCTGGGGGTCGACGCCCTGCCGGCTTCGCTGCGAGGCACCACCGAGCCCAGCACCCAGCAGTCGGTGTCGATTCCCGCGGGGTTCTCGCTCGAGCGCCACCTCGACGCCCTCGAGCGCGAGTTCCTGCAGGAAGCGCTCAAGCGGGGCACGGGCGTGAAGATGCGCGCGGCCGAAATTCTGGGGCTCTCGTTCCGCTCGTTCCGTTACCGACTGGCCAAACACGGCCTGTCGGAATGAGTCACTTGAAGTCGCGACGCTCGAACAGCAGGCAGGCCATCACCAGCATCACCGTCGCGTAGGCGATGGCGTAGCCGGTGGCCTGGAAGAGTTCGGCGTTGGTGGTGACTTCGTTGTAGGTCGCGCGGGCCTTGAAATCGAGCCGGTCGAGGTTGGGCAGCGCGTAGTACAGCCCCTTGCCGATCACCTGGACGACGTCGGACTTCGCGTGGTCGGCCATCTTGTACAGGTCGCTCGAGAGGTGCCCCAGGAAGTACAGGCCCGCCGCGCAGACCGCGGTGATGTACTGCGAGGAGACCGAGGCGAAGACGAAGGCCACCGAGGTCAGCACCACCACCTGCAGGGCGATGCCCACGAACGAGGCCAGGTGTGAATGGTTGAGCGCCGAGCCCTGCACCAGCACCTGCCCGACGAACAACGCGATCATCACGCCCAACACGAAGAAGACCGTGACCAGGTTGCCGGCGTAGCGGCCCAGCACGAAGCTCGACCGACTGATGGGCTTGGCCAGAATCATGAAGATGGTCTTGCGCTCGATCTCGCGGGGAATGAGGCCGCTGGCGAGGAAGATGGTGAGGAAGGCGCAGATGAGGCTCATCACCCCCAGGCCCAGGTCGGTCATCACCCGATCGAAGGTGGCGACGGTCAGCTCGATCGACACCGTCGCCGAGAAGATCATCACGAAGGCGAACATGAAGACCACGACGGTGACGCGGTTGCGGCTGGCCTCGCGGAACCCGTTGAGGGCCAGGGCGATGAGCGTGTTCACGAAATGTCACTCCCGACGGAATTGGCAGAGGTCTTGAGCGCCTCGAGGAAGAGCGCCTCGAGCGAGAAGCGGCTGCGGTTGAGCGAGACCACCCGCCCACCGAGCGCGAAGATGGCGCTCAACGCTTCGGTGGTGTGCTTGTCGGGCACCCTGGCGCTCAGGCGCAGGCCCAGCTCTTCGACCTGGGTGACGTTGGGCACCGCCGCCAGCTTGCCTGGCTCGAGGCCTTCGATGACCAGCTCGCTCTGATCGTCGTCGCCCGCCAGCAGCTCGGTGACCTTGCCGTCGCGCACCAGCTTGCCGCCGATGAGCACCACCACCCGGTCGCACAACGCTTCGACGTCGGGAATGATGTGGCTGCAGAAGAGCACCGTGGTGCCGCGCTTGCGCTGCTCGATGATGATGTCGCGCACCAACTGTCGGCCGAGCACGTCGAGCCCCGAGGTGGGCTCGTCGAGAATCAACAGGTCGGGGGTCGAGACCAGCGACTGGGCCAGCGAAATGCGCTGAATCATGCCCTTCGAGTACTTGCGAATCTGCAGGTCCTTCGCGCGGTCCATGCCCACCCGTTCGATGACCTGGCCGACCGACTGGGTCAGCGCCTTGCCCTGCATGCCCGCCAGCTGCCCCGCCAGCGTCACGAACTCGCGCCCGGTGAGGTACTCGTAGGGGGCGGGGTTCTCGGGCAGGAAGCCCACCTTGGCGCGCGCCAGCGCGTCGGCCGGTGGGCGACCGAAGAGCTTCACCTCGCCCGAGCTGGGGCGAATGAGGTTGAGCAGCAGCTTGATGGTGGTCGACTTGCCGGCCCCGTTGGGGCCCAGCAGCCCGACCAACTGGCCGGGTTCGACGGTGAGGTCGAGGTCGGTCAGCGCACGCACGGTCTTGCGCCCCACGAAGCCCACTTCGTAGGCCTTGGTCAGGCGCGTCGTCTGGATGGCGAGGTTCATTCGAAGATTTCGAGTCGTCGGTATTGAGCGGTGGTCTTGCCTCGGCCCTGCTCGTCGACTTCGAGCGGGCTGCCGTCTTCGTCGGTCATGGGGCCGGTGTACAGCCCTTCGGACCGCAGTTCGTCGATCCACGGCCAGCGGCCATGGCGCTCCTTGTACACCTGCGCGGCGCGGTCGATGGCCTGCAGCACCCGCTCGAGCTCGAGCTCGTGCACCCGCTGCTCGAGCACCTGTCGGGTGGTCTCGTCGGTGGCTTGGGCGAGCATTTCGCGGGTGAACTCGAGCCCCTCGTCGGTCTTGCCGACCTGCGCCTTGAGGCGCGCGGCCCGGGGCGCCATGAAGTCGAGCGCGTCGGGCAGCCGCGCGGCCGCCGCGAACACGTCGGCGGCGTCGTCGAACTTGCGCTCGCGGTGCATCAATTCGAAGCCCAGGTACATGTGCATCTTCATGCTGGTCGGGAAGGCCTTGAGCCCCAGGCGGAACATTTCCGACGACTCGTGGGCCCCGACCCAGGTGTTTCGCGCCACGGCGTACGGAATGGCGAGGCCGATGTATTCGTAGACCTGGAAGAAGCGCGGGTCGAGCTCGGCGAGCGCCTTGCCGTACTCGAAGAGCGCGACGTTCTTCTCGGCGGTGTCGGGCAACCCGATGGCGTTGAGCGCGCGCAGCCAGAGCACGTCGACCAGCAGCGGCAGCATCGGCTTGGAAACGGTCTTGGCGAAGGCGGGGCGCAGCAACAGCGGGCGGAACTCGCTTTCCTTGCGAGCGACCCCGGGAGGCGCCACCAGGAACGGCAGCACGGCAAGCGCCGCAGCCAGGACCAACCAGTGGTTTTTCATCGCGTGGGGACTGATGGCAAAACGGTGGAAAAA
>CAIWFK010000789.1 GCA_903911905.1 uncultured Myxococcales bacterium
GGTGCTCGACGCCCTGGCCGCGCGGTGGAAGGCCTCGTTCACCTCGAACAAGTTCGACGCCGAGCTCTCGCAGGCCTCGTTCGCGGGCCAGAAGGTGCTGCTGCTCAAGCCGCAGACCTTCATGAACCTCTCGGGCACCTCGCTGGGCGCGGCGGCGCGCTTCTACAAGGTGCTGCCCGCCGACGTGCTGGTGGTGCACGACGAGCTCGACCTGCCCTACGCCAAGCTGCAGCTCAAGAACGGCGGCGGCACGGGCGGCCACAACGGGCTCAATTCGATTCGCGAGTCGTGGGGCGAAGACGACTACGGGCGGCTGCGCTTCGGGGTCGACAAGCCCCAGGGGCCCAACGCGAAGGAGCGGGTCGTCGGCCACGTGCTGGGGAACTTCTCGAAGGAAGAGCAGGCCACCCTGGCCGCCACCCTGACCCGCGCCTGCGAGGGCAGCGAGGCCTGGGTGCGCGGGGGCATGCAGCAGGCGATGAACCAGTTCAACCGACGCTGATTGACCGCGTGCGACCGTTGGGTCTACGAGCGTTCACCTCACCACCCGGGGAGCCCGGTCGAGACGGGCTGAGAGGGCCGTACCTGCGGCCGACCCATCGAACCTGAACCGGGTCATGCCGGCGGAGGGACACATGGCGAACCAGAAGCAGCGACTGGCAGTCGACGACGAGGCGCTCGCGCGCATCACCCGCACCCCCTTTCCCCAGAGCCAGAAGATCTACGTGCCGGGCACGCGGTTTCCCGAGCTGAAGGTGCCGATGCGCGAGGTCAGCCAGAGCGACACCGTGCACGCCGACGGCCGCATCACGCACAATGCGCCCTTGACCGTCTACGACACCTCGGGGCCCTTCTCGGACCCCACGGTCGACATCGACCTGCGCCGTGGCATCGCGCCGGCTCGCGAGCCGTGGCTCTCGCGTGACGAGCGGCTCGAGCGGCTGCCGAACCTGAGCTCGACCTTCGCACAGGAACGGCTGGCCGACCCCCGACTGGCAAAGCTGCGCTTCCACACCCACACCCGCCCGTACAGGGCGAAGACCGGGCAGGCGGTGACCCAACTGGCCGCGGCGCGTGCGGGGCGCATCACGCCCGAGATGGAATACGTGGCCATTCGCGAGACCCAGCGGCGCGAGCACGCGGCCACCCAGCACCCCGGCGAGTCGTTCGGCGCCGCCCTGCCCTCGCGCATCACGCCCGAGTTCGTGCGTGACGAAGTGGCGCGCGGCCGGGCGATCATTCCGGCCAACGTGAACCACGTCGAGCTCGAGCCGATGGCCATCGGCCGCAACTTCCTGGTGAAGATCAACGCCAACCTCGGCAACTCGGCGGTGACCTCGTCGATCGAAGAAGAAGTCGAGAAGATGGTGTGGGCCATTCGCTGGGGCGCCGACACGGTGATGGACCTGTCGACGGGCTCGAACATTCACGAGACCCGCGAGTGGATCTTGCGCAACAGCCCGGTGCCGATCGGCACGGTGCCGATCTACCAGGCGCTCGAGAAGGTGGGCGGCAAGGCCGAAGCGCTGACGTGGGAATTGTACCGCGACACGATCATCGAGCAGTGCGAACAGGGCGTCGACTACTTCAC
>CAIWFK010000790.1 GCA_903911905.1 uncultured Myxococcales bacterium
ACGCCCAGCACCACCAGCACGCCGATGAGCACGGTGCGCGAGCGGCCCTGGTCGATGTTGGCGACGGGGTCGAGGGCTTCGATGGTCGACCCCACCCGTTGATTCGAGCCCTTCTCGCTGCGGGTGGGCACGAAGTCGTCGCTGCTGTTCGAGGTGGTCGGCAGCGCGGGGCCCATCGCCTTGGTGGCTTCGTCGCGAGCGACGGGCCGGACCTCGTCAGTCCATTCCTGCTTGTGGGTGATGGACAGGGTTTCGCCCGACTCGGTGCGCTTGGGGCCGGCGGCGGCAGAGAGCTTCTGGGGCGCAGGCGTCGGGCGGCGGGGCTCGGTGACCTCGGCAGGGCGGAGCACCGGCGGCGCCTCGAGCCGCTTCCTGGCCTCTGCCTCTTCGAGGATTCGCTTGCGCAGGGCCTTGATTTCGTCGGGCAACGCGGCCGCGGGAATCGTCTTGGCCTCGGAGTCGTCGTCGTCGTCGAACTCGTTGGCCGTGAGGTTGATGTTCTTGGGAGGTGCCGCGGGCAAGGGCTGGGGCCTGGCGACCGCCGTCTCCATCTGCGCACGGGGCACCGACGGCGCTGGCGCGGGAGTGGGGGCGGTCACCGGCGGAGACGACGCAGGCGGGTTCGGAGCCGACGGGCGGGGAATGCGAGCGCGCGCGGGCGTGGTGACCATCTCGACCGTCGCGGGCTGATGCGGGGCGATGGCCGGCTGGGTGGAGCCCTGCGGAGCCGGGGTCGGCGTGTTGGGCGCGGTGACGGCGCCAGAGGGGACGGTTGGTCGCGAGGGCGAGGGTGGCTCGGTCAGGTTGCCGGTGCCGGCCCTGATCTTCGCCATGATGGTCTTGACGCGAATCTCGCCGGTCGCCTCCTGCCCGAAGGCGGCCTCGAGCATTCGGCGGGTCTCGGCGCGGCGGTCTTTGAAGTGGCGCACCACCAGCTCGCCGATCTGCTCGGGGTGCCAGATGAGGCCCGGCGCGGCGCGCTCGATGGCGCGGGCCATCTCGAGCGCGGTGGTGAAGCGGGCGTCGCGGTCTTTCGCCAGCGCCTTGAGCACGATGGCGTCGAGCTCGGGGCCGACCTCGGGGTTCCACTTGCTGGGCGGCGCGACCTCGCCCTTGAGCGCGGCCATCATGCCTTCCTCGGCGTTCTTGCCGTGGAAGAGCCGCAGCCCCGTGAGGCACTCGTGCAGCACCACCCCCAGCGAGAAGATGTCGCTGCGCGGGTCGAGCGGCTCGCCGCGAATCTGCTCGGGCGACATGTACCCCGAGGTGCCCTTGACCATGCCCACCGAGGTGCGGCCAGTGCGGCCGAGCGCCTTGGCGATGCCGAAGTCGAGCAGCTTGGTGACGCCTTCGTACGTCACCATGATGTTCTTCTCGGCGACGTCGCGGTGAATCACGATCTGCCGGCGCCCGCGCGGGTCGGTGAAGCCGTGGGCGTAGTGCAGGGCCAGGGCGGTGTCGCGCACCGAGGCCAGGGTCATGCCGACCGGAATGGCTTCGCGGGCGGCGCGGCAGGCGCGGGCCATTTCGACCAGGGTGCAGCCCTGCACGAACTCCATGGCCATGAACAGCGTGTCCTGCGCGGTGTCGAGCTCGAAGACCTGGGCGATGTTGGGGTGGTTGAAGGCGGCGGTGGTGCGCGCTTCATCGAGGAACATGCGCACGAAGTCTTCTTCGCCCACGATGTCGGGAAGAATGGTTTTGAGCACGACGAGCTTGTTGAAGCCGCCGACCCCGCCCTGCTGCGCGAGGTAGATCTCGCTCATTCCGCCCGTCGACAGACGGCAGAGGACCTCGAACTTCCCCAGCGTGCGCCGGTCCATCGGCGAGCTGGGAATGATGAATGTGCTCGGCGCGGCCATTTCCCCGACAGCGAGTGTACACAGCGAACACCCCGCGTCGCCTTCTTTTCCCCCGCCCTTTCGAGGTGCAACAGGGTGCCTCATGGCGACATGTGCGTGGATCAGCGCAGCCCATCATCGTGGGGGCCCTCAGGGCGTGGTCACATTGAGCACGTGTGGGTTGAAGGGGCTGGAACGGCGGGCTACACCCGGGCGGCCATGGAATTCCGCATTGCTGCCGACGAGCTGAAGAAGGCCCTCCACCGCGCCCAGGGCATCGTGGAGCGCAAGGCGACCATGCCCATTCTGTCGAACGTGCTCATCACGGCCGGCAAGTCGGGCGTGACGGTCACGGCGTTCGACCTGGACATCGGCATCGTCAGCGAGCACGCCGCCGAGGTGATGAAGACCGGCGCGGTGACCGTGTCGGCCCGCACGCTGCTCGACATCGTCAGCTTCGTGCCCGACGCGCAGGTCACGGTGAAGAAGCTGGCCAACAACTACGCCGAAATCACCTCGGGCGCGGCGCACTACAAGATCGTCGGCATGGCCCCCGAAGAATTCCCCAAGCTGCCGCGTGAAGACGCGTCGAACCTGGTGAAGATTTCCGGGCCCACGCTGCTCGAGATGATCAAGAAGACCTCGTACGCCATCTCGAACGACGAGACGCGCTACATTCTCAACGGCGTCTTCTTCGAGCCCCGCGAGGGCGGCAAGGTGCGCATGGTCGCCACCGACGGCCACCGCCTGTCGCTGGTCGAGCGCGAGCTGCTGGGCGACTTCAAGCTCAAGGCCGGCGTCATCATTCCCCGCAAGGGCCTGATGGAACTCAAGCGCCTGCTCGACGAGGCGCCCGAGGCCGACTGCCAGCTGGGGTTCGCCGAGAACTCGGCACTCTTCAAGAAGCCGGGCCTGTCGATGGTGATGCGGCTCATCGACGGCCAGTTCCCCGAATACCAGCGCGTCATTCCCAAGGAAGGCGAGAAGCAGCTGATGGTCAGCCGCGCCCGCCTGGGTGACGCGCTCAAGCGCATCGCGCTGCTCTCGGCCGACAAGTCGAACGCCGTGAAGGTCTCGCTGAGCGAGAACCTGCTGCGCATCACCGCCAACAACCCCGACCTGGGCGAGGCCAAGGACGACCTCGAAGTGGCCTACCGCGGCGGCTCGATGACGGTGGGCTTCAACGCCCGCTACATTCAGGACGTGCTGGCCTCGATGGACACCGACGAGGTGGCGGTCGAGCTGGGTGACGAGCACAGCCCTGGCGTGATGCACGCCCCCGGTGACCGCTCGTACACCACGGTCGTCATGCCGATGCGGGTCTGAAACCGACCATGCGCTTCCTGCTCGTCGGGCTCGTGATGCTGGGGCTCTCGGTGGGGCTCTCGGAGTACGACCGCCGCCACCCGCCCGCCACGCCCGTCACCACCACCGAAAGCGCGAAGAAGCCCGAGCTGCCCTCGGGCGTGAAGGCCTTGCTCGCGACCACGTCTCCTTCGGCCGATGACCCGGCGCCTGCAGGCAGCGCCCAGGCGGTGCAGGCGCTGCTCAAGGGGTCGGACGCGAAGGTGGGCGGCTTCTCGACCGTGGCCGAGGGCGCGTTCCAGGCGCGCGAGCTGCGCGGCGGCTTCGGCGCGGTGCTCTTCGTGGTCGACACCCAGAGCGGCTCGGCCATCGTGCGCGCGGTGGCCGGAGAAGGCGCGAAGGTGGTTGCGGTGCGCTCGCAGCGCATCACCGCGATGCAGGTCGACGGCAGCACCGTCTTCTTCGCCGAGGGCGGCCGGGTGCTGTCGATGAGCGCGCGCGGCGACGAAGGGCCGGTGGTGCGGGTCTCGTTCACCAGTGCGCGCGTGACCTCGCTGGCCCCGGTGGGCGACACCGTCTACGTGACGCTGCTGCCGACTGGCCCCGAGCCCGAGGGCGTGGTGGCCAAGGTCGAGTCGAACGGCACGGTCAGCCTCATCGCCAGCGAGCAGCTCAAGCCGCACGACGTGGTGGCCGACGGGAAGGACGTGTTCTGGCTGGCGGGCGGCACCAGCTCGCTCTTCCGTGCGCCGGCCGACGGCAGTTTCACCTCGCGGGTGCTCGAGGGCGCCGACGCGCCGGTGGCGCTCGACGGCGATGCGCTGGTGGCCCGGGTCGGCGAGACGCTCTCGCGGGTGTCGCGAGCGGGCGGCACGCCGATGGTGCTGGCGCGGGTGAAGGCCGACGCCATCGCGGTCTCGAGCGGGCTGACGCGGTACTCGAGCAACGGCGCGGTCTACGAAGTCACCGCCGGCGCCGAGCCGACCGAGCTGCTCAAGGCCAGCGGGACTCCGGTGGGCGTCGCCCTCGGAGGCCTGAGCCTGTACGTGCTGGTGTCGACCGGTTCGGGTTCGGCGCTCTACGCCCGGTGAAGCTGCGTCTGGCCAGCAGTGACGAGGCGCGCGCGCGCGACGTGCCCTGCGCCCAGGCCTGGGGCGGCGGGTTGACCGTCGAGCAGTTCGTCGAGCGCGAGGCCGTGCTGCGCGCCCACCCCTGGCCCCGGCGGGTGATGCGCAGCTGGCAATGGGTCGACGGCCCGCGCGTTCTCGCTTCATGCGAGACCTTCGCGCTCGACAGCCAGGTCGCTGGTCGCGCCGGGCACAGCCAGTTGGTGGCGTCGGTCTTCACCGAGCCGCACCTGCGGGGCCAGGGCCATGCGGCCGCCATGCTGCGCGCGGTGGCGGCCTCGAGTCGTGAGGCGGGTGCCCAGGCCATGGTGCTCTTCAGCGAAATCGGCACCAGGCTGTACGCCTCGCTGGGCTACCGCGCGGTGCCGTCATTCGACGTGCTGCTGCCGGCGCTGGCGGGGCCGGCCCTCGGCGAGCCCGTGCAGGTGACCACCGTGAAGCCCTCAGGTCCGGCGGACACGCTGCTGGTCGCCCGCGACCAGGGGCAGGTGGACTGGCACCTCGAGCGCGAGCGCTTCTACGGGCGGGTGCTGGGGCGGCCGCTGCCCCGGCGTGCGGGCGTGGTGCTGCCCGCCGGCTCCATCGGGTGGACGGCGTACTACAAGACTGGCGAGCTGCAGGTGTTGTGGCTGGACGGCGAGGGCGAGGCGCGGCGCGAGCTGCTGCAGGCCGCGCAGGCCGAAGCCGCGTACCTGGGGCTTTCGACCGTGCGGGTGTGGCTCGAGGCCGACGCGGCGTGGGCTGCTGTGCTGCCGGGCGCGAGGGTGGTGGCGCGCGACGACGAGGTGCCGATGTTCCTGCCCTTCGTCGACGGCGTCGAGCGCTGGGCGCCCATCGAGCGCGCGGTGTGGGGCTGACGATGCCGAGCGCGGCGCGGCGAGCGTGGGGTGGCTTCGTGCGGCCCTTCCAGTTGCTGGCGCTGTTGTGGGCGCAGCCGGTGGCCCGGGCCCAGTGGCTGCGGGTGGTGGTGACGCAGGTGGGGCTGACCGTGGCGTTGGGCAGCGCGATGTTCGTGCGCGACCTCGAGCAGGAACGCGACAAGGAGCGCGAACAGTCTCCGGTGGTCCGGGCGCAGAAGCAGGCGCAGCGCCGGGCCGAGTTGCGTGCGCTGAGCGAGCGACTGCGCGCCCTGGACGCGGGGGCCTTCGAAGCGAACGTTCCGCTCACGGCGGTGACGGACGCGTTGAGCGAGTTGCTCGACGACTCGGGTGACGGCGGTGTCAGCGACGAGGCGCTCCGTGACGCGGTGCAACCGCTGGTGAAGCCCTCGGCTGCGGAGTCTGGTGACGACGGTGAGGACGAAGAAGCCGCGCTGGAGGACGCCGTGGGAGCGGTGGCGAACGCCCTCGGTGCGAAGGGCGCGACTGGTGACGGCGGCGTCAGACCCCTCGAGGAAGCGGTGGGTGCCGCCGTGCGCGCGGCGCTCGAGGCCCAGCGCGCGAAGCAGGAAGCGAAGCGAGTGAAGGCGTTGGCCCGGGTGAGGCCTGACGCGGGGGTGCTGGCTGGTGGGCCGAACGTGCCTCCACCGCCTCCGGTGCTGGCGTCCGACGAGGAGGACGACGAGAAGCCTGAGACCGACACGCGGCCCTGGTGGTACCGGCGGCTGGTGTTGTGGGCCTCGAGCCTGGTGCTGGTGCAGACGGTGGTGTTGGCCTTCACCCGCGACCACCAGGACCGGGTGGCCTTTCATCTCTCGTTGTTGGCCGGCGTGCAGCCCGAAGACGTTCCGGGTGACCCCAGGCTGCGGATCGACCTGAAGTGGCTGTGGCGGAAGCTGCGGCGGCGCATTCGCGGCACGCTGGTGTTGGTGGCGGGCGTGGCGACGCTCTTCCCGGTGCTGCTGGTGGGGCTGGTGGTGGGGCAGAAGGACCTGGTCTTCACCGCGGTGGTGTCGGTGGTGTCGAGCTACTGGTGGGTGGTCTTCACGGCGGCCCGCAGCGCGCGCGCCTGGCGCGGTGAAGAAGACCCGACGCCGCCCCGGCCGCTTCGCGTCGCGCTCGAAGTGACCCGGCGCTGGCGGTGGCTGCGGTTTCTGGGCGTGCCGGTGCTGGTGCGTCTGGCGGTGTGGGCGTCGAGTTCGATGGCGGCGCCTGCGCGGAACATCGAGCGGGACCTGCCTCGCTTCGCCGGGCTGGCGGTGACGCGGGTGCTGGCGTCGATTCCCGTGGTGCGGGTGGTGCTGCGCGCGCCCATCATCGTGGCCGCAGCAGAGGCGCTCGAGGCCACGGCAGACGCCGAGGTGCTCCCTGCGCCGGCGTCGGAGTCGGTGTCGGTGTCCATTCCGAGCTGACGGCCCGCCTCTTCCGCGCACGCCGAGATGAGGTCTCCATTCCCCAGTCGCCGGGAGCGTTCAGATTTCGAGGACGGAAACCCCCGCGCCGTCAGCGGGTGAGCACCAGCGTCGAGCGGGCCGGGACCGTCACCTGCGGCCCGGTGACGCTCTGGCCCGAGAGCGCCTCGGTGAAGGTGCCCGCGGGAAGACCCGAGACGGGCAGGTCGGCATCGCCGCGATTGATGGCGACCCACACCACGTCACCCTCGGTGGTCATCGAGTAGGCCCAGGTGTCGTCGCTGACCGAAAGCGTGGCGCGCACGCCTCGCCGCAGCGCCGGGTGGCCGCGCGAATGGCCGCGAGCTTCGAGATGCGGTCTTCGAGCCACTGCTGGTCGGCGGTCAGGCCGGTCCACTGCATCATGCGGCGGTTGTCGGGGTCGCCCGCGCCGGGCAGGCCGATTTCGTCGCCGTAGTAGATGAGCGGCGCACCGCGGCTGGTGAACAGGAACGCGAAGGCGTTGGCCAGGCGCTCGAACGGGCGGCGGTAGTTCGGCAATTGGGGCTGATTGAGCCACGAGCGGTCCTTGCCGTTGGTGTACGGGTCGCTCCACATCGGGGTGTCTTCGGCGAAGTGGATGACGCGGGGCAGGTCGTGGTTGCCGACCCACGTGCTCATCACGGCTCGGGGCCCGTAGAAGTCGTCGTTGCCGTCGACGAAGCTCTTCAGTGACGACATCGGCGTCTGGCGCATCACGACGGACTGCAGCAGCGCCAACCGCAGGGGAAAGTCGAACTGGCCGTCGAGCCGTTCGTCACCCAGGAAGCTCTTGATGAAGTCGCGGTTGCCGAACTCGAAGGTCTCGCCGACCAGGTACAGGCGGGGGCGGGGCGCGCGGGTGGGCAGCACCTCGGTGGTCAGGCGGCTGCGCAGTTGGGTGAGCCACGAGTCGTCGACGTGCTTGATGGCGTCGAGCCGGAACCCGTCGGCGTTGGCGTCGACCAGCAGCTTCAGCGCCCGGTCGACCGAATAGTCGCGCGCGGCGGCAACCGTGTAGTTCCAGTGCGGCAGGTAGTCGGCGAACCAGCAGCGTTGCGCGGTGGTGGCCCACGGGCAGACGCCCTGGTCGTCGCACACGCAGGTGCCTCCGTTGTACGAGAGCGGCCAGAACCAGTCGGGGTGCTGCGCGAAGACCGCCGCGCTCTGGTGCACGTGCACCATGGCGAAGTCGAAGAGCACCTTGAGGCCGTGCTGGTGGGCGGCGCTCACCAGGTCGACCAGGTCCTGCTTCGAGCCGAAGCACGACTCGACCGACTCGAGGTCGCTGGGCCAGTAGCCGTGGTAGCCGGAATACAGGTGGCCGTCTCCGCCCGAGCCGCCGACCGAGGCGTTGGTCACCGGCACCGTCACCCACAGCGTGTTGACGCCCAGCCGGGTGAAGGTGCCGTCGGTGATGCGCGAGGTGACGCCCTTCCAGTCGCCGCCCTGGTACTGGCCGGCGGGGTCGACGTTGGGCACGTGGCAGTTGGTGGTGGGGTCGCCGTCGACGAAGCGGTCGACGAAGACGAAATAGATGACCGCGTCGCGCCAGTCGAAGGCCGCGGGGTCGGGCGCGTCGGCCGCACAGGTCCAGGTGGTGCAGGTGAGGTTGGTCACCACGCTGTTGCCGTCGAGCAGCGCGGGGTTCGCGGGGTCGGTGACCCAGATGGCGTTGTTGACGAGGAACTTGTACTGCACCGCGCCGCCCCACGGCACGCTCACGCTGGCCACCCACTGGCCGCCCTGCTTCGTCATGGGCACGCCCACCGTCCACCCGTCGGGAGCGAAGTTGCCGCGCAGGGTCACGCTCTGCTCGTCGAGCGCGCGGAAGGTGAAGGGCTGCTGGCAGGTCCGGTACGGCTCGAGGCAGGCCATCGAGCCCGCGTCGCTGCCACCGTCCACGCCGGCGTCGACGCCGCCATCATTCGGCCGGGACGTCGGGCCGCACGCCAGCAGCAGAAAGGTCACCGACAGGAGCAGACGCACCAGGCTCGTGTAGCACCGACCATCGCGCGCTTCGACGGGTGGGGGCCGGGTTTCGACGCTTCGGCCACTCGCGTCACCACGCGCGCGTCGAGCGGGGCCTGATGCCCGAATGAACTGGAAACCGTGGGTCGAACACTTCGAGCGGAACGCGCGGCGCCCCCTTCCCCCGGTGGCCGTGCCGACCGGGCTTTCGGTCGAAGAGCGCGAGGCGCTGCTGCGCTCGCTGGCCACCTTCCAACTGGGCGAGGCCGGCGAGGGGCGAATCGCTCACGACATCGACCGGGTGTACCTGCCCGACGTCGACGACGACTTCCGCCGCGCGCTCAAGACCTTCATTCGCGAGGAGGGGCGTCATGCCCGGGTGCTGGGCCTGATGGTGCAGTCCCTGGGCGGGCAGTTGCTGCGCAAGCAGTGGACCGAGCGGGCCTTCGTGCACGTGCGCCGCGCCTTCGGGGTGCGCTTCAAGCTGCTGGTGCTGCTGGCCTCCGAGGTCTCATCGGCATCGTCTTCTACGGCGTGCTGGCCGAAGCCCTGCGCGCGCGGGGAGCGGCCTCGTTGGCCGACTCACTCGAAGAGCTGCGGGCGGACGAGGTGCATCACCTGCGGTTCCAGGGGGCCTTCTTTCGTTCCCGGGCTCCGGGGTGGTTGGGGCCGGTGCTGCGCCTGTTGTGGTGGCCGCTCATCACCGGTGCGGTGGCGTTGTTGCTCTTCGACCAGCGCGCGACGTTCCGCGCCTTCGGTCTTCGGTGGTCGCGCCTGGTGAAGGAGTACGGTCGTGCCGCGGTCGTCGCGGGTGCCGAAATGAAGCAGCGGGCGATCTCGGTGAAGGTCCTGGCCGCGCCGGTCGCTCGGCCGAGGTGAGCGTCGCGGACCGTTGCTGCGGGCGCGCGTGCGCGGTGGCAGAGTGACGGCCGATGAGCGAGGGCGGCTGAGCGTGCCTGCTCGAGGAGCACCGATGAAGACCTGGCCTGCCTGGTTGGCGAATTCTCCCGTGGTCCTCAACGAGGACCTGGTGGTGACCGACAAGTTCACCCTGCAGCCCATGGCGAGGGTGCCGCTGGTCGAAGCGCGCATCATCGACGCGGCCATCGCAGCGGCGGTCAACGCGGCGCCGGCCATGCGGGCCCTGCCCACGTACGTGCGTCGCGACCTTCTGCTCGAGTGCGTGGCGCGGTTCACCGAGCGCGCCGAGGAGTTCGCCCAGGTGCTCTGCGGCGAGGCCGGCAAGCCGATTCGTGACGCGCGGGGCGAGGTGACGCGGCTCATCGACACCTTCCGCGCCGCGGCCGAAGAGGCCACCCGCATCGACGGGCAGACCCTGTCGCTGGACATCGCCGCGCGCGCGAAGGGGACCCGGGGCTTCACGCGTCGCGTGCCCATCGGCCCGGTCTCGTTCATCAGCCCCTTCAACTTTCCGCTCAACCTCGCCGCGCACAAGGTGGCCCCCGCCATCGCCGCGGGCTGCCCCTTCGTGCTCAAGCCTGCCAGTCGCACGCCGCTGGGCGCGCTGCTCATCGGCGAAGTGCTCTCGAAGACCGCGCTGCCGCCCGGCGCGTTCTCGATTCTGCCTGCGCATCGCGACGGTGCCGACCTCTTCACCTCCGACCCCCGACTGAAGCTCTTGAGCTTCACCGGCTCACCGTCGGTGGGCTGGGCGCTCAAGGCGAAGGCGGGCCACAAGAAGGTGGTGCTCGAGCTGGGGGGCAACGCCGCGTGCATCGTCGACGGCGACCAGCGCGCGAAGCGGCCCACGTGGTCGAGCGGCTGGTCTTCGGTGGCTTCTACCAGTCAGGCCAGAGCTGCATCAGCGTGCAGCGCATCATGGTGCACGACACGCTCTACGACGAGCTGCGCGACGCGCTGGTGACCGCCGTGAAGGCGCTGAAGTCAGGAGACCCGCACGACGAGGCGACCTTCATCGGCCCGCTCATCGACGAGCAGGAGGCCCAGCGGGTCGAGGGGTGGATTGGCTCGGCCGTGCGCGCAGGAGGCAAGCTCCTGTGCGGTGGCGCGCGCACCGGCGTCATGCTCACTCCGGCGGTGCTCGAGGGCGTGCCGAAGCGCGAGCCCCTGGTGGCCGAAGAGGCCTTCGGGCCGGTGGTGGTGCTCGAGCGCTTCAGCACCTTCGACGAGGCCCTGGCCCGGGTGAACGACTCGAAGTTCGGGTTGCAGGCTGGCATCTTCACCGACTCGCTGAGCCACGCGATGCGCGCGTGGGACGAGCTCGAGGTCGGCGGCGTGGTGGTGGGTGACGTGCCCAGCTTCCGCGTCGACACCATGCCTTACGGCGGGGTGAAGGACTCGGGGCTGGGCCGCGAGGGCGTGCGCTACGCCATCGAAGACCTGACCGAAGTTCGCCTGCTGGTGCTGCGCTAGTCAGCGCTGAATCTGCCCCAGCTTGCCGGCCTGGTAGTCGAGGAAGGCCTGCTCGAGCTCTTCGGGGGTGTTCATGACGAAGGGCCCGTAGCGCACCATCGGCTCGCGCAGCGGCACGCCGGCCAGCAGCAGCAAGCGAGCGGGTGCGCTGGACGTGTTGGCCAGCGTCACCACCTCACCCGGGCCCAGCATGGCCAACTGCCCGTCCTTCACGGTGCGGCCGCCGACCTGCACGTCGCCCTGGAAGACGTAGGCGAAGCCCTCGAAGTTCTCGGGCACGGGTTGCTCGACGCGGCCACCGGCCTCGAGCGACCAGTCCTGGTACAGAATGGGGGTGTGGGTGGCGATGACGGCCCGCTGCCCCAGCGCTTCTCCGGCGATGACCGTGACGTGGGCCTTGCCGTCGGAGCTGGTGGCCTTCGGCAACCTGGCGGCGGGAATTTCCTGGTACTTCGGCGGCACCCGCTTGTCCTTCTTCGGCAGGTTCACCCAGACCTGGAAGCCGTGCATGCGGCCGCCCTCGCGCTGCAGCCGCTCGCTGGGCATTTCCGAATGCACCACGCCGTCGCCAGCCGTCATCCACTGCACGTCGCCCTTTCGCAGGGTGCCGCGGTTGCCGGCGCTGTCTTCGTGGCCGCTCTCGCCTTCGAGCAGGTAGGTGACGGTCTCGAAGCCGCGGTGCGGGTGGTCGGGCGCGCCGGTGGCCTCGCCTGGTGCCACGTCGAACGGGCCCATTTCGTCGACCAACAGGAAGGGGTCGACCTGCAACAGGCCGGGCGCGGGGAAGGGGCGACGCACCACGAAGCCGGCACCTTCCAACTGCCGGTGGGCCTGCACGACTCTGACGACGTCTCGGGTCTTCATGCACCGAGTCTGCAGCGGCGGCGGGCGCTCACAAGAGGCCCGCGACGAGACTGATTGTCCCATGGCCGGGACAACGAGGCCTCAGTGCACCGTGGTGTAGACGAAGGCGAAGCACATCTCGTCGCTGGTGCCCTCGCCCCAGGTGATGGTGCGGGCCTCGGGGTTGTCCCAGGTGCAGTTGAGCGAGAGCTTGCCGCCGGCCTTGAGCGTGGTCGGTTTGGGGCGGAAGTAGACGCGCTGCCAGTGGAAGTCCCACTTGGGAATGTCGACCAGGCAGGTGCTGTCGGTGGTCATGGTGATGTGCCGCCCGCGGGTGTGCATGTGCGGCAGGAACCCCCAGACGTCGAGGTCGAAGCCGAGCTGGTTGGGCTGGTCGAAGGTGTACGAATAGCCGGTCGAGTTGGGCGGAATCGAGAAGCCGTCTCCGACGATGGGCACGAGGTACGCGTTGGTGACGGCGCGGTCGGCGAACATCAACTGGGCCTGGGTCTGATCAGGCACGCGCACCCCGGCGCGGGTGTTGTAGTGCACCTGCATGGCGATGACCGAGTCGGGGCCGAAGGCCACGCCGGTGCCCGAGGGGAAGGCCACCGCGCCCGCGCCCGGAGCCCACACGCCGAGTGCCCCCTTGGTGTTGATGCCGGTGCCGCCGAAGCATTGCCAGCCGGGGGCCGTGTCCTTCGCGTCTTCGGCCAGGGCCTGCGCGCGGTCGACCACGTAGAGGATGACGTGGTGCACCTCGGCGTTGACCCCGGGAATGATGTTGTACCCGGTGACGAACCTGGTGGTGGCCAGCGCGGGGTCGATGACGAAGCAGCGGTAGTCGTCGGTGAGCGTCGCGTCGGGCGTGTACGCCGCGCTCATCTTCACCGTGGTGTCGACGTGCGGCAGCGTCGCCAGGGTGGCCTTGGTGGTGGGCGCGTCGGCCGGGTTGCCCTCGAGGGGGGACTTGGTCCACGCCACCAGGGTGTCGATGTCGGCCTGCTCGAGGTGAATGTCGCCGACGAAGGGCTGGCCGCACGAGTCAGACGGCATCCACGGAGGCATGCGCTTGCTCGACACCGCGTCGGCGATGGCGCTGGCCTGGGCCTTCACCTGCTCGTAGGTCTCGAGCGGAAAGGGTGCGATGCCGCCGGTGGCGTGGCAGTTGCCACAGCTCTTCTGCACGATGGGTTCGACGTCGTGGTGGAAGGTCAACGCGGGCGTGGAGGACGCGGTGCCGCACGAGGCGGCGACGACGAAGAGGGAGGTCAGCGCGAGCAGGCGGGACATGAGCGGCGCACAGTGTCGTCGCCCGGGCCGAAACGCAAGCCCACCCCGTTGGTTCAGGGCCCCGCATCGCTTCCGCCATCGGTGAACGTGCCCCCATCGAAGGCCACCCCGGCGTCGGGCAGCACGTCTTCGGTCTCGCTCACCGTGACGCTGGTGCCGGTGCGGGTCAGCGTGAAGGTCAACACCACGTCGCTGGTGCCCTCGAAGTTGCCGCAACTGGCGCGCACCTGCACCACCGCGGTGTCGCTGCCCGCGGGCGGCTGGAGCAGCAGGTGTACCTGCGTGGCGGTGATGGTCTCGGACTCGATGGCGCCCTGCACCACGTGCGCGCCGGGCGAAAAGGTGACGCCCGATTGGTCGACCGGCGTGAGGGTCAGCGAGACGACGCTCTGGGGCCCGCCGCCCGTCTGCAGCGTGGCCAGGGTGGCGTCGATGGTGAGCGCGCGCTTGACCGAGCCCACCTCGCGGCACTTCGCTGGCGGCGGCAGGGGGTCGACCACCGCGAAGGGCGAACAGCCCGCGGCCAGCGCCATGGTGGCGCCGGCGGTGAGCACCTCGCGCAGGTGCTTGAGCACGCGCTCGCGCACCGGCTTGTCGGGCACCACCGACGGTGCGGGCAGTTGCTCGTTCATCAGCGTCTTCCGGGTCTCGTGGCTCACGGGCTCACCTCGGCGCTCGCAGCGTGGGTCATCTTCTGCAGGGGCGTGGCGACGCGGTCGCCGACGCGGGTCAGGGCCTGGCCGTCGACCAGCGACTCGAGCTCGCCGGCCAGCGCCTCGGCGTCGACCTTCAGCCGCTGCTCGGTCGCGCGCAATGCCCCCGCGAGGTCGGCCACGAATTGCCGGTCGCCGGTGACGCTTTCGCGGGCCTCGACCCGCGCGATGATGCGCTCGAGCCCCGCCACGCTGTCCAGCCCCAGCGCCTTCGAGAGCCCCCGGGCCCGCTCGCGCCACGCCGGCCGGTAGACCTCGGGGTGGAAGCGCCGCACCACCTCGACGTCGAAGCGCGTCGACATCATGGTGTTGGCCAGCCCGTCGACCTTGAAGTTGCGCTCGTCGAAGGCCGCGTTGGCCAACTGGAAGACCCGTTCGACCGAGGGCGACGACATCGAATAGTCCCACTGCAGCCAGTCGCCTCGCGCGCGGTTCTCTTCGCGCATTCGGCGCAGCAGCGGGGTGCCGGCGTAGAGCTCGGTGCGGCCGAAGTTGAAGGGCGAGCCGGCCCACCGGCGCATGAAGGCCAGGTTGGCCTGCAGCGAGTCCATGGTGGTGTCGGGGTCGAAGAGCAGCACGTTGAAGCAGGTGTAGAGCCCCAGCTCGTCGACCATCGCCATCGCCGCCGCGTTGTGCTTCGGCTGGGCCCAGCGCTGCAGCGTCTCGAGGCCCTGGTCGGCGTCGGTCTCGATGCCCACGTAGCAGCGAATGCAGTGCAGCCGCTCGACCAGCGCGCGGAAGGGCTTTTCCTGCACGTCGGTGGGGCGGGCCTTCACCACCGTGGCGAAGCGGCGCACCTTGCGGGCCTCGAGCAGGTCGGCCAGCCGGTTGATGCGCTCGGCGTTCTTCACCCCCGAGGGCAGGAAGAAGTTGTCGTCGTGGAAGACGAAGATGTCGATGCCCCGGCCGAAGTGCTCGGCGGCCATCTCGTCGGCCACGTCTTCGAGCGGGCGCTCGCGGTAGCGTTTGCCGGGCAGGGTGACCTCGTGCCAGGCGGCGATGCAGCAGAAGGTGCAGTTGGCGTAGCACCCGCGCGTCGAGACCAGCGGCGCGATGCGGTGACCGAAGCACTCGGCCGGCTTTCCGCGACGGTCGGGCCAGGCCAGCGTCGAGAGCTCGGCTGGGTGGCGCAGCGCGGTGGTGGTGACGCGCCCGTCGTCGAGCCGCACACTCAGGCCCGGCAGCCCTTTCCAGTCGCGCCCCTGGGCCACGTGCTGCACCAGCTCGACCAGCGTCTCTTCCGCTTCCTGTCGGCAGATGGAGTCGATTTCGGGGAAGTCGCCCAAGGCCTCTTCGGCGGCGAAGGTGGCGAAGTGACCGCCGAGGGTCACGTGCCCGCGGAAGCCCGCTTCGCGCAGGGCCACCGCCAGCCCCAGCATGTCGGGCGCGCGCCACTGGAAGGCCATCGAGATGCCCACCAGCGTCGGCGTGCAGGCCAGCACCTGGGTGAGGACCCGCGCCAGGTCGGAGGCGTGATTGAAGGGCACCAGCTCGACCTCCACGCCGACTCGGGCCAGCGCCGAAGCCAGGTAGCGCAGCGAGAGGTTCTCTTCGATTTCAGGCCCAACGAGCGCGACGCGGGTCGTCATGGGACCAGAGGCTAGCAAGGCGTGCGCCAGGGCCACGTTCCCCGAGGGGGGTTCAGGAACCGCGACGTCGATGTCGCGACCCGTTTGGTTTCCACGGCGAGCGGCTCAGCTCAGCAGGAACCACACGAGCGCCAGCACCCCGGCGCTGACCGCGATGATGGCGGCGAGGGTGAGCGGGCTGAAGACGGGCGCTGGCCCCGGCCGTGGAGGTGCGGGGGCCGGCGGGAGCGGCGTGAGCGAAGGCGCGGTGATGGGTGCCTCGGTGAAGACCCGGGTCCTGGCCTGGTCGACGCGCGCGGGCAGCGGAGCGCGCTTGTCGGTGACCAGCTTGTCGAGGTCGTCGTCGAGGAGCGTGGCGCCTCCGAGCGAGCGCACCAGGTCCCGCACCAGGGCCCCTGCGGTGCGGTGACGACCGTCGGGCTTCTTGGCCAGCGACTTCTGGAGCACCTGGGCGACGGCCACCGGGACCTCGGGCGAGGCGTCACTGGCCAGCGGCGGCACCTCGGACACCTGCTTCACCATCACCCCGCGGTCCGAATCTCCGGGGAAGGGGTGACTGCCCACCAGCAACTGCCAGGTCAGCAGGGCGAAGGCGTACACGTCGCTGGCGGGCCCCACGTCCTTCCCCGAGACCTGCTCGGGGGCCATGTATTGCGGCGTGCCCACCACCAGGCCGGGCAGGGTCAGCCGCGTGGTGTCGGTGCGCTGGCTGATGCCGAGGTCGACCAGGGTCAGGTGGCCGCGCTGGTCGACGATGACGTTGGCGGGCTTGAGGTCGCGGTGCACCACCCCGTTGGTGTGCAGGTGGTCGAGCGCCGCCGCCAGTTGAGCCAGCAGCGGCAGGGCGTCGGGCAGGCTCCAGCGCTTGCGCTGCAGCATCAGCCGCTCGAGGGTCTGCCCTTCGACCCGCGCCATGACGATGAAGGGCGTGCCCTCGTGCTTCGAGACCGCGACCAGCGGCACGAGGTTGGGGTGGTCGAGCTCGGCCAGCAGCGTCGATTCCCGCTCGAAGCGCGCCATCGACTCGGGGTGGTCGACCAGGTCGGCGCCCAGCATCTTGATGGCGACGAAGGCGTGGGTCTGCAGGTCGCAGCCCAGCAGCACGCTGCCCATGCCGCCTTCACCCAGCTTGCCGTCGATGCGCCAGCGGCCGGCGAAGACCTGGTGCGGCAGCAGTTCGGTGCGCTCGTTGCCGGCCACGTGGGTGACTCCGACGCCCTCAGGGCAGGTGGGTGCCGAGCACCAGGCGACCGACGAAGCGCTCGTTGTCACGCAGGGTGAGTGGCTCGCCGTTGCCCCGGTCGGCCGCGGCTTTGTCGGCGCCGACCTGCGCCACCATGCCCACGGTGAGCCACACGCTGGTGAACTGGAACGAGAGCGCCGGCCCGAAGTACAGGCCGCTGCCCTGGTACGCGCCGTGGGTGAAGCCCGACTTGAGGTAGCCCTCGGCACCGAAGGTGGTGGTGGGGGTGATGGCGAAGCGCACTGCGACCGATTCCTCGGCCCGGGTGTCGACGCCGCTGCGGCCCGACCAGAACCATTCGCGTGAGACGCTGGCGTTGGCGGCGAAGAGCACCCGGCCCACCGCCTTGTCGAGCGTCAGCCGCGCCTCGAGCGCGAGCACGTCGACGCCCAGCGACACCCGCGCCACGCCACCCAGGCCCACTGCGTCGCGCTGCCCCTTGAGCGGCGTGAAGTGCCACACCGAGCTGACCCGCCCGTCGATGGTCTGCGTGGCCAGCCCCGAGTCGAAGCCCAGGTCGACGGTGAGCTGCGTCTCGAGCCAGCGGGTCAGGCCGGCGGTGAGGCCGAAGCGGGTGTCGAGCAGCACCTGGTGCGGGTCGACCCGGGCGATGCGCGGCGTGGCCCAGACCTCGAGGTCGCGGTGGCCCGTGTCGAGCGACTGGGTGGTCCAGGTCAGCGAGAAGTCGCGCGGCGCCGCGAAGGAGGAACCGGCCACCAGCACCAAGAGACCAACCACCCGACGGAGCATGATGACGACGGTTGAACCACGCGCTTCTGGCGAAGGAAAGCGCCACGCGCTAGCACCGGGCGCATGGCAGAGAACTTCATCTTCACGATGCAGGACCTTCGCAAGGTCAAGAACGGCAAGGAAATTCTCAAGGGCATCTGGCTCTCGTTCGTCCCCGGGGCGAAGATTGGCGTCATCGGCCCCAACGGCTCGGGCAAGTCGACGCTCTTGCGCATCATGGCCGGCGCCGACGCCGAGTTCATGGGCACCGCGCGCCCCGACCCCACCGCGCGCATCGGCTACCTGCAGCAGGAGCCGCAGCTCGACGAGACGCTCGACGTGAAGGGCAACGTCGAACTGGCGGTGAAGAAGACCAAGGACCTGCTCAAGCGCTTCGACGAGGTCTCGAACGCCCTGGGTGAGCCCGACGCCGACTTCGACAAGCTGCTGGCCGAGCAGTCGAAGCTGCAGGACGCCATCGACGCCGCGGGCGGGTGGGACCTGGACCGCACCCTGGACATCGCGATGGACGCGCTGCGCCTGCCGCCTGGCGACAGCGCCGTGAAGAACCTGTCGGGTGGCGAGAAGCGGCGCGTGGCCCTGTGCCGCATTCTGCTCGAGAAGCCCGACCTGCTGTTGCTCGACGAGCCCACCAACCACCTCGACGCCGAATCGGTGCAGTGGCTGCAGCAGCACCTCAAGTCGTACACCGGCACCATCGTGTGCATCACCCACGACCGGTACTTCCTCGACGAGGCCTGCGAGTGGATTCTCGAGCTCGACCGTGGCGAAGGCGTGCCGTGGAAGGGCAACTACTCGAGCTGGCTGGACCAGAAGAAGAAGCGCCTCGAGCTGGAAGAGAAGTCGAGCAGCTACCGCCAGAAGTTCCTCGAGCGCGAACTGCAGTGGGTGTCGAGCTCGGCCAAGGCCCGCCAGGCCAAGTCGAAGTCGCGCCTCGAGCGCTACGACGAGATGCGAGAGGAATTCGAGCGCAACAAGAAGACCGACTCGAGCGGTGAAATCTACATTCCCCCTGGCCCCAAGCTGGGCGGCCTGGTGGTCGAGGCCAAGAACATTCGAAAGGCGTTCGGCGAGCGCCTGCTCATCGACGACCTGTCGTTCAAGCTGCCGCCCAACGGCATCGTGGGCGTCATCGGCCCCAACGGCGCAGGCAAGACCACGCTGTTCAAGATGATGCTGGG
The DNA here is from genome assembly GCA_903911905.1 of uncultured Myxococcales bacterium. GTDB lineage: Bacteria > Myxococcota > Myxococcia > Myxococcales > Myxococcaceae > Xiheilimnobacterium > Xiheilimnobacterium phototrophicum. The sequence goes on from CAIWFK010000790.1 coordinate 18,559, forward strand.
GCTCGAGAAGCCCGACGCGGGCACCTTCACCGTGGGCGAGACCGCCAAGGTGGCCTACGTCGACCAGTCGCGCGACGCGTTGGCGGGCGACCAGTCGGTCTTCCAGGAAGTGAGCAACGGGCTCGACCAGTTGGACCTGGGCGGGCGCATCGTGCAGTCGCGTGCGTACCTGTCGTGGTTCGCCTTCAAGGGGGCTGATCAACAGAAGCGCGTGAAGGACCTCTCGGGCGGCGAGCGCAACCGCGTGCACCTGGCCAAGCTGCTCAAGTCGGGCGGCAACGTGCTGTTGCTCGACGAGCCCACCAACGACCTCGACGTCGAGACCCTTCGCTCTCTGGAAGAAGGCCTCGAGGGCTTCGCCGGGTGCGCGGTCATCATCAGCCACGACCGCTGGTTCCTCGACCGCGTGGCCACGCACATTGTGGCCTTCGAGGGCGATTCGCGCGTGGTCTGGTTCGAAGGGAACTTCCAGGACTACGAGGCCGACAAGAAGAAGCGCCTGGGCACCGACGCGCTGCAGCCGCGCCGCATCAAGTACAAGCCGCTCGTGCGCAAGTAATGCTCTCGCTGCGACCCCACGTCGAACCCAGGCTCGTGCCCACCGCCGATTCGGTGGTGGTCAAGGAGCTGTACCTGTCGCTGCAGGGCGAATCGTCGCACCAGGGCTTGTTGTGCGCCTTCGTGCGGCTGACCGGGTGCCACCTGCGCTGCAGCTATTGCGATTCGGAGTTCGCCTTTCGCGGTGGCGAGCGGCTGAAGAACGCCGACGTGCTCGAGCGCGTGCTGGCGATGAAGACGCCGATGGTCGAGGTGACTGGGGGTGAGCCGCTGCTGCAGCCTGGCGTCTACCCCTTGATGCAGTCGATGCTCGATGCGGGGCTGACCGTGCTGCTCGAGACCTCGGGGGCCATCGACGTGCGGCTGGTACCCCCGGCGGTGCACAAGATCGTCGACCTGAAGACGCCCTCGTCACGCGAGAGCGACCGCAACGACCTGCGCAACTTCAGCTCGATGAACCAGAACGACGAGCTCAAGTTCGTCATCGGCTCGCGCGAAGACTACGACTGGAGCGTGGGCCTGATTCGCGAGCACCGGCTCGAGGCCAGACCCTTCGGGCTGTTGTTCTCGACGGTGTTCAGCGCGCTCTCGCCCACCCAGTTGGCGGAGTGGATCATCGCTGACCGCCTTCCGGTACGCTTCCAGCTCCAGCAGCACAAGTACCTCTGGAAACCCGACGCGCGCGGAGTCTGAAACGCCATGCTGCACGCCCGCATTCTCGAGCCTGAGCCCTTTCGCGCGGCGCTGCGCGAGCCCGGCCTGCAGCCTGGTCGCCTCTTTCGCGCCCATTTCGATGGTGGGCTGTTCCACGCCGCGCTCGCCAGCACCACCGATGCGGGCCCGGTCGACGACGTGACGGCCTGTGCGCTCGGTGACGCCGTGCTGCAAGCGGGGAACGACGCCGGCACGCTCGAGGTCGAAGGGGAGTGGGTCGCACATTTCGTGAAGGTCGCCGGCGTGGTGCTGGGCGACGAGCGGCTGGCCACGCAGTTGCTGCGCGGCGGGTGGTTGGGTCGCGTCAGTCAGGGGCCCTTCGCGTTCGGCTCGCTGCCCCTGCGGGTCGTCGCGCGGCAGGTCACGCGCTCGGCGCTCAAGGCGGCGAGGGAACTGGTGGAGTTCGGGTGGGACTCTGAATTGGTGAACCTGCTCGAGAGCGCGGCCATGCGTGCCGAGCGTGAGCCCGAGCACCACCTCTTGCTCGTCGGTGCGAACGTGCCCTTGCGCGAGAGCACCGTGACGGCGTCGCGACTCTTCGACCTGGGGCGCGTACTGCGTGAGGCCAGGGAGGGCGGTGCGTTCGAGGTGATGTTCCAGCCGGACCGGGTGGTGGTGGCGCGCGGCCCCAGCGGGACGACGACGCTCGAGCACGACACCACGCGCGCGCAGGTCGAGGCGGTGGGGCGTGAACTGGGCGCAGGCCCGGGGCTCTCGGTGCGCGACGTGCCGGGGTTCGGGCGCCTGCGGGTGGCGACCTCGCAGGCCGGGGTGGTGGTGCGCTTCGTCGACCCGCCGAAGGAGCCCGGGTCCGAACTGGTCGAGGTGGTGGCGCTGACCTCGGGCCTGGTGGTCATCGGCGGGCCGCCGGCGAGCGGGCGCAGTGCGACGCTGCTCGGTCTGACCCACGCGTGGGAAGGCCAGGGCCGGGTGGTGGCGACGCTCGAAGAGCCGCGGGTGTTCCCCGTGTCGAGCTTCTCGTTCGAGGCGGCGGGCGAGGCGGAGTTCGTGCGCGCGGTGCGGTTGTCTCCTGCGCAGGTGGTGGCGGTGGACCTCGTCGACGACGAGCGCGCGGTGGAATTGGCGCTCGACTTCGCGATGGAGGGCCGCCTGGCGGTGTGCGTGACGCGCGGGGTGTCGCTGCAGGCGCTGGTGCATCGGGTGGCGTTGCTCGACGCGAAGCATCACCGGCGACGCGTGGCCGAGCACCTGGCGGCAGTGGTGTTGACCACCGGACCCATCGTGCTCACGCCTTCGACGGCGTTGCGGCGACATCTGCGGGGCAATGACTCGCCGCCGCCGCCGATTCTGTTCGAGCGCGCGGAGGCATAGGGCCCCGGGGTTGGGCGCTCGTGAACAGGCGCGAACGGCCGCGCTCGACCTCGCCGCCACGCCGCAGGATCGCTGCCGCACCCCATCCGCCCTTTGGGTGGTGCCTGTCGTCACTCGCGACGACCGACCCTGCGGACACCAGACCGTGGAATCAGGAGCTGACTCGAACCCGGCTGGGCGTTCCGAGCGCCACCAGGGACGCCACCCATTCCGGCCATCGGCAGCTCACGCGCGCGCGGCGAGCGCCTGATGGACCCGAGCCTTCAACGTGCTCGAGAGCTCCTCGCGCTCTTCGATGGTGTGGGCCAGCGCGCGGGCGCGCACCACCTCGCCAATGGCCAGGCACCGGGTCAGCAGGCGCTCCTGGTTGGGCCACACCGAAGGGAACGGCAGGTCGAGCGCGGCGCCCTTCGCTTCAGCCAGCTTCCACGCGATCTCGAAGTCCAGGCCCGTCAGCCGCTCGAGCAGCGCGGTCTCGGCCGTCTCGAGCACCGAGCGATCGCGCGCGTGGGTGCGCCAGTCGGCGTGAATCGCGGCCGAGAGCTTTTCCTGCGCGTCGGCGGCACCGGCGTCGGCCAGACACAGCGCCGCGCGGGTGCGGGCCACCAGCTCGTTCGCACCACCTCGTCGCGCGAGCTCGTCGAACAGGCCTGCTGCTCGCAGCGGCTCCTTCTTCCACACCAGGAACGCGGCCGTTTCGAGCAGCTCGGGCTTCAGCTCACTTTGAGGCGTGCGGTCGAGCGCATCCATCACCTCGAGCTCTTCGCGCGAGACCTCGTCGAGCACCCGTTCCACCGCGTCACGCAGCGGCGTGACTGCCTCGAACGATGCGCCATGCTCGAGCGCCCGGTCGATGAGCTGCAGCGCTTCGCGGGTGGCGTCGGCCAGCTCTTCCACCATCACGTCGGTCGCGTCGTGGAAGCGCACGAAGGCCAGCAGCAGCAACCACTTGGGGTTGGTGCTCTGGGCGTCGACCACTTCGCGGAGCAGCACCAGCGCCGAGGCCCAGTCTTCGTCACGCAGGTAGCGCACCAGGCGGCGGTCGCGGTCGTCGGGCAGGCCAAAGGGCAGGGCGAAGAGGTGCTCGTCGAGATCGGCCATGCGCTCACCATGCAACGACTGGCGCGGAAGGCAACCAGCCCGTCAGGTCAGGTTCGGAAAGACGCGTGACACCTTGGCGCGCAGGTATTCGCCGTAGGTGCCTTCGAGGGTGTGCACGCTGGCGCGATCCCAGCGCTCGGCGGCGTCCTGCTCGGCGGGGCGCACGCTGACGCCAGGCAGGGGCTGCACGCGCGCGTCGAACGAGGGGTCGAAGAAGTACGGCCACGAATGGCGAGGTCGGCCCGAAGCGTTGCGTACGCGGTGAGGCGTCGAGCGGTAGCGACCGCCCGTCATGCGGTCGAGCATGTCGCCCAGGTTGCACACGAAGGTGCCGGGAATCGGCGTGGCCTCGACCCAGCCCTGCGGCGTCTTCACCTCGAGCCCGCCGCAGTCGTCCTGCTTGAGCAGCGTCAGCAGACCGTAGTCGGTGTGCTCGCCCACGCCCCAGCGCTCGCGCTCGGCGTCGCGGGGCGGCGGGTAGTGGAAGATGCGGAAGAGCGAGAGCGGGTCGCGGGTGAGCGAGGTCTCGAAGTGGGTGCGCGGCAAGCCGAGGCTGGCGGCCAGCCCCTGCATCACTCGTGCAGCGAGGCGGCGCTGCGCCGAGATCCAGTCCAGCACCACCGCTCGCAGCCCGGGGAGTTCCTGCGGGAAGAGGTTCCGGCCGTGCATCGGTAGACGGGCCCGCACTCGCGGGTCGTCGTCACCCAGTTCGTCGCCGAAGTAGACGCCTTCCTTCACGTCGGGCACACCGCTGGTGAGCTCTCCACCAAGGGGAAACCAGCCGCGCCAGGCGAGGCCGCCACGGGGCATCGAGATGCGCTCGAGGGCCTCCGTGGGCAGCGCGAAGAGTTGGTGGGTGAGCTCTTCGAGCCTGGTCTCGAGCGCGCGGTCGACGCCGTGGTTGGTGATGAAGAAGAAGCCGTGCGTCTGGCAGGCGTGGCGAAGGGCGCTGACCTCCCGGTCACCGAGGAGCGCTTCGACGTCGATGACGGGCAGGGCCATGCAAGCCGGAGTGTGCCACGGCGTGACGCGCGCGGTGAGGACCTGCGATGCTGCAGCCATGATGGTGGGCGTGCTGGCGTCGTGCGATGGGTCGGGGCCGACGTTCGCCTTGCTGTATCGGCAGGCCGTTGCACGAGGCCTGGTGTTTGGCTGGGTGCTGCTGGTCCTCTCTTTGGTGCTCGTGGTGTTCGGCATCTCCGTGGCGGGCGCTCGGCGGCGAGTGCTCGCGGCCGTGCTCGCTCGCGGTCGTCATCGAGGCGCGGCTTGCCTGGCTGACAGGTCGGCTGGGTGCGTTCGGTGAGTTCGCTCACGCCAGTCAAGTGGTGGAGATGGCGCTCGTTGGAGTGAAGGAGGCCCCCGAGCCGTGATGACCGGTTGAGTGGCTCCGCGTGACCGATTTCGTTATGACCCGAAAGTTAATTTCGGTCATTTCGATCACCACGAGAAGGAGCACCCATGACGGAGCAGAAGCGACCGAGAGCGGCCACGTCGGTCCTGGTGTTCGGCCTGTACATGCTGGGACAGGGAGCGGCGCTGCTGGTGGCGCCGAACGTGTTGCTGGGGCTGCTCGGGTTCGCGCCGGCCCTCGACGTGTGGGCGCGGGTCACTGGCATCGCCCTGATGGTGCTGGGGCTGTATTACGTGGCGGCCTCGCGTGGAGAATGGACCCCGTTCTTCCGGCTGACGGTGGTCGGCCGTACCTTCCAGTTCGTCGCGTTCGGCGGGCTGGTGCTGGCGGGCCTCGCGCCGTTGGGATTGCTTGCGACCTCCGGGTTGGAGCTGTGCTCCGGGGTGTGGACCTTCCTGGCCTTGCGTCGTGATGCTCGAACCGGCTGAACCGGAACGGCCAGCTGTGGCACGGTGTCGGTCGACTCGATGGTTCCCTCGCTCCTCCTCCTCGCACTGACGGTGTGGCCCGAGCCCGGCTCGGTGGTGCAGGCGCCCGTTCCAGTCATCGCGAAGAAGGCGAAGAAGCTGCGGGTGGTGGTCGACGCCGGCCATGGCGCGCCCAACAACGACGGCAACCACGGCTGCTTCTGCCAGGCGGAAATGGACCACACCTGGCTCATCGCGCAGCACCTGGGCTTCGTGCTCTCGGACCTCGGCGGCTTCGAGGTGATGTTCACGCGCACCGGCGAAGGTCGCCCCACCTACCAGTCGCGCATGGCGGCGGCCGAGGCGTGGAAGCCCGACGTCATCGTGAGCCTCCATTCCGACGCGCGCGGCGAGGCCACGACGTGGAAGCCCTTCGACGACGAGCGCGAATGTGCGCGCAACCCGAACGAGCCCGGCTTCGCGGTGCTCTGGAGCGACGTGGCAGAGGCCCCAGTGGTGGCAAAGCGCGCGAAGCTGGGCCGCAGCGTGGGACAACGGCTGCGCGAGGCGGGCTTTCGCGCGTACACCGGCGAGAACTACGGCGCGCTCTACAAGCAGGACACCGACGAGCCTTCGGGGTGGATCGACATTCGCCCGCCGAAGACGAGCGTGTACTTCCTGAAGGCCTCGAGCGTGCCGACCGTCATCATCGAGACGCACCACGCGCTCGACCCGGCGGAGGTCGCCCGGTGGGACGAGCTGAAGACCGCCGACGCCTTCGCGCTCGCCGTCGCCCAGGGGCTGCTCGACGCCGCCAAGTGAGCGGAAAGTCAGGCACAGCAGCCCGATAGATCGAATTTTCCGACCGCCCGTTTGTTCCAGCACCTCTTTCGCTGGAGCACACACCATGAAGCGTCTCATGCGCGGTTTGATGGCAGCCTCGGTCCTCTCGTCGGCGGCGTTCGCCAATTCCCCTCCTGCCAACGTCACCGTGCCGGTCGCGGTCGACCAGCAGAAGAAGGCCGAGCGCCCGGTGCTCGACGTGGTCTTCGCGCTCGACACCACCGGCTCGATGGGTGGGCTGCTCGAGGGCGCGAAGCAGAAGATCTGGTCCATCGCCTCGCGCATGGCCGCGGGCACCCCGACGCCTCGCGTGCGTGTCGGCCTGGTGGCCTACCGCGACCTCGGCGACGCCTACGTCACGCAGGTCTACGGCCTGAGCGAAGACCTCGACACGGTCTACAAGAACCTGAGCGCCTTCCGCGCCGAGGGTGGCGGTGACGGCCCCGAAGCGGTGCAGACCGCCCTCGCCGACGCCGTCGACAAGATGCAGTGGAGCGACAGCCCGCGCGCCGCGAAGATGATTTTCGTGGTCGGCGACGCCCCCGCGCACGACCAGGACCTGACGACCTTCACCGCCGCCAGCAAGCGCGCCATCTCGAAGGGCATCGTGGTCAACACCATTCGCTGCGGCGGTGACGCGACGGCCGAAGCGCAGTTCCGCAAGGTCGCCCTGCTCGCCGATGGCCGCTTCGACACCATCGACCAGGGCGGCGGCGTGGTCGCCATCGCGACGCCGTACGACACCGAACTCGCCAAGCTGAACAGCAAGGTGATGGACACCGCCATCTACGCCGGCAAGCGCGAGGCCCAGGCCGCCGGTGAATCGCGCCGCATGGAAGCCAAGGCCATGGCCGCTCCCGCCGCGGCCGACCGCCTGGGGTACATGAGCAAGGCGCACGGTGACTCGTCGGGTGCCGGGGCGGTGGGCGCGGTCGACCTCGCGGCCACTCCCGAGTCGATTGCCTCGCTCAAGGAAGAGGAGCTGCCGGCGACGATGCAGAAGATGAAGCCCGCCGAGCGCGTGGAGTTCGCGAAGAAGAACCAGGCCGAGCGCCAGGCCCTCGAGAAGCAGATTTCCGAGCTCTCGAAGAAGCGCGACGAGTTCATGGCCAGCAAGGTCGCCGAGAAGAAGGACTCGTTCGACAACCGCGTGTTCGAGTCGGTGAAGACCAGCGCGAAGAAGGCCGGCGTCGCGTACTGACACGGTCGACCGTTCCGTGCCCGATGGCGGAGTCCCTTCTTCGGGGGCTCCGCCTTCGTCGTTTGGTCGCGGTCGCGCTTCGGGCATAACGCGCGCCATGAGCCAGTGGCTGGTGCTCGTGCTGGGCACCTTCGTGCAGCACCCGACGTGGAATGACCGCTCGTTGCTCTTCGGCACGCCCGTCGAGCGTGACGGGCTGCACCTGCAGGTGGTGGTCGGGCTGGGAGGAGGTCTCGACAACGAGGGCTTCTTCCACGCGCTCGAGGTGGGCAAGACCTTCGAGAACGGGCTGACCGTGGCGCTGCTGCAGGCCGGGGTTCAGAACCGGGGCGTGCTGGGGCCGGACCGCGGGCCTGATTTTCTGGGCGGCTGGTTCGCCGAGCTCAAGGTGCCGGTGCTCGTTCCCGAGCTCGAGCTCAAGGTCGCGGCGGGTGTGGGCGGGCTGGTCGACGAATGGCGCGGCGTGCACCTCATTCCCGGGTTTGGCTGGGCGTACGGCGTCGACCTGCACGTGCCCTTCATCGCCAGCTCGGGCGCGACCCTGGGGCTCACCTTTCTTCATGCGCTGGTACCGGCCCACGTCTTCACCGTGGGCGTGGGCGTCGGCTACACGTTCTTCTGATGCGGGTGCTCAGGTTCCGTCACCTCGCGCTGTTGAGTCTGCTCACCGCCTGCCAGCCGACGCGCTCGCCGCCGTCGTTCGCGGCCTGCCAGAACGCCGTCGACGAGCCCTCGACGCCGGCGCCCGCGCCGCTCCACACCGACGGTGCGTTCTTCAAGGACCAGGCGGGCCGCGTGGTGTTGCTGCGCGGCGTGAACGTGGCCGGCAACGCCAAGGTGCCGCCCTTTCGCGCGTTGCGCTCGGCCGCCGACCTCGACCCCTTGCCCGGCTGGGGCCTCAACACCCTGCGGCTGCTCTTCACCTGGGAAGCGTTCGAGCCACAGCCGTGCGCGTACGACGAGGACTACCTGAGCTCCATCGAGCAACAGGTGAGCTGGGCGGAAGCGCGCGGCCTGTACGTCTTCGTCGACTTCCACCAGGACGGGTATTCGCGCTTCTCGCTGGGCGGCTGCGGCGAAGGGTTCCCCGAGTGGGCGGTGCTCTCGTCACTGGCCACGCATGCGCCCGACAACGGGCCGCGCTGTGATGGCTGGGGTGTGAAGCTGACCTTCGACGGGCCGAACCTCGACGTGTGGCGCGGCTTCCACCGCGACACCGAGGGTGCGCGCACCCGCTACCTGGCGATGGTGGGCCGGGTGGCGGCGCGGTTGTCGAAGCACGCCAACGTCATCGGCTACGAGCTCATCAACGAGCCGTGGGGCCAGACGTGGGAACTGCACGACCTGTTCGAAGACGTGGGCGCCGCGCTGCGAGCCCAGGACCCGAATCGAATGCTCTTCGTGCCGGCGCACGCGTTGGGGCTGGTCGCGCCGCGGGTCAGCTTCGAGAACATCGTGCACGCGCCGCACTATTACGACAACGGGGTGTACCTCTCGAAGGCGTGGGCGAAGGGCGGCGTCGGCGTGGCGCTCGAGCCCATGCGGCAGGTCTCGGTGACCTGGGGCAGCCCGATGCTGCTGGGGGAATTCGGGGCCAACGAGGGCTCGAAGGACGAGGCGGCGTACCTCGAGGCCATCTCCACCTGGCTCGACGCGCACTTCGTCTCGGCGACGCAGTGGAATTACACGCCGGGGTGGGACCCGGTCGCGAAGGACGGCTTTGACGCCGAGGACTACAGCATCGTCGACGACCACCTCGCGCTGCGCAGCGGCCTCTTCGTGCCTCGGCCGTACCCCCAGAAGACGGCCGGCCTGCCGGTGACCTTCGCCCGCTCGGCGAGCGGCTTCACCTATTCGTGGAACCACGACCCCACGCTCGGTGCGACCGAGGTGTTCGTGCTCGACGGCCAGCAGGTCGTCAGCCAGAGCGGGGTGCCGGTCGACTGCGTGCGCGCCGGGTCGGTGCTCTCGTGTACGGGTGCCACCGCGGGCGTCGCCACCATCACGGTCAGCAGGTGACCGAATCAGGTGCTGACCAGGGAAGTCGTTCCCGCCCGGGGCCTTTCCTGCATGAGCGCCCGATGAGGCGCGGGACCGCGACTTGACATGCGCGCGCCGAGCCACCATTTCGCTGCCCCATGGCGCTTCGCTTCGCAGTTGTCGTGGCCGTGCTCTCGTTGATGGCGTGCAACACTTCCCGGCTGGTGCACGTGCCGCCGACGGCGAACGCGCCCGGCGTCGACGAGCTGATGCCCGACCCCGACCAGGTCTTCAAGTCGGGGCGCTTCTCGCCTGACGGCGGGCAAATCGCCTTCCACGCGCTCATCGGCGGCACGCGCGACGTGGTGGGCGTGATGAACCGCGACGGCACCGACCTCAAGCAGTTGACCGACAGCCACAGCACCACCACCTCGGTGGCCTGGGCGCCCGACGGCACCTTCATCTAGTTCACCTCGGACCAGGGCATCGACGAGGTGGCTCCCACGGGAGGCGCGGTGACCCACGTCACCGACGCGCCCAGCGCCACCGAGCTCGACGTGTCGGCCGACGGCGCCGCGCTGCTCTGGGTGCAGGACGGGAGCAACACGCTCACCAGCTTGAAGCGCAACGTGCCCGTGCCCATGGCCACCGTCGAACTGCACCACGGCCGCTCGCCCCGCTTCGACGAGAACGGCTCGGTGCGTGGGTTCGTGTACATCGGCGACGACGGCCTGGGGCACCACCCGTTGCAGCGCGACATTCTGGGCACCGGCGGCCAGTCGGGCTTCGTCACCATGGACCTGGGCGCCTTCCCGTCGGTCTCGGTGCTGGGGCAGAACCTGTACGTGGTCACCACCACCGCCGGCATCGAGAAGGTCGCGCAGGACGGCACCCGCACCCCCATCAGCGACGAGAAGGCGGCGATGAACGTCGACGCCACCAGAGACGGGCTGCACGTGCTCTACGTGGTCAGCGGCAAGAGTTCGCTGTACGTCGCCTCGGGCTTCTAAAGGCGAGTAGAACGGTCGGTATGGTCCGACTGCTCGTCTCGTTCGCCCTCGTCCTGTCCTGCAGCGCGCTGGCGAAGCACAAGAAGCACGACGCCCAGGGCGCCATCGTACTCAACGGGGCGCGCGTCGCCGTGCACTGGACCGACGGCGATTCGTTCAAGGTGAAGGAAGGCGAGTTCAAGGGCAAGGGCACCCGGCTGGTCGGCTACAATTCGCTCGAGGCCTACGGCCCGGTGCACCAGTGGGGCGAGTGGACCGCGCAGGAACTGTTCGAGATCGCCGAGGCCAGCGCCGGCATCGCCGCCGCGAAGGAATGGAACTGCGTCACCGACGGCAAGGAAGACGGGTACCACCGCCTGCTGGTCGACTGCCCCGACCTCGCCATCGACATGGCGAAGACCGGGTACGGCATGGCGTACGCCGTCGAGGGCACCACCAGCAGGCCCGCGGTGCTCGAAGCGCAGCGTGACGCCCAGCAGAACAAGCGCGGTATGTGGCGCAAGGGCGTGGTCAAGGGCGTGCTCAGCAGCCTCCATTCGGTGGGCGAAGACGGCAACACCCGCGAGAAGACTGCCTACAACCGCCTGGTCGACACGCGCACCGGTGCGGCGCTCAAGCACGCGCACAGCCATACCTACGCGACCTGCGAGAAGGTCTGCGAAGAGACCGAGGGCGAGACCTCGTGCATGGTCTACGTGCCCTTCGCCCTTCGGTACCGCCAGCAGCCCGACTGTCTGCGCTGACGCACGCAACACGGGTTTTCGCGGCCGGCATTCGTTACACACCGGCCCATGATGGATCCGACCGCGCCCGCGCCCCTTCGTCCCCAGCCACCCGTCAAGCGAGGCCCCTCGGCCAGCCTCTTCCTGCTGCTGGGGTGTGGCGGCTTCCTGTTGCTCGCGGTGGCCGGCATCGCGGTGGTCGGCGCGCTGGGGGCCAGCGAGTCGAAGGTCGACGACGTCACCGTGCTGCGCATGAAGCTGGGCGGCGAGGTGCCTGAATTCGTGCACCGCGGGGGCTTCGCCGACCTGCTGGGCAAGCCCGCCGTCACCGTGCACCAGCACGTCGAGAACCTCGAGAAGGCCGCGCACGACCCGCGGGTCAAGGGCGTGCTGCTCGAGCTCGAGCCGCTCTCGGTGGGCTTCGCCAAGGTCGAAGAGCTGCGCGACGCCCTGGTGGAATTCAAGAAGAGCGGCAAGTGGGTGGTGGCCTGGGCCGAGTCGATGACCGAGAAGGAATACGCGCTCGCCCTGGCCGCCGACGAAATCGTCATGCCCGAAGACTCGGGCTTCGAGTTCAACGGCCTGGCGATGGACCTGGGGCACTACCCCGGCGTGCTCGAGAAGCTGGGCATCAGCGTGCAGTACTTCCGCTTCGGCAAGTACAAGTCGGGCTCGGGTCAGCAGAGCGGCCTCAAGGCCTTCACCGAACCGGTGAAGGACATGTTGAACGGCAACCTGAAGCTGGTGTTCGACCACTTCGTCACCGCCGTCGCCACCTACCGCAAGGTCGAGCCCGACCAGGTGCGCGCGTGGGTCGACGAAGGCCACCTCAAGTCCGACTGGGCGAAGGAACAGAAGCTCATCGACACCCTAGGCTACTTCGACCAGCTCGAGAGCTCGCTGCGCACCCGGCTCAAGCTGCCCGAGAAGAACAAGGTGCCCTACGTCACCGCTCAGCGCTACCGCGACGTGTCTCGCGCCGACGCCGGGTTGACCGAGGGGAAAGACGTCATCGCGCTCATCTATTCGGTCGGGCTCATCGTGGCCGGCAAGGGCGGAGCCGACCAGCAGGGCAGCGTGCCGCTCATCAAGTCGCTCCACCGCGCGCTCGAGGACGACAAGGTCAAGGCCATCGTCTTCCGCGTCGATTCACCGGGCGGCGCGGGCCTGGGGTGCGATTACGTGCGGCGCGAAATCGAGAAGGCGCGCCAGAAGAAGCCCGTCATCGTCAGCATGAGCGACGTCGCCGCTTCGGGTGGCTACTGGGTCTCGATGGACGCGACCGCCATCGTCGCCCAGCCGTCGACCGCGACCGGCTCCATCGGCATCTACAGCGTCATTCCCGACTTCTCGGGGCTGTACGAGAAGATTGGCCTCAACGACGAGACCTTCAAACAGGGCGCCCACGCCGACCTCCTGCTGCTCGCGCGCCGCTTCACCGACGAGGAAGCGAAGGCCTACGACGCCGACCTCTTCCATTCGTATTCGCGCTTCGTCGAACTGGCCGCCAAGGGTCGGCACGTCAGCCTCGACGAGATGACCGAGAACGCGCAGGGCCGCACCTGGTACGGCAGTGAGGCGCTGGGCAAGAAGCTGGTCGACCAACTGGGCGGCTTCCCCGTGGCCGTCGCGCTGGCGAAGGAAAAGGCCTCGATTCCCGCCGACCGCGTGGTGAAGGTCGAAGACTACGACCGCAAGAGCACCTTCGTCGACGAGCTGCTCAAGAAGGGTGACGACGAAGACGAGGACGCGCCCGACTTCGCCGCCGTGGCCCTCGAGCGGCTCACCGCCAGCGCAGGCCTGAGCGCGACCTTCAATCGCTGGCCGGGCCTGGCCGCCTTCGCCCACGCCGTGCTGCAGGGCCAGACGGTGTTCCCGATGAGCGAGTACGCCGTCGATTACCGCTAGGCGCTTCTAGAACGTGCCCAGGGCCACCAGGCCCTGCACGCCCGCGCCCACCGCCGGTACCACCTGCAGGCTCACCGCCGGTGCACCGATGCTGGCGTTGTGCTCGTTGATGAACTTCTTCAGGTCCCACTTCGAGAACACCTCGGGTCGCGCCCAGTACGCGATGGAGGCCAGAATGCCGGCCACCAGCAGCCCGCCGCCCAACACCGCGCCGCCCGCGGCCTGGTGCGCGACGGCATCGGGCACGCAGACCTCGTTGTAGGTGGTCAGGTTCGAGGTGCAGGCCGGCGACTTCACGTCGGGCGTGGTGGCGAAGAGCGCGATGCCGACGCCCACCGCCACCACCGCCACGCTGATGGCGGCGATGGTGAAGCCGAAGCGCCGCTTCACGTTGGCCTCGCTCTGCGCCACCAGGTCGGCACGGCCCAGCGCGCGGAAGAGCTCGGGCGCATCGACCTGACGCTTCTGCGCGCCGAAGAGAATGCGGCCGTCGTCGGTCAGGTCGATGGTGGTGTCTTCCTGCACGTTCACCACCGGAGGCGCGCTGACCGACGGTGCTGCGCTCGCCGGAACGGCAGGTGACGCGGGCGCAGGCGCGGCCGTCTGCGCGAGGGACAGCGAAGAGAGGCAGGCCACGAAGAGGAAGCGCTGGCGTCGCATGGCGCCGCGTCTTAGCGCATTTCGGGCCCCCGCCACGCCGCGCATGCCACCAGTGGGCGCGAAGAGACTTTGGGTGTACGTAGTCGCGCTCGCGATGAAGCTGCTGGCCCTTCAGTACGAGCACTTCCGCAACCTCGCCCAGGTGACGCTCGAGCCCTCGGCGCACGCCACCATCGCGGTGGGCGAGAACGGCCAGGGCAAGACCAACCTGCTCGAGGGCCTCTATTTTCTGGCCACGCTCAAGCCGCTGCGCGCGGGCAAGCTGGCCGAGCTGGTGGCCTTCGGGGCGCCGGGTGCGCGCGTCACCGGCCGCTTCCTGCTGCAGGGCGCCGAGCGCGAAATCGCGGTCGACATTCTGCCCACCGGCCGAACCGCCTTCGTCGACGGCAAGCGCGCGCCCTCGCTCGACGCGTATTTCGGTGGCGTGTCGGTGGTGGCCTTCACGCCCGACGACCTGGCGGTGGTGCGCGGTGGGCCCGATGGGCGCCGCGCCTTTCTGGACCGCAGCGTCTTCAACCGCTTTCCCGCCTTCCTCGACGAGAGCCGCGAATACGCCCGCGCGCTCAAGAGCCGCAACCGCCTGCTCAAGGACCACGCGCCCGTCTCGCACCTGCAGGCCTGGGACGCGACGCTGGCCCGGGTGGGCGCGAGGTTGTGGGTGCGGCGCCGCGCGCTGATGGACGAGCTGTCGACCCGCGCGGCGACGGCGTTCCAACGCATCGGCCGCACCGTCGCGCCCGCGGTCTTCGACTACCAACCGTCACACCTCAAGGACGTGGTCTTCGCCACCGCCACCGAGGCCGAGCTGCAGCAGGCCCTGCTGGGGCGACTCGACGAGCGGCTGCCGCGGGACCTCGAGCGCGGCTTCACCTCGGTCGGGCCCCACGCCGACGACCTCGACATCAGCCTGGGCGAGCACGGCGCCCGCCAGTATGCCTCGCAGGGCCAGTCGCGCGCGCTGGTGCTGGCGTGGAAGGTGGCCGAAATCGAGAACCTGCAGGCCAGCAATGGCTTCCTGCCGCTGCTGTTGCTCGACGACGTGTCGAGCGAGCTCGACCCCGAGCGCAACGCCTTCCTGATGGGTTACCTGGCCGATTCCGGAGCCCAGACCTTCTTGACCACCACCGACCGCGCCTTCGTGGAACGGGCCTCGGGCGCCGACTCGCGCTGGCTGAAGGTGCGCGCGGGCGAAGTGACGGCGCTCTGACGTGCAGCGGTGCGGTCAGGGCAGGGTGACGCCCACCCGCACCTTTTCGATGAGGCACTTCTCGGGCTGGCAGACGCTGAAGAGCACGGTGCCGGCCACCAGTTGACCGGCCGAGGCCGTCCACGGCAGCGCGGCGTGCACTTCGCAGGTCTCGTCGGCCTTCTCGCAGGGCTTCTTCGCGTCGGGCGTCAGCGCCACCCGCTCGCCTTCGAACTTCGCGCCGCCGGGGTCGGGCTTGAAGGCGGTGGGGTAGTCGGGGTTGACGTGCAGCGGCGGCCTGGCCGTGATGACGACCGCGCCGCCGGTGGCCTTCGCGTCGACCAGCGACACCACGTACTCGGCGGTCTCGACCTTCGCGGGCACGCCCGGCGCGGCAGCCGCAGGCGCGGCCTTCTCGGTGCAGGCGGCGAGCAGCAGCACCGCGACCAGGGTCACTTGTATTTGACGGAGCATCCGTACGCTTTCGACTGCGGGGTCTTCACCGCGCGCCCCGCGGCCAGGTCGGCCAGGGCGGCCTCGACGTAGTTGACCAGCGTGCCACCTTCGGGAGCGCCCTTTTCGCCGTCGGGCGAATTGTCGGCCGCGCCGCGGTAGACCAGCGTGCCCTTCGCGTCGACGATGAAGAGGTGGGGCGTGTTGGTGGCGCCGTACGCGTGGCCCACCTCACCGGTCTCGTCGAGCAGCACCGGGTTGTCCATGCCGAAGGTCTTCACGCCGGCGCGGTTCTGCTGGGCGCCGTTCCCCTGCTTGCCGGGCGCGCCGCTGTTCACGCTGAGCCACACGATGCCCCTCTTCTGCTGCTGCTTCGCCAGGTCGACCAGCGAACCCCTGGTGTGCGAGGCACGCACGAAGGGGCACTCGGGGTTGAACCACTCGAGTACCACCGTCTTGCCCTTGAAGTCGGCGAGCGAGACCGACTTGCCGTCGAGGTCCTTCAAGGTGAAGGCCGGCGCGGGCGAGCCCACTTCGGCGGCGAGCGCGAGGCTGCTGATGAGTACGGCGGTCAGAGACACGGAACGGAGCATGCCCGCAGGCTTAGGGCGGCTTCGCGGCGTTGCGCAACTCACCGGCGTGGGTTGGTGCGGCGCGCGAAGACGTGCCGCCGCAGGTGATGCGCCGGTGGCAAGAGCGGGTGCTCGAAGTCCCCGCATTCCTGCCAGCCCACGATGCCGGCGAAGCCCTCGACGTCGAGCACCTGCACGCCGACACCCCGGGCGCGGTGCGCTGCGACGAAGCGCTCGGCCAGCGCGTCGGACTCGGCGCGCGTCGACACCGAGGGGAAATGGCGCATCACCCCGGGGTCGGCGTTGGGGCGGGCGAAGGGCTCGAGGTCTTCTTCGCGCCAGCCCCGCAGGGTGACGCTCATTCCTTCGGCAGGCCCACCAGCTCGGCCAGGCGCCCTTCGGCGGCGGCGAGCTCGACCTTGCGCAGCTCGACCTGGGCGCGCGCGTTGGCAGCGGCCGATTCGGCGAGGAAGCGCTTGCTGTCGATGTCGGTGACCTCGAGGTTGGTGGAAAAGCCCGCCTGGTAGGCCGACTCGACCTGCTTCTGGGCGCGGGTGGCGAGCGCGGCCTGGGCCTCGGCCTGCTCGAGCGCGACGCGGGCGGCCTCGAGGTTGGTCTTGGCGCCGACCCAGGTGGCGCGGGCCCTGGTGCGCGCGCCCTCGAGCTTGCTGCGCAGTTCGACGGTCTTCTCGTCGTTCTCGTGCAGCGTGGCGTAGCGCTGGCCGCGGTCGTACAGCGTCCACTGCGCGGCGATGATGCCGTCGAAGATGAAGTTGGTGTTCGCGAAGCCCTTGTTCGAGTTGTAGCTGCCCTTGGCCTGGGCCACGAGGCTCGGCATCCACGCGATGCGGTCGAAGGTGTTGAAGCGGCCCTGTACGGTCACTGCCATTTCCGAGCTGCGAATCAGGTAGGTCTGGCTCCAGGGGCTCGCGGCCTCGTCACCGGCGGTGACCTCGAGCTTCGTCGGCGCATTCTCGGGAGGGCGCACCGCTTCCCCCACCAGGGCCTCGAGCAGGGCCAGCAGCGCGACGCGTTGCCCCGAGAGCGTGGCGAGCGTCGAGCGGGCCTGCGCGGTCTCACTCTGCGCGCGCAACACGGCGATGTCGGTGGCCACGCCCAGTTGCTGCTGGTTCTTCGCGTCGCGTTCGCGCTTGAGCGCGACCTGCTCGGCATCGCGCGCGGCGGTTTCGATTTGCGCCAGGCCCTCGATGCCCAGGTACAGCTTGGCCACCGCCAGCAGAATCTGCTCGCGGGCTTCGGCGGCGCCCAGACGCGCGGCCTCCTTCGATTCGCCCGCGGCAGGCAAGAGGAAGAACTGGGGCGAGAACAGCACCTGCTGCACCAGCACCGTGCCGTAGAGCGAATTGGCGCCGACGATGACGGTGGGCTGGCTGTTCTTCACCAGTTGGTCCGAGAAGCCCTTGGCGACCGCGTTCACCACGTCCTGGTTGGCGGGCGTGGGGTTGCCGTACGCCGGCCCCGCGCCGTTGATGGCCGCGGCGATGACGCCCTCGAAAGCCGGAGCGAAGGCCGAGAAGTCGAACTTCTGCTCGGCGGTGGTGTGCACGTAGCTGGCCGAGACCGAGATTTCGGGCAGCAGCGCCGAGTACACCAGCCCCGCCTTGGCCGCGACCTGGCCTGCGCTGGCACGCGCGGCGGCGAGGTCGGTCGAATTCTTGTCGGCCAGGGTCAGCGCTTCCTTCAGCGAGACGACTCGGCGGCCGGCGAGGAAGGCGCGCTCGGCGTCGACGGCGGCATTGAGCGGAGGGGCCGCGGGCACGGGCGGTTCGGCCGAGGCGGTGAGCGCGACGAGCGCGAGGGTCGTTGGGAGTCGTGACATGGGGCGGTTCAGGCAGCCTTGCTCGGGTGCTCGACGGGGCTCGGCGCCTGGGCCGGAGCCTCGGGGAACCCCAGCAGCTTGAGGACGAAGGAGGAGATCTTGGCGACGACCGCGAAGATGAGCGGCACCACGAAGAGCGTGAGGAAGGTCGAGGTGATGACGCCACCGATGACGCCCACCGCCATCGGCGCACGGAACTCGAAGCCCTGACCCCGGCCCAGCGCCGTGGGCACCATGCCGATGGCCATGGCCGCAGAGGTCATCAGAATGGGGCGCAGGCGCCGCGGGCCGGCCTTGACCAGCGCGGTGTTCAGGTCGTCGCCGTCACGCAGGTTCTGCAGCGTCTGGTCGACCAGCAGAATGGCGTTCTTGGTGACCAGGCCCATCAACAGAATGAGCCCAATCATCGCGCCCATGGTCAGCGACCAGCCGGTCACCACCAGCCCCAGCAGCGCGCCGATGAGCGCCAGCGGCACCGAAGCCATGATGGTGAAGGGGTGCACGAAGCTCTCGAACTGGCTGGCCAGCACCATGTAGACGAAGGCGAAGGCCAGCACGAAGACCAGCGCGAAGGCGTCGTTCTGCTCGCCCAGAATCTTCATCTGCCCGTCGTAGAACAGCGAGTACCCGGGCGGCGGCGGCGAGGCCTTCACCAGGTCCTTGAGCCTGGTCGCGACCTCACCCAGCGAGCCGTTGGCCGAAGGCGACGCGATGACCATCACCCGGCGCTGGCGGTTGAAATGCTCGATGACCGAGGGTGTGGTCTGGGTGGTGATGGTCGCCACGTCGGCGATGGAGCGAGGCCCCTGCGGGGTGAAGACCTCCATCTGCCCCAATGTCTCGGGCGAGGTGCGGTCCTTCTCGGCCAGCCGCACCACGATGTCGGTCTCGGTGCTGCCCTGGCGCAGCTTGCCGGCGGTGGCCCCGTTCATCGCCAGGCGCAGTTGCATGCCCAGCGCTCCCGAGGTCAGGCCGGTGTCGCTGGCGCGCGTGCGGTCGATGGCCACGGCGAGCTCGGGCTTGGGCGGGTTGGTGACGATGCGAATGTCGGTCACCAGGTCCTGCCCCTTGTCGTTCTTCATGCTGCGCAGAATGCCGGCCAGCCGGTTGGCCTCGGCGGTGAGCCCGCTGAACTCGGGGCCCATCACCGAAATCATCACCGGGAAGAAGTCGCCCAGGCCTTCGATGTCGGGCGGGTCGATGATGGCCACCTCGGTGGCGGGCAGCACCTTCAGGTTCTCGCGCGCGAAGTCCTTCATCTTCTGCAGGGTCCACACCCGGTCCTTGCGCTCCTTCGTCTGCACGCGGAAGCGCACGGTGTTCGCGTCGCCGGCGAGCCCATTCGGGTCGGCGCCCACCAGGGCGTAGAGGTCGGTGACGTCGGGAATCTTGCGCAGAATGGCCGCGGCCTCGGTCTCGCGCAGCCCCGATTCGCCCACGCTGGCGCCCTCGGGCAGCTTCAACTGCACGATGAAGGTGCTGCGGTCCTGCGGGGTGATGAAGTCGTTGCCCAGGCGGCTGGCGGCGGCCAGCGAGCCGGCCACGATGCCCAGCGTGATGAGCGCGGTGAGCACCCGGTTTTTCAGGGTCCACGTGAGCAGCCGGGCGTAGAGGCGCTCGGTGCCGTCGAAGAAGGCCCGCAGCCCCCGCGCCACCGCGTTTTCCTTCGCGTGCGAGCCCGGCACGATGGCCTTGCTCAGGCGCGCCGACAACATCGGGTCGAGCGTGAAGGAAATGAACATCGAGATGACGACGGCGGCCGAAATGGTGACGCCGAACTGCTTGAAGAACTGCCCGACGATGCCGGGCATGAAGGCCACCGGCACGAAGACCGCCACCAGCGAGAAGGTGGTGGCGAGCACGGCCAGAAAGACGTCCTTCGTGCCGTTCGAGGCCGCGTCGCGCGGCGATTCACCCTGCTCGAGCCGGTGGGTGATGGCTTCGCGCACCACCACCGCGTCGTCGATGAGCAGGCCGATGGCCAGCGACAACGAGAGCAGCGTCATCTGGTTGAGCGTGTAGCCCAGCGCGTACATCACGAAGAAGGTGCCGATGACCGAGGTGGGCAGCGCCAGCGAGCTGATGAAGGTGCCGCGCACGTCGAGCAGGAACATGAGGATGATGAGCACCGCCATCAGGCCGCCGAAGATGAGCGCCACCCACACCTCGTGGGCGTTCTCTTCGATGAGCGTCGACGAGTCGATGAGCAGCGAGGCCCCGAAGCCGTGGCCGATGTCGGGGGTGATGTCGGCCATGCGCTTCTTGACCGCCTTGGCCACGTCGACGGTGTTCGAGCCCGGCTGCTTGACGACCTCGACCAGCACCGCTTCCTTGCCGTTGAGCCGCGCGATGGTGCGGCGGTCGGCCACGCCGTCGGTCACGGTCGCGACCTCGTTGAGCAGCACCTGGGTGCCGTTCTGGGTGTTGCGGGCCACGGGCAGCAGGCCGATGGCGTCGACGGTGGCGAACTGGCCGAGCGAGCGCACGGTCAGTTCGCTGGGGCCCAGGTCGAAGCGGCCCGCGGGCACGTCGACGTTTTCCATGCCGATGCGCTCGGCGATCTGCGCGGGCGCCACCCCGGCGGCCTTGGCCCGGTCGAGGTCGACGTCGACGCGCACTTCGCGAACGTCGCCGCCCACCGCGCGGACCTGCGCGACGCCCTCGAGCTGGGCGAGCGTGGGCTCGAGCTTGTCCTTGATGAGCTGGCGCAACTGCGAGGTCGGCACGTCGGCGTTGACCACGTAGGTCAGAATCGGCTGCGCGCCGATGTCGATGCGCGAGACCTTCGGCACGTCGGCTTCGCGGGGCAGGTTCTGCACGCCGGCCACCTTGTCGCGCACCTCCTGCACCGCCCGGTCGATGGGCATGGTGAGCTTGAACTGCACGAAGACGAGGCCCAGGTTCTCGCGCGAGAACGATTGAATCGCGTCGACGCCCGAGATGCCGGCGACCGCGTCTTCGATGGGCTTGACGACCTGGTTCTCGATTTCAGACGGGCCCGCGCCCCGGTACACCACGGTGACGGCGACGAAGGGGAACGACACGTCGGGGAACAGGTCGGTGCCCAGGCGGCTGACGCCCAGCAGCCCGAGCACGATGAGCAGCAGCGACATCATGGCCGTGAAGACCGGCCGCTTGATGGAAACGTCAGAGAGGGTCATTGTTCGAACCCCGTGCCACGACCGACGATGCCCGCCTGGCCGATGCTGGCGCCGTCGACCAGCGCCCCGGTCGGGTAGTCGACCACCTGGCTGACCGGCACGTCGGGCACCACGGTCACGATGGTGCTCGCGCGCTCCATCACCGACACGGGTACGCGTTTGAGCACGTTGCCTTCGACGGCGAACACGTGCTCGCCGCCGGTGGTGCCCAGCGCGGTGACGGGAATGACCACGGCCTTGCGACCTTCACCGACCGCCAGGGTGAGCTTGGCGAGCGTGTTGGCCACGAAGCGCCCGTCGGCGTTGGGCACGGTGATTTCGACCGGCACGCGGTGGGTCTGCGGGTCGGCGGTCGGCAGCACCACCTTCACCGTCGCCTCGTCGGTGCTCGCCGTGCTGCCCACCGCTTCGACGCGCACCTTGAGGCCGGGCTTGATCTGCGCGCGAATGGCCTCGGGCAGGGTGGCCTTGAGCACCAGCGGGTCCAGTTGCATGACGATGTAGACGGGAATGCCGGGGCCGGTCATGCCGCCGACCTGATCAGGCGCGTCGACGATGGTGCCGTTGAACGGCGCCCTCAGGAAGTGGCGCTTCTGCCCCGCGCGGGCCTGGGCGAGGCCGGCCTTCGCCTGCAGCACCTGCGCGGCCGAGGCCCTGGCCTGGGTGTCGGTCTGCTTCGACTGCACGTCGCTGACGCTGCCCTCGGCCTTGAGCTTCTCGTTGCGCGCCGCCACGTCGGTCGCCAGCGCCGACCCGGCCTCGGCCGCCATCACGCCCGCCTCGGCCTGCGCCACCTGCGCGTCGATGATTTCGGTGTCGAGGTTGCCCAGCGGTTGGCCCGTCTTCACCAGCTCGCCCTTGACGACCCGCGAGACCGCGATGCGGCCGCCCACTTCGAACCCCATGGGCAACAGCTTCGAGGGGCTCAGTTGCCCGGTGACGCTCTCGCGGGCCACGACCTGCGCCGGGCGCGCCGCCACCACGCGCACCTTCGAGTTGTCGACCACGGCGCGAGGCCCCTCGGCCAGCGAGGGCGCGGTGAGCAGCAAGGACACGGCGATTGCCAGGTTCTTCAACGTCGACTCCCGTTCTTCGTGGAAAGGACGCGCGCGGCGGGCCGGGCGCTCAGGCGTTGGGGCGCGACGCGCGCGCCCCGGGTGGGCGGCGCGATGCCGCGGGAAATCGTCTGCTGCAGCATCAGCACCAGGGCCTCGAAGTCGGGCTTGGCTTTCGCGAACGCGAAGCGGCGGGCCACCAGCAGATAGGTGCCGACCACCATCATGCCCAGCACTTCACCCGACACGTCACCGCGCACCACGCCGGCGGTCTTCAGTTGCGCGCACTCGGCGGCGATGCGCTCGAGCTCGAAGTCGAGCGTGTCCCAGAACACGCCGTCGAATTCGGTGCCCTGGGCGCCGCGCATCAACACCGCGGTCACGTCGCGCCAGGCCCACAGCAGGTCGAGCAGCCGCCGATCTTCGCGGGCGTCGAACTCGGCCATGCGCTCGAGGAACTGGCGACCCTTCGATTCGCGGGTCAGCTCGCGGAAGGCCTCGTTGCGCGAGCGCCGGGTCTGCTCGAGCGCGCGCTGCAGCTCGGCCACCACCTCGCCGAAGAGCGCCTCCTTCGAATCGAAGTGCAGGTAGAACGCGCCCTTCGACAACCCGCAGGCCGCGGTGATGTCTTCGATGCGCGCCTTCTGAATGCCTGCCTTCGCGAACTCGGCTCTCGCGGCGGCAATCAGCGCGCTGCGCGCGTGGGGGTCAGCGGGGCGGGCCATGGTCGAGGCGAATTCCTAACCCGCGGGTCAACAATCGCAACCCATTTCTGAACCGCGAGTCAGTCATTCGACGAATGGCCCACATCATGCGACCTCACGCGGGCCGAAAAGTTGCGGGACCGACGCTCACGGCTACCTTGGCCCACATGCGCGTACTGATCAGTGCCTGTACCGTCCTGTTGCTCGCGGCGTGTGCTCCCGACACGGGCGCGGCGCCCCCCGGGCGCTGCCTGCGCCTGACCCAGCCCGACGGCAGCACGCTGACCGCCACCGCGCCCTCGAAGATTTCACTCTTCTTCCGCGTCGACACCTGCGCCGGCGACCCGGTCGCCAACCTCGACGCCAGCGCCTTCGAATTGCAGGAAGACGGTCGCACCGTCAGCCGCTACGAATCGCAACAGCGCGTCGAGCCGAAGGGCGAACACTTCCGCATGGACTCGGTGGTGCTGCTCGACCTCTCGGGCAGCGTGCTTCGCGGCACCGACTTCGGCAAGCTCGAGGCGGCGGCGTCGGCCTACATCGCGTCGGTGCTCGCCATTCCCGGTGACGGGCAGCGCGTGGCGCTGATGACCTTCGACGGCCGCGTGCACCCGCAGGTGGTGGTCGACTTCACCGACGACGCCGGCGCCCTGCAGGCGGGCCTGCGCTCGCTCGAGACCGTGGAATGCACCAGTGGCGCCGACTGCGCGGGCTTTGCCGACCACCGCACCTGCGCGGGCTGGCGCTGCGTCGACGATTCCACCAACCTCTATGGCGCGGTGGTCTCGACGCTCGACACCCTCGAGGCCCGCCTGGCCATGACCGACGTGCCCTGGCACGACGCGGCGCTGGTGCTCTTCACCGACGGCAGCGACCAGGCCTCGCGGGTCGACGCCTCGGTCGCGCTGGCCCGCGCCAAGGCCAGCCCCGTGCACCTCTTCAGCGTGGGCCTGGGCACCGACGTCGACGTCGCCACCCTCGCCGCGTTCGGTCGCGACGGCACCTTCACGCTCGACACCGCCGAGCAACTGCGTACCGCCTTCGACACCGTCGCCACCCGCGTGGCCTCGCTGGCCAACCGCTTCTACCTGCTCGAGTACTGCTCGCCCCGGCGAGGGGGGCAGCACACGCTCAAGGTGGTGGCCACCGTGCCCGACCCCGGCTTCTCGCCGCTGGTCGGAGGCCTGTCGGCCGACTTCGACGCCAGCGCCTTCACCAGCGGCTGCCAGCTCTGAAGCCGCGTCACGACACCAGCGTGGCGTACACTTCCATTCCCGCCAGGTACCGCTCGCTCACCGAGTACCAGGCCGGCGCGAAGCCCAGCTCGACCAGCAGCGTCTCGAGCCGCGCGCGCCCGAAGTTGTGCAGGTGCTCGAGCTCGCTCCAGTAGGGGTTCTTCCCCGCCCGGTCGAGCGCCTTCCATTGGTGGCAGTCGAGGTTGGGGGCGGTCACCAGCAGCGTTCCTCCGGGCGCCAGCAGCGCCTTCGCCCGCGTCAGCGCCAGGCGCGGGAACGGCATGTGCTCGAGCACGTCGCACAGCGAGACCACGTCGAACGCGTCCTTCGACTGGAAGGTCTCGAGTGTCGCGCAGTGGGCTTCGTAACCCTCTGCCCGAAGCTGGGCGACCGCGGCTTCGCGCACGTCGACCCCCACGGCCGTGAAGCCGTATTCCACCGCCGTGGTCACCAGCGTGCCGTTGCCGAAGCCCACGTCGAGCCAGCGCCCACCGGCGCGCCCGCGCAGGCGCACCACCCGTTCGATGATGTGGGCCGAGAGCATTCGACCGCGATCGAGGTCGGCCAGGCCCGGCAACTGGTGGGCGTTGGCGCCGGCGAAGAGGACGGCCAGGGCCTCGTCGTCGAAATGGCCGTCGACGAAGACGTGGCCACACCGCGTGCACGAGAGCCAGCGCATGGTGTCGGGCAACGTGGGCCGCCACAGCGCATGCTGCCGGCAGGGAAAGGTGCCCACCACGTCGACCTCTTCGTGGGTGCACAGGGGACAGTTGTCGTAGGCGACGCGTTGAAACACCGGAGGCTCCTGGCTCGTAGGTCGTTGGGTGAGCATGTTCGAAAGCCTCGCGAATGTCCGGGGCGTGGTTACCTTGCCCCTGTCGAGCGGCTCGTGCCGTCGCCCGCCGAAGGAAGCGCCATGCTGAGCCTGCTCCTCGCCATCAGCCTCACCCAGACCCCCGACACCGTCGCGCTCGACCTCGAGCGCTACCTCGGTACCTGGTACGAAATCGCCCGCTTCGATTCGTTCTTCCAGCGTGGGTGCGTGGCCAGCAGCGCCACCTATTCGAAGGACGGCGACGACGTGAAAATCGTCAACACCTGCTACGTCGACTCGTTGGCCGGCAAGTTCAAGCGCATCGAAGGCAAGGCGTGGGTGCCCGACGCGAAGGAGCCCGGCAAGTTGAAGGTGCAGTTCTTCTGGCCCTTCTCGGGGCCATACTGGGTCATCGACGTGGCCCCTGATTACTCGTGGGCGCTCATCGGCCACCCCGAGAAGAAGTCGTGCTGGGTCTTCAGCCGCACCCCCACCATGGACGACGCGCTCTACGACGCGCTGGTCGGCAAGTTGAAGGCGCGCGGCTACGACGTCAGCCGGCTCATCAAGCCGTTGCAGAAGACCTGACTCACCGCCGCTCGGCGTCGGGAGGCCTCGTCATCCACCCGGCGATGAAGAGGTCGATTTCGCCGCGCATCACGTCCTTCAGGCGGGGCGTGCCCTCACCGGTACGGGGGTCTTCGACCCGCGCGCCGGCCCCGAAGAAGTAGCGGCGCACGTCGACGCCCGAATCACCCTGGCCGGCCAGCACCGCGAGCGTGAGCGGCTTGAGCTCGGCGGCGGGCAGCGAGCCGGTCAGCGACACCTCACGACCCGTGCGCTCGTCGCGCAGCGAGACCTCGGCCCCCACGCGCTCGACGAAACGACCGGCGCGCCGCTTCACCTCCTTCGCGTCGACCTTCATGGTGTCCGACAGCTCGATGGGCGCGCTCGAGGGTTGGAAGACCCGCACGTAGGCCGTCACCCGCTGCGCATCATCGACCCGGCGGTGCACGCCGCGCTCGCCCGACAGGTACCCGAACACCCCCATGCCGTGCAGGTGCAGCACCACCCGGACCGGCTCGCGGCCTTCGGCGATGACCGAGGCCTCGTAGCCGCGGCGCTGGGCCCAGCCCAGGTACATCGCCACCAGCTCGTGCAGCCAGGCCTCGGCGCTCGCACCCTCGGTGGCGGCGGCGATTTCCAGCCAGGCGTCGTCGACCTCGGTGGCACCGGCGGCCAGCCGGGCCTCGGCCAGCCGCACCTCGCGCGCCGCCTCTTCGACCGCGCGCACCGCCGCCGACAGGGCGGTCTCGCTCTTCGCTTCCCTCGCGCGTCGGCGGGCGGCCAGGCACAGCTCGCGCACCCGCTCGAGCTCGGCCAATTTCTCTTCGACCTCCCGGTAGCTGCGAATGCTGGCCGCGGCCTTCTCGCCGTCGTCCCAGAAGGTGGGTGACTGGGTGCGGGCCAGCAGCTCGCGCTTGCGCGCTTCCAGTTCGGGCTTTCGCGCGGCGGTGGCGATGCTGGTGGCGCGGGTCAACAGCGCGTCGGCTTCGGTGCCCAGCGCCCGGGCGTCGAGCCGCTTCCGGGCCACCTGCGCGCCGGCCGCGGGCAATTGAGCCTGCGCGGTCACCGCGCGCTCGCGCTGCACCCGGGGCTCGGCGATGGCGTGCACCCGCCCGCCGTGACTGACGACCTTCACCGGCGTGCCGACCGGCAGCGGCTGACGGGCGATTTCAACCGCCAGGGCTGCGGTGAGCGTCTTCTCGATTTCCCGCTGCAGGTAGCGCGCGCCGTGGGTCGGTAAATAGCCGCGCTCGACCAGCAGCTCGACCACCTCCGGAGCGACCTCGACGTCGAGCCCACGGGCGCGAATGCCCTCGCGCTCGAGCACCCGGCCCACTTCGCGTTGGGCGATGCGGCGAATCTCGACCCGGCCCAGCGGGCGGAAGTGGCAGATGGCGTCGAAGCGGTTCAAGAACTCGGTGCGGAAGGCCACCGAGATGCGGCGGTCGACCTCTTCGAGCAGCTCGTCGTCGCTCTTGCGCGCGGTGAAGCCGATGGCGCCCTCGCTGTAGACCTCGGCGCCGATGTTCGAGGTGCACACGATGAGCGTGTTGTTGCAGGCCACGGTCTCACCCGCGGCGTTGATGAACTGCCCTTCGTCGAAGAGCTGCAGGAAGCGGTCGTGGCACTTCTGGTTGGCCTTCTCGAATTCGTCGAGCAGCAGCACGGTGAAGACGTGCCCGTCGAGCAGGCGCGAGAGCTCGCCGCGCTTGGCCGAGTACGCCTGGGCCCAGGGGCTGCCGAAGAGCACGTGCTCGTCGCCCATGTCGGGGTAGTCGGCCATGTTCAGCCGCACCACGCGGTCGACGCTGCCGAAGAGGTACTCGGCCAGCAGCTTGGCCAGGTGCGTCTTGCCGACGCCGGTGGGCCCCGCGAACAGGAAGACGCCCAGCGGTCGCCGGGGGTTGTTGAGGCCGGCCTTGAGCAGCGCCACCGACTGCAGCACTGCCTGCAGCGCGTCGGTCTGCCCCAGCAGGCGGGCCCCGAAGAAGCGGGTGACCTCGTCGAAGTCGAGCGGCACCGAGTCGTCGGCCATGAAGCGGGGCAGCCGGGTGGTGGTGCAGAAGCGGGTGAGCACCTCGAGCCCGCCGACCTGCTCCCTGGAGGCGCCGGCGGCCTCGGTCACCGTCTCGCGCAGCAGCTCGAGCGCCTTTCGGGGCAGGCGCTGGGCCAGCAGGAACTTCACCGACAGGCGCAGCGCGAGGTCGCACGCCGTGGGGTCGATGGGCATGCCCTGCTCGACCTCGAGCTCTTCGGCGACCCGACCGAGCACCCAGCGCGCGCGCTCGAGCGTGGGTTCGGCCACCAACACCAGGTGCAGCCGTTCGGCCAGCGCGTCGTCGCTGCGCAGCAGGTCGGCGGCCTGGCGGGTCCACGTCTCGAAGATGAAGCGCAGGTGGCCCGTACGCAGCGCGCGAATGAGCACGGGAACCAACGAGCTGCCGGTGGCGGCGCCCACGTCACGTACGAAGACGATGGTGTTGGGGACCTGGGCCAGGCGCTCGAGCAGCTCTTCGAGCAGCTCGGCGGCGCCCTTGGGAGAATTGGTGCGCGCGAAGATGCCGGCGGCGGTCACTTCGACGATGCGGGCGCCGGTGAGGCCTTCGGGCACGTTGCCCTGTTCGATGCGGCGAGCCAGTTCCTGCACGATGGCCGTCTTGCCCACGCCCGCGTCGCCCGAGAGCAGCGGCGCCTTGCCACCGCGGGTGAGCAGCGTGGCCAGGTCGGCCGCCTGCTGGTCGAGCCCATGGCCCACCGGCAGGGCGTGGCTCTTCGCCAAGGCCGAGAGGTCGCGCTCGATGAGCGCGGTCAGACCTTCATCGGAGCGGACTCGTTTCTTCTTCGCCATCTCTTCTCTCCAGACGTGCGCGCTGGCGCGGGGCTGACGCTGCCAGAACTGGGCGCGAAGTCACGGTCGCTCGGTGCGCGGGCGACTGATCAGCACCTGGCGTCCGAAGAAAACTGCGTCCGAAAAGGGGCCCGTCAGGTCGCGAACCGGGCCGCGTCAGAAGAGGCAGGTCATCCGGCCCGAGAGGCCCTACACGCACATTCCCTTGAACGGACGAGGTAGCGGGTTCGACTCCCGCCGGCTGCATTCCACGCGGCCGTAGCTCAACGGCAGAGCACGTAATTCGCGGCTTCCCAACTCGGGTGACCACCTTCTTTCGACGTGACGCGCCCTGGTGCGCCGCACGCCCGTTGAACTGCTGCGCGGCGCGACCAAGCGCCGGTTGGTCGAACCTTCGACGAGCCGCCTGGTCGACGAGGTCGTCCCTCCTGCCGTCGCAGACGTTCTCTTTTCTTCAGGGCGCGCCGGGCGCGAACGTGTCGCACGCCGCCAGCGAGCCCTGCTCGAAGCCGGTCTTGAACCACCGCACCCGCTGCGCCGACGTGCCGTGGGTGAAGGTCTCGGGCCGCACCGTGCCCCGCGCCTGCTTCTGCAACCGGTCGTCGCCGATGGCGCTCGCCGCGGTCAGCGCTTCCTCCACGTCACCGGCCTGCAGAAAGGGGCGAGTGGCCTGCGCGTCGTGGGCCCAGAGCCCCGCGTAGCAATCGGCCTGCAGCTCGAGCCTCACCGAGAGTGCGTTGCGCTCGGCCGCGCTCAGGCCCTGCTCGGCGTGGCGCAGCTTCTGCTCGACGCCGGTCAGGGTCTGAACGTGGTGCCCGACCTCGTGGGCCACCACGTAGGCCTGCGCGAAATCCCCCGGGGCATGAAAGCGACGCGCGAGCTCGTCGAAGAAACCCAGGTCCAGGTACACCTTGCGGTCGCCCGGGCAATAGAACGGGCCCGTCGACGACGAGGCCTGCCCGCACGCCGAGGCGATGGCGTCGCGGAAGAGCACCAGGTGCGGCGGCAGGTACGTCGAATGCCCCTGCTGAAAGCGGGCGCTCCAGGTGTCTTCGGTCGACCCCAGCACGGCGGCCACGAGGTCCTTCGAGGCGTCGGTGTCGGTGGGCGCGCGCCTGCCGCTCGTGTTGGCCGGCTGGGTCGCGTCGTCGAGCACGAGGCGCAGCAGGTCGCGCGGGTCGGCGCCCAGCAGCGAGCCCACCACCAGCACCACGATGACGCCGCCTGCGCCGAGGGCCGTGCGACGGCCGCCACCACCATTGCCGCGCTCGTCGTCGAGGTTGTCGCTGCGTCGCTGGCCGTCGAGGTCCATGTCGTCTCCGGTCTGAGGCGGGGCAGGCGTCGCACGGCGGGAGTCGACCGGCAAGTGCGCCCCCTCAGCCGACGGTCGGCACCGACGACGTGGTAGCCTCACGCACGGTTTTTTTGGGGGGGCACACCATGCTGACGCTGGCCGCGCTGTGGTCGCTGACGCTGAACGCTCCGAAGGTGGACGAACGCCTGGTGGGGACCTGGCTTGCAGGCTCGGCGCCCTTCATCACCCTCGAGGCCAACGGCCAGGGCTCGATGGAAGAGGGCCGCGTGAAGTGGTCGGCCGACGGCAAGACGCTGGTGGTCACCGACGCCGACAACGGCACCGACACCCTGCCGTACACCCTCAACGGCAACTCGCTCACCCTGAACATGGCCGGCGTCGCCCTGGTGCTCACCCGTGGCGGCGCGGGCACCAGCGTGAAGGGCCCGGGCCCGCTCTCGAAGAAGGCCGCGAAGGCCAGTCAGGTCACCGAAGAAGAAGCCGACCGCGAGGCCATGGCCCAGGCGCAGGCGTACCTCGCCCAGCAACAGGGCGCGCAGGTCGCGCAGCCTCAACAACCGCGCGCTCAGACGGGGAGGGCACCGCAGGCGCCGGCCGGGAACTCGCCGTTGACCCAGCTCATTCTCTCGTCGGCGTGGTGCAGCTTCACCTACAACAAGATTTCCGGCGCCTCGAGCACCACCCGGGTGCAGTACTTCCGCGACGGCACCTGGAGCACGGGCGGTCGGTCCGAGACGTACAACTCGGGGGCCAATGGCGCGTACGCCGGCCAGAGCAACTCGACCGACCACGGCCGCTGGGAAGTGCGCAACGAACAACTCTTCCTGTCCACCGACGCGAACCCCGTGCTTCAGCCCCTGTCGCTGTCGATGACACGCAATTCCAACGGGTCACCCATCATCACCGCCGGCGGCCGCGAATATTCGGCCTGCAACTGACGTTCTCGCTGGCGATGCATAGCAACTGCATATACATGCGCACGCTATGCAGGTGTCCTTCGGCATCATCGGCGCGTCGGGGTATTCGGGTCTCGAGCTGACCAGGCTCGTGCTGGCGCATTCTTCGGCGTCCTTGAAGTTCGCCACCAGCGATCGCTGGGTGGGGCAGACCGTGGCCTCGAAGACCGGGCTGCCGTGCGAGCTGGCCTACGTCTCGGTGGACGCGGGGCTCGCGGCGGCCAGGGGGTGCGACCTGGTCTTCCTGGCCACCCCTGCCGAATCGTCGCTCGACCTGGCGCCGAAGCTGCGCGCGCAGGGGGTGCGGGTGGTCGACCTGGCCGGCGCCTTCCGCCTGCAGGACCTCTCGCTCTACCCGACCTTCTACAAGTTCACCCACTCGGCGCCCGCGTTGGTGAAGGAAGCGGTGTACGGCCTGACCGAATTGTTCCGCGACGCGGTGCGGGGCCAGCCCTTCGTCTCGAACCCCGGCTGCTACGCGACCGCAGCGGCGATGTCGGTCGCGCCGTTGCTCGAGGCCGGGCTCATCGACCCGTCCTCGGTGGTCATCAACGCGGCCAGCGGGGTGAGCGGCGCCGGTCGCAAGGCCACCGAGGACTACACCTTCATGGAAGTCGACGCCGACTTTCGCGCCTACAAGACGCTCTCGCACCAGCACGTGCCCGAGATTCGCCAGACCCTGACCAGGGTCGCCGGCGTCGACGTGCCGCTGGTCTTTACTCCGCACCTGTTGCCGATGAAGCGGGGCATTCTGAGCACCACGGTCGCGCGCCTGAAGGCCGGTGTCACCCAGGCGCAGGTCTCGGGTGCCCTCGCCGACGTCTACGGCCGCGAGCGCCTGGTCGGCCTTCGCGCCAATGCCGACGCGGTGCGCATCGCCGAGGTGGTGAACACCCCCAAGTGCCTGGTCGGCGCGTCGACCGACGGTCACCACGTGGTGTCCATCAGCGCCATCGACAACCTGCTCAAGGGCGCCGCCAGTCAGGCCATGCAGAACGCCAATCTCATGCTGGGGCTCGACGAAGTGGACGGGCTGGTCTGATGCCGGTCGCGCGCGGGTTTCTGTTCTCGGGGCTGCACTGCGGCATCAAGCCCTTCAAGAAAGACCTCGCGCTCGTCTTCAGCGAGAGCCCGTGCAACGCGGCTGCGACGCTGACCGTCAACAAGGCCCGCGCAGCACCCATCATCGATTGCGCGAATCGGCTGCCGGCCCAGGGCATGCGGGCGGTGCTCATCAACTCGGGCAACGCCAACGCGCTCACCGGGCCCGAAGGGCTGGAAGACGTTCACGAACTGTGTGCGGCCACCGCGCAGGTGCTCGAGGTCGACCCCCGCACGGTGTTGATGGCGTCGACCGGCGTCATCGGCCAGCGGTTGCCCAAGGCCAAGGTGACGGCCGCGCTTCCGAAGCTGAAGGCCGAGCTGCGCGCGGCTCCGGAAAGCGCGGCCGAGGCCATGCTCACCACCGACACGCACATCAAGGTGGCCAGTCGCGTGGTGCGCTTCGGGCGCAAGGAAGGCCGCATCACCGGCCTGGCCAAGGGCTCGGGCATGATTGCGCCGCAACTGGCCTCGACCATCGGCGTGTTGTGCACCGACATCGCCATCTCGGCGCCGCTGCTGCAGCGCGCGCTGCTGGCTGGCATGGACGGCAGCTTCAACAACCTCACCATCGACAACGACATGAGCACCAACGACGTGGTGCTCGCGCTCGCCAACGGGCAGTTGGGCAACGCCGAAATCACCGAAGCGGGCCCGGAGTTCGAGGCCTTCGCGGCGGCGGTGCAGTCGCTGTGCGTGGAACTGGCGAAGGAAGTGGCGCGCGACGGTGAAGGCGCCACCCGCCTGCTCGAGGTGCGGGTCAGCGGTGCACCCACGCCGGCCATCGCCACCGACATCGCCCGGTCGGTCGCCGGCTCCACCCTGGTCAAGGCGGCCATCTTCGGCGCCGACCCGAACTGGGGGCGCATTCTGGCCACCGTCGGTGCGCGGTGCGGCTCGCAGCGCTACGACGTCGACCCCACCGCCGCGAAGGTCACCGTGCAGAGCGTGGTGGTCTACGACGCAAGACCCACGCTCGACGTGCGGGCCTTCCCCATCGAGAGCGTGGCCACCAACGACGCGGGCGAAGGGCCCAGCGTGCCCGGGCACGCGCAGTTGCGGGCGCGCATGCGCAGCCCCGAGGTGCTCGTCGAGGTCGACCTGCGCAGCGGTTCCGCCACATCGGTCGGCTGGGGCTGCGACCTGTCGTACGACTACGTGAAGATCAACGCCGACTACACCTCGCTGCTGGTGCCGACCGCCGACGGCTCGGTCGCGAAGGACGACCGACTCACCAACTATTCACCCAAGTTCAAGGTGAACCTGGTCACTCAAGCGCTCAGCTACATGTCGCGCTTCGCCGGCAAGCGGGTGGTGCTCAAGCTGGGTCGCCACGCCATGGGGAAGGACTCGCTGCGCGCCTCCATCGTCGAAGACGTGAAGCTGCTGCGCGCAGCCGGCATGGTGCCCATTCTGGTGCACGGCGAGAGCCCCGAAGGCACTTCGAAGGGCGACCTGCGCTCGAAGGAAATGATGCTCTCGGGCCAGACCAACACCGAGCTGGTCACCGCGCTCAACCGCACCGGGGTGCACGCCATCGGCCTGTCGGGCATGGACGCCTCGTTCCTCAAAGGGCGTCGCGTCGGTGAAGGCCTGCCCGGGGAAGTGGTGGCCATCAACACCGAGCTGGTCGACATGTTCCTCTCGCGCAACTACGTGCCGGTGGTCAGCCCCGTCGGCTTCCTCGACGACGGCTCGACCCTGCCGCTCGAGCCCGACCAGGTCGCCAGCGAATTGGCGGTGGTGGCCAAAGCGGCCAAGCTCGTCTACCTGGTGGGCGTGCCGGGCTTCGTCGAGCACGACGAATTGCTGGGTCAACTGACCATCGCCACCCTGCGTGAGAAGGTCGAGCGCAACGTCTTCAACCGCAACCTGACCCGCAAGGCCCGCCACGCCATCTCGGCGCTCGAGCGCGGCGTCGAGCGGGTGCACGTGGTCGACGCGCGCACGCCGCATTCCATCATCGCCGAGTTCTTCACCGACCAGGGCATCGGCTCGCTGGTGACCCATGGCTGACGTCGCCACCCACCGCACCCGCCGCGAGGTCATCAAGCGCCTGTTGCGCATGCACGTGGTCTCGACCCAGGAGGAATTGGGCGAGCTGCTGCGCCGCGAGGGCATCGTCGCCACCCAGGCCACGCTCAGCCGCGACCTGGCCAAGCTCGAGGCCCGCCGGGTCACCTTCCCCGACGGCGGCACCGGCTACGAATTGGCCGAAGCCCCCCTGCGACGGAAGGACGACGCGTTGCGCGCGGTGCATTCGCTCGTCACCACGGTCGACGACGGCGACGCGATGGTGGTGGTGCGCACCGTGCCGGGAGGTGCTCCCGCGGTGGCCGCGGCCATCGACCAGACCCGACCCGCGGGCGTGCTGGGAACCATCGCGGGTGACGACACCATCTTTCTCGTGCCCGTCAAGGGCATCAAACCCTCGCGCGTGAAGCGCGACCTGCTGGCCGTGTGGAAGAAAGGAATCGCTTCATGACCCTCGCCAAGACCGAGGCCACCAGTGGCACGGGGCTGTTGCCGCGCGTGCTGGCCTTCTCGAGCTCGCTCTCGCTCGACCGCGCGCTGTTGCACGAAGACCTCGTGGGCTCGATGGCGCACGTCACCATGTTGGGCCGCACCGGCGTCATTCCCCGCGCCGAGGCCCGCGCCATTCGCGACGGGCTGGTGGCCTTGATGGAGCGCTCGAAGCAGGGCCAGCTCGAGCTGCCCGACGAAGAAGACGTGCACATGGCGGTCGAGGTCGAGCTCAACCGCACCATCGGTGGGCCGGCAGCGCTGCTGCACTCGGCGCGCTCGCGCAACGACCAGGTGGCCACCGACCTTCGCCTGCACGTGCGCGAGGCCGCGGCCCGCACCCTCGAACAGCTCACCGGCTTCATCGGCGAGCTGGTGGTGCGCGCCCGCGCCGAGAAGGACGTCATCTTGCCCAGCTACACCCATCGGCAGCGTGCGCAGCCGGTGTCGCTGGCCTACTGGTTGGCCTCGTACGGCGCGGCCTTCCTGCGCGACGCCCAGGCGCTGGCTTTCGTGCTCGACCAGTGCCGACTTTTGCCGCTGGGCGTGGGCGCCATCAGCGGAACGTCGCTGCCCATCGACCGCGAGGTCACGCGAACGCTGCTGGCCTTCGAAGGCACCACGCTCAACGGTATGGACACCGTGGGTGACCGCGACTTCGCCATGGACTTCATGTACGCGACCGCGCGCTTCCTGGTGCACGCCAGCCGCCTGTCGACCGACCTCATCGACTTCACCACCGCCGAGTTCGGCTTCGCCTCGCTCTCGGGCGACATCTCGATGGGCAGCTCGATGATGCCGCAGAAGAAGAACCCCGACGTGTTCGAGTTGATTCGCGGCAAGAGCGGGCGCGCCATCGGCAACCTGGTGGGCTTGCTGGTCACCGTGAAGGGTCTGCCCGGTGGCTACAACCGCGACCTGCAGGAAGACCGGGCCGCGTTGCTCGAGACCGCGCCGCTGCTGACGGGGGTGCTCGAGGTGCTGCGCCTGTCGCTGCCGCGCGTCACCTTCCACCCCGAGAAGTGCCGGGTGGGCGTCGACGAGGGCTTCACCCAGGCGACGGACCTGGCCGAAGCGCTGGTGAAGAAGGGCATGCCTTTCCGCAAGGCGTACCAGGTGGTCGGCTCGCTGGTGCGCCGCTGCCAGGAACGCGGCCTCACGCTGCGCCAGGCCTCGGTCGAGCTCGCGCAGAGCATCGACCCGGCGCTCGACCAGGCCACGCTGGCCGTGCTCGAGCCCGCGGGTGCCGTCGCGCGCAAGCAGAGCGCAGGCAGCACCGGCCCCGAAGCGGTGGCGGTGACGTTGGCTGAAATCGAAAAGCAGGCCGCAGTGCTGAGGGCGCGTGCGCAGTCGGTGCCGCGGCTCGAAGCCCTGTTCACCTCGTTGAAGGAGTCCGAGCTGTGACCACCAAGCGCGATTACCTGAAGATTGCCGACCTCTCGGCCGCCGAATACGCGGGCCTCTTTCGCCGCGCGAAGGAACTGAAGGCCGCCCGCAAGAGCCGGTTGATGGTGCGCACCCTGGCCGGCCGCACGCTGGTGATGATCTTCGAGAAGCACTCGACCCGCACCCGCCTCTCGTTCGAGGCGGCGATGGTGCAGCTGGGCGGCCTGTGCATCGACCTCTCGGCGTCGAACTCGCAGATGTCGCGCGGCGAGCCGCTGCCCGACACCGCGCGCGTGGTGGGTCGGTACTGCGACGTGGTGATGATGCGCACCTTCGGTGACGCGCGCATCGAAGAGTTCTCGAAGTTCTGCGACGTGCCGGTCATCAACGGGCTCACCGACGGTGGGCACCCGGTGCAGATTCTGACCGACCTCTTCACCATCGAAGAGCGCCTGGGCACCGTGAAGGGCAAGACGCTGGCCTTCATCGGAGACACCGCCAGCAACATGGGCCGCAGCTTCGTGGAAGCGGCCTCGGTGTTCGACTACCAGTTGCGGCTCGCCTCGCCCGCGGGCTACCACCCGGCGGCAGCGGTGGTGGCGCACTCACCCAGGCACGTGACGCTGCTGCGCGACCCGAAGGAAGCGGTGGCGGGCGCCGACGTGGTCATCACGGACGTGTGGACCTCGATGGGTCAAGAGGCCGAGTCGGCGCAGCGCCTCAAAGACCTGGGCGGCTACCAGGTCGACGCGGCGCTGATGCGGGGCGCAGCGCCTCACGCGGTGTTCCTGCACTGTCTGCCCGCGCACCGTGGCGAAGAGGTGACCGGCGAGGTCATCGACGCGCCGACCAGCGCAGTGTGGGACGAGGCGGAAAATCGCCTCCACGTGCAGAAGGCGCTGCTCGAGTACGTGGTGCTCGAGAACGAGAAGCGAAGCGCCCGTTGAGGGCGCGCACAGTGGGGTAAGGTGGGCGGCACGATGTCCACCCGACCCGACGGCACCCAGGACGAGATTCTCACCAGCCCGGGAGACGCGGCGTACCTCGACCCGTTCGAGGAGCACCCCATCACCACCACGCACACGCTGGTGGTCGAGAACCGCACCACGCTCAAGGTGCGCAAGTGCCGCATTCTGGTCTCGGGCGGCCCCGACACCGGCAAGGAACTGGTCAGCGACAAGGAACGCCTGCGGGTCGGCGCGCATTCGAGCAACGACCTGGTGCTCTCGGAAGACCGCACCGCCAGCCGCCACCACTTCGAGGTGCAGTACACCGAGCGCGGCTACCTGCTCATCGACCTGAACTCGACCAACGGCACGCTGCTCGATGGTCGCCGGGTCGAGCGCGCCTACCTCTCGCAGGGCAGCCAGATTCGCGCCGGCCAGTCGGTGGTGACCTTCGCGCCCATCGACGAAGAGGTGACGGTCGAGCCCGACCGCGACGGCGAATTGTGCGGCATGGTCGGCCAGTCGGTGAAGATGCGGCAGATTTTCGGGCTCATTCGCAAAATCGCCCCCATGGACGTGTCGGTCGTCATTCAGGGCGAGACCGGCACCGGCAAGGAACTGGTGGCCCGCGCCATTCACGAGCTCTCGGCGCGCAAGCGCGGGCCGATGGTGGTGTTGGACTGCGGCGCGATTCCGCCCAACCTCATCGAGTCCGAGCTGTTCGGTCACGAGAAGGGCGCCTTCACCGGCGCCATCGCCAGTCGGCCCGGCGCCTTCGAGCGCGCCAACGAAGGCACCATCTTCCTCGACGAATTGGGTGAGCTGCGCACCGACCTGCAGCCCAAATTGCTCCGCGTGCTCGAGAACCGCGAAGTTCGGCGCGTCGGCGGCAACGAGGTCGAAGAAATCGACGTGCGCGTCATCGCGGCGACCAACCGCGACCTGGTGAAGGAAATTCAGACCGGCGCCTTCCGCGAAGACCTGTACTTTCGCCTGTCGGTCATCACCATTCAGTTGCCGCCGTTGCGTCAGCGCCGCGAAGACATTCCCCACATCTTGAAGAAGGCGCTGGGGGACCCCGAGGTGGTGCAGCGCCACGGCCGCAAGCACCTGTCGGCCGCCGCGCTCTCGGTGCTGATGAACTATTCGTGGCCCGGCAACATTCGCGAGCTGATGAACGTCATCAGCCACGTGCTGACCTTCTCTGACGGCGAGGAAATCGAGGTCGCACACCTGCCGGCGCGCGTGCAGGGCCAGCAGAAGGAACAGCCGCTGCCCTTCAACGAGCACCTGAGCTTCAAGGACGCCAAGGAGCAGTTGCTCGAGAACTTCGAGCGCGAATACATCGGCCAGGTGCTCAAGCGGTGCGACGGCAACATCAGCCGCGCGGCGCGCGAGTCGGGCCTGCACCGCAAGTCCATCGAGCGGCTGGTGAAGAAGTACGCGCTCGACGCGAAGGCGATGAAGGCGAAGTAGTCACTTCGGCTGCGAGAGCACGACCCACAGGTCGTCGCCCTCGTGTGCGCCGGCCTGCACGAACAACGACTTGTCCTTGCCCAGCGAATAGGTGGTGTCGACCGGCGGCACCTTCACCTTCACCTGGGCCACGTTGTCCTTGATGCCGACCAGGGTCAGCTCGGCCGACTTCGCGTTGGGCAACGCCACCTTCGAGGGCGCGGTCGACAGCTCGAGTCGCTGGGTCGAGACCTTCTTGAGTGAGAGGTACTTCACCCGAGCGCCCAGCGTGCTCTGCATCGACACCAGCGAGGGGTCGACGGGGCCGGGCTTGCGTGACGCGAGCACCACGTCGGCCTGCACGGGCACCTTGTTGGCATCGGCCAGCACCACCTGCGCCAACAGCACTGCACCCGTCATCACCAGTCGCGTCAGCATGATTGTTTAGAGCTCTCCCTGTTTCTTGGCGGGCGCGACGTTGAGCTCTTCCTCTTCGTCGGCGTGGCGGCCGCCATCGGGGCGCTTCTTCTCGTCGACGACCCAGATGACCGCGTCGCCGCCCTCGGTTTCCATCACCACCGGCTTCACCTTCGCCTCGGTGTCGGTCACCGACACGGTCTGCACCCGCACCCGCGAGCCGCCGTAGCCATCGGGGGTGGCCAGCTTCATGGTCAGCGGAATGGCGATGGCCACCGCGGCAGCCGCGCCTGCGAACCCGGCGACGAGGGTGCCGCGCTGCCAGGTGAACATCTCGCGCAGCGAGAGCGCCAGCCGGTCGAAGAAGGGCAGCTTGTCGGGCGTGAGCTTGCCCATCACCTCGTCGGTGAACCCCTTCCAGTCGACGTCGTCGGACTGCATTTCGAGCGCGTGCCGCATCAGCGCGTCGGCGGCGCGGAAGTCGGCGACCTGGGCGGCCGATTCGGGGTTGTTGTCGAGGTGGCGTTCGACCTGCTGGCGCTCTTCGGGCGTCAGTTCGCCGTCGACGTAGGGCGAGAGCAGGGGCTCGAACTTCTCACGGGCGGGGTTCTTCATGGCAACGCTCCTGTCCTGCCGACGCAACCGCTCCGTCGATATTTCAGGGTATTCGGCACGCTGACAAAGCGATCAGGGTCATTCATTGCCGACCCCCGACTTCGATTCGTCGAGCTCGAGGTATTCCCCAAGAATCTTCTGCATCTTCAGCCGCGCGTGGAACAGGCGCGACATCACTGTCCCTTTGGGGATCTCGAGAATTCGCGAGAGGTCTTCGTAGCTCATGCCTTCGACTTCCCGCAGAAGCAGGATTTCGCGGTGCGCCTCGGGAATCTGCTGAATGGCGGCGGTGATGCGGTCGGCCAGCTCGCGGCGCAGGGCCGACTTCTGGGGGTTGGTGCCCAGGCGGGTGCCCAGCGAGCCCAGGTTGGCCTCGGCGGTGTCCATCTTCACCGACTCGTCGAACTCGACGTGCTCGTCGCCCCGGCCCGAACCCTTGCGGCGCATGACGTCGATGCAGATGTTGACGGTGATGCGGTAGAGCCAGGTGTAGAAGCTGGCGTCGCCCTTGAAGTGGTCGAGGTAGCGGTAGACCTTGACGAAGGCCTCCTGCGCCACGTCGCGCGCCTCTTCCTTGTCCTTGAGCATGCCGAGGGCGACGGCGTAGACCTTGCGCTGGTAGCGCTCGACGAGCAGCTTGAATGCGCGTTGATCACCCGTTCGGACACGTTGAACGAGCGTGAGGTCATCGGTCGCCACGGCCCGCGCACCGTACCATTTCCGTTCGGTGTGCTCCTGTTTTCCCTCCCCCAGGGTTCCCGCGAAGGTCGGCATCGGCATGGCGAGCGTGGGCATGTCCTTTCGACGGGCCGCACCGCAAAGCCTTCACCCCACCCGGGCAAGGCGGTATTCCATGCACTTGCCGCGTTGAATGCCCACCCGTCTGCCCCGTATCGACCACCATGCGCTCCCTTCTGACCGTCTCGCTGCTCGTGCTGGCTGGCTGTGCCACGGTGGCTTCGCCTTCGGCGTCGTCCCCCTCGTCCACGACCGAGGCGGTGACCCATGCCGCGGTGGCGGTGAAGGCTGATCAGGTGCTCGCCTCGCTCACCCGCGGGCCCTGCAACGGCGCCTGCCCCACCTATTCGGTGCGGGTGATGGGCGACGGCGCGGTGGAATTCGACGGCCAGCGCTTCACCAACACCAAGGGCCGCGCCGTCGACCGCCTCACCGCCCAGCAACTGGGTCAGCTCGAAGAGGCGTTCAGCACGGCGGGCTTCGACGCGATGCAGGCCAGCTATCGCGACCCCCACGTGGCCGACGAGGCCATCGTCACCGTCACCCACGCCGGCAAGACGGTGACCCATTCGACGGGCGACGCCCAGCCCGCGCTCAAGGCGCTCGAAGACCGACTCGACGCCGTCATCGGCACCGGGCGCTGGGTCGTCGGCCCGACGATGTAGCCATGCGCCAGTTTCCGAAGGACTTCAGCGCGCTGCTCAGCCCCGCCGGCCGTCGCCTGCTCGACGGTCGTCACCCGCTCGCCGGCGCGCTCGCCCGGGGCCAGGGTCGCTTCGTCGCGCACGACGGGCTGCTCGACCCGAAGGCCTCGGCGCAGGTGCTGGCGCTGCTCGAGCGCACCCTGGGCGAGGCGATGCGGCCGATGGAACAGCCCATTCCGCCCGAGGCCACCACGGGCATGAAGTACGCCTACGAAGAGCGGCTGCCGAAGACGGTGAAGGTGACCACCGCGTTCCTCGACCACGGCCGGTCGCCCGGGCGTCGGCGCGCGGTGGAAGCGGGGCTCATGGCGATGTTGCAGAGCCCGTCGTTCCACGCCTTCGCGCAGGCGCTCTCGGGCTACCCCTTGCGCGACAAGTGGGGCCTGCAGGCGCTGTGCTACCGCGAAGGCGATTACTCGGGGCCTCACAACGACCATCACCCCGACGAGCCGCTGGGCCGCGACGGCTACACCGACCTGCACCTGACCTTCTCGAACAGCGGCTGCGCCCGTCAGTTGCTGGTGTACGAGAAGGACTCGCACCTCTCGCACGTGGCGTCGGTCACCACGCTGGGCGGCGTCACCTGCTACCGGCTGCCCTTCTGGCACTACACCACCCCGCTCGAGGCCAGACGCGGCCGCCCCGCGCGGCGCTGGGTGCTGCTGGGCACCTTCCTCGACGAGTTCTGACCAGCAGCCCTGCTAGCAGGGTGTTGAAAA
Organism: uncultured Myxococcales bacterium; assembly: GCA_903911905.1. Lineage (GTDB taxonomy): Bacteria > Myxococcota > Myxococcia > Myxococcales > Myxococcaceae > Xiheilimnobacterium > Xiheilimnobacterium phototrophicum. The sequence goes on from CAIWFK010000790.1 coordinate 59,717, forward strand.
ACTCGCCCTGGACGATCGACGAGGCGCCGGCCGCGTGATCTTGTCGGCGCATGCGCGGGCCGAAGAAGACGCAGCAGTCGATGCTGAGCTTGAGAACGCCAGAG
>CAIWFK010000791.1 GCA_903911905.1 uncultured Myxococcales bacterium
ACCAGCCTGACCACCACCGACGGCGGCTGCGTGACCGCCTCGACCGAGCGCCGCCTCTTCATGCTCACCCGGCAGGAATACGACGCCACCGTCGCCGCCCTGCTGGGCGACACCACCGCGCAGGCCCGGCACACCTTCCCCGCCGAGTACCGCGCCAACGGCTTCACTTCGAACGCCGAAGCGATGACCGTCGACAGCGCCTTCGCCCAGAAGCTGCTGGCCGCCGCCGAGACCATCGCCTCGGCCCGCGCGCCCGCCGAGCTCGACGCGTTGACCTGCACGCTGAGCACGGCTCCCACCGCCTCGCCCGCCGACCCCTGCGCGGTCTCGTACATCACCGCCAAGGGCCGCCAGCTCTTCCGCGCGCCGCTCGAGGCCGACGAGGTGGGGGCTCTCTACGACGCGTACCTGACCGGCTTCCAGAACCCCACCACCGGCCACGACGCGAAGACCTCGGGCCTCGAGCTGGTGCTGGCCACCATGCTGCAGATGCCCCAGTTCCTCTACCGCACCGAGCTGGGTGACCCGGCCGACACCACCTCGGCGCTGGTCTCGCTCACCCCGCACGAGACCGCCGCCGCGCTGGCCTACCTGGTCACCGCTGCGCCTCCCGACGCCACCCTGGCCGCGCTCGCCGACCAGGGCCCGCTGACCCCGGCCCAGCTGACCGCGCAGTTCGATCGCCTCATCGCGCTGCCCGCCGGCCACGCGCGCGTGCAGCAGTTCGTCACCGAATGGCTGGGCGCCGATGCGGTCACCACCCTCGGCAACGCGAGCTCGCCGCTCACGCCCGCCATCGCCACAGCGATGCTCACCGAGACTCGACGCTTCGTCGATTACGCCGTGTACCAGGGCGCGGGCACGCTCGACGAATTGCTGACCGCCACCTACACCTTCGCCGACGCCAACCTCGCCACCTACTACGGCCTGACGCCGGTCGACCCGAGCGCGAACTTCAACCGCCTCACCGACCTCAAGGGCCAGCGAGCGGGCCTGCTCACCCAGGGCAGCTTCCTGACCACCACCGCCACCGTGCGGCAGCCCATTCTTCGCCGCGGCCTCACCATTCGCCAGAAGCTGCTGTGCCAACAACTCCCCTCTGTCGCCGACCTGGGCCTGCCGGGGTTCGTGCCTTCGCCGCTGGGGCCGCCCGCGCCGGGCACCACCGCTCGTCAGGCGCTCGCCGCCGCCGTGCCGCCGGGCACTGCCTGCTCTTCGTGCCACCAGTACTTCATGCCCATCGGCTACGGGCTCGAGCACTACGACGCCAACGGCCAGTACCGCACCACCGACAACGGCGGGCAGGTCGATACCTCGGGCTTCCTCGCCTGGTCGACGACGGTCGACGCCAGCACCGGGCTCATTCTCGACGCGACCCACCTGACGACCTCCACTTTCCCGGACACCGCCGGCCTGCTGCAGCAGTTGGCGCAGGACCCGCGGGTGGGCACCTGCTTCTCGAAGAAGCTGTGGGTCTTCTCGTCGGGGCGCACCGACGTCGGGCTCGACGAATGCGCGGTCAATCAACTGCAGGCGCAGTTCGCGAAGTCGGGCAACCAGGTGCTGCCGGCGCTCTCGGCCTACGTCCAGTCCGACTCGTTCGTTCAAAGAAAGCGGTGACGCCATGAGCTCCTCGGTTTCCCGTCGTGCATTGCTCGGAGCCGCCGCCGCGTTCCCGCTGGTGAACGTGCTGCGCTCCCGCTCGGCCTGGGCCGTGGGCCGGGTCGCGCCGCTGCGTCTGGTCACCGTGCACACGCCTTTTCAGGTGCCCGAGGTGCTCTTCCACCCGAAGACCGCGTCGGGAGCGCAGGCCGTGGCGGGCGGGCCGATGGTGCTCGACTACGCCAATTCGGCGCTGGCCTCGCTGGCGCGCTGGCAGTCGAAGCTCATCGTCTTCCGTGGGCTGACCTACGGGCAGGCGCTCAACGGCCATCACACCGGCGCCACCGTGTTCACCGGCGCGAGCGCGTCCAACACCGTCGACGGCGCGCAGCCTTCCACCGTGGGAAGCTCGCTCGAGCAGTACCTCTTCTCGCGACTGGCGCAGCCTGGCTCGCTGACGCCGATGGTCGCGGGGCTGATGAGCTACCAGTTCGCCGACCACGACAAGGACGACACGGTCAGTGTTCTGCAGGGCACGCCGCAGGGCATGGTGTCGAACCCCGGCGACCTGCTGGCGACGTACTTCGCGAACGTCCACCCGCCAGCCACTTCCGGGCAGGACGCGGGCCTCGTCGATGCCACCGCGGCACGGTTGCTGGCTCGTCGGCAGAAGGCGCTGAGCGTGGCGCAGGCCGGCGTGCGCAAGCTGAGCACCCGGGTGCCGGCCAGCAGCACCTCGGGCAAGGCGTTGAGCCAGCACCAGACGGCGCTGCAGTCGCTCTCGAACTCGCTGGGGCCCACGGCGGGCGCGGGCGATGCGGGCGTGCCGGGGCCGGTGCTGGGGTGCACCCCGCCGACCAGCGCGCAGGTGCCGGCCGACCCGAGCTGCGACGACGGCAACCCCGACCTCACCCGGGTGGCGCAAGACAGCCTGTCGTTCTCGCGGCTCATCACCGAGGCCTTCGCCTGCGATCTGACCCGCTTCGCCAGCTTCAAGTTGAGCTCGTCGAGCTTCAGCGTCATCGCCAACGAAATGCCCGGCGTGCCGGCGGGCGAATTCCACGCCCGGGTCAGCCACGCCAACGGCTCGACGGGCGGCTCGGCGGGAGACGCGCTCGACGTTCAGCTCGCGGCGTTCAAGAACTTCTGGCACTCACAGGTCGCGGTGCTGATGGACCAGTTGGCGATGACCGCCGACCCCTTCGCGCCGACCCAGAGCCTGCTCGACAACACCGTCATCCTCGTCGGCAGCGAGGGGCCCATTCAGTCGCCCGGCGGCGACCCGCATGGCAACGGGCAGGGTGATCAGCTCTACCTGCTCGCGGGAGGCGGCGTCGGCACCGGCTTCGCGATGGGGCAACTGGTCGACGCGCGCGCCGCTGGCGGCCTGCACCACAACGCGCTCTTCACCAACCTGGTCAACGCCTTCGAGACCAACCAGCAGGCCTACGACCCCGCGTACACCCCGCGCCTGCTGACCCAGTACGGCGACTTCGCCTTTCCGGTCAGCCCGACGGACTGGCTGAAGTGACGGGTCGACGCCGTCGTGCGAGGTGACGGCAGGGGGGCACCTGTGCTGCGCTAGCCACATGTCCCGCGCCTACCGCATCAGTGTGAAGGAGAGCTTGTCCCGCCACGTGCAGGTCGACGACGGCGTCTGCTCCACGCTCGAGCTGCTGCCCATTCTGCCCGCCGATCGCATGCGCGAGCTGCTGGCCCACGAACTCGAGCAGCGCGGCTTCGCGCGCGACGGCAACACCGCGACCCGCAAGGAAAAGGGCGACATCGTGGTCTCCATCGACCTCGAGACCGGCGAGGTGTCGGTCACCGCCGAGGGCCACGCCGAGCTCAACCTCAACGCCGAGCGGACCGCGGTGGTCGACGCGCCCAACGCCGATCGCGAGAAGGCGCTGCGGGACGTGGCCAAGCAGGCCCTCGAGCGCGAAGCGAAGGCCGAAGAAGAGGCCCTGCGCCGCAAGGTGACCGAGCAGCTCGAGGGTGCGCTGCGCGACATCAAGGGCGAGCTCGACGGCGTGGTGAACCGGGTGACGGGTGGCGCGCTCAAGCAGCGCGCGGCCGAGCTGGGACAGGTCGAAGAGGTTCACGAGGAAGCCAACGGCAACCTCACCATCAAGGTGCGCGTCTAAGCCATGTCGCTGGTCATCAAGGAAGAAGCGCTGCCCGTCGAGCTCTCGGCGTTCTCGGCAGTCGAGGCGGCGTACCCGCAGGAAATTGCCCGCATCACCGACTCGCTTCGGCGCGGGCTGCCGGTGCTGGTCGAGGCCGAGAAGGAACTGACGCCGTATCTCTACAAGTGCGTGCGCGATCGCCTGAAGAAGGAAGGCCGCAACTTCCTCTACCTCGACGGCCGCCCCATCACCGACATGCCCCAGCCGCAGCCGGGCATGGGCCTGGTGGCGACCATCGTCTTCTACCTGCGCGAAGCGGTGCGCGGCGCGGTGGCCGAGCGCATTCTGGTGCTGCCCCACCTCGACCTGTTGACCACCTCGGTCGGAGGCCTGACCAGCGAAGCGCGCGAGGTCATTCCGCTGCTCTACGAGAACCCCGACCTGGTCTACCTGGGGTTCAAGGACCCGTCGTTCCCCCTGCCCAAGGTCATCGAGAACCTCTTCCCCCGGCGGGAATCGCTGCTCGGGGTGGCGAGGGACCGGCTGGGCTCGCTGGTCACCCAACGCGAGAGCCGCAAGCTGTCGAACGAGCGTTCGCTCAAGCCCTACCAGCTCTACAAGCAGGTCTCGGGCGTCAACGCGGTGCGGCTGCGCCGCATGCTCTCGACCATCACCGGAGAGGACTACCCGACCGACAGCAAGCCCGCCTACCACCAGCTGCGCCAGGCCACGCTGGTCGGCCAGTTGACCCTGCCCGACGTCGACCTGCAGAAGGACATCGGCGGCTACGCCAAGGTGAAGGACCGGCTGAACAAGGAAATTCTCGACGTGCTGGCGATGAAGGACTCGCTGGCCGACGAGACGTCGATGAAGAAGGTCGAGGGGCTCATTCCCCGTGGCATGATCTTCTGGGGGCCTCCGGGCACCGGCAAGACGCTCTTCGCCAAGGCCATGGCCACCTCGCTGGGCGCGGCGGTCACCATCGTCTCGGGGCCCGAGCTCAAGTCGAAGTGGGTCGGTGAATCGGAAGAGAACCTGCGCCAGGTCTTCACCCGCGCGCGCCAGGCCGCGCCCGCCATCATCGTCTTCGACGAGCTCGATTCGTTCGCCACCGCCCGCGGCACCTACCAGGGCAGCGGGGTCGAGCATTCCATGGTCAACCAGCTGCTCACCGAGATGGACGGCTTCCGCAAGGACGAGCTGGTCTTCGTGGTGGGCACCACCAACTTCGTCGAGTCGCTCGACCCGGCGCTGCTGCGCCCCGGCCGCTTCGAGTTCCACCTGCAGGTGCCCTACCCGAACACCGAAGACCGCAAGTCGATTCTGTCGATCTACGACCAGAAGCTCGAGCTCGACCTGTCTCCACGTGCGCTCGAGTACGCGGTCAAGCGCACCGGCGACTTCGTCGAGGGCCAGAACACGCCGTACTCGGGCGACCACCTGCAGGCGCTCTGTCGCGCGCTGGCCCGGGCCCGGCTGCGCGAGAAGCGCACCACCCCGCTGGAAATCGAAGACGTCGAGAAGGCGCTCTCGAGCTGGGCCGAGCGCAAGAAACTGAACCCCCAGGAAGAGAAGGTGGTCGCCACCCACGAGGCCGGGCATGCGGTGGTCTCGCTGTTCTGCCCGAACTCACCGCCCATCGACCGCATCAGCATTCTGGGCGACTTCGCCGCGGGGTACGTGCGGCATTCCGAGCCGGTGAACAAGACGGTGAAGACCTTCAAGCAGATGCGTGACGACATCTGCGTGTTCTTCGGCGGGCGCGAGGCCGAGGCGCTCATCTTCCAGGACATCTCGGTGGGGTGCGCCGGTGACCTCAACATGGCCACCGACATCGCGCGCTCGCTGGTCGAGGACTACGGCATGGGCGGTGAGGCGGTGGGCGTGCGCCGCGTCGAATCGACGCCCAACGACCCCATCTCGGAATCGATGAAGTCGCACGTCGACCGCGCGGTGAACGAGATTCTCGAGGCCGAGCGGCAGCGCGCGGCGTCGATTCTGGCCGCCAACCGGGCCCTCATCATCTCGCTGCGCGATCTGCTCATCGAGAAGAAGGTGCTCGACACCGAGACGCTCGCCGGCGCGCTGCCGAAGACCGACAAGAGCGACCTCGTCGCCAAGGAACGCTGACCCATGGCCACCCTGATTCTGCGGCTCGAGACCGACCCCACGACCAAGAAGAAGAACGTCATCGTCAAGCTCGACAGCGACGCCGACGCGTTGCCCGGCGAGCATGAAGAACAGCACAAGCGCATCGTCGAAGCGCTGCTCGCCAACGGCAGCCTCAAGGCCGAAGACCTCGGCACCATCACCATCGAGCGCGAAGGGCAGGGCGCGGTGAAGGGTGAGGTCGCGAAGGAAGCGCCGGTGGTGCGCCAGCCCCAGGGGACCAAAGGGTGAGCGAGGCGAAGGCGAGGTTGGTGCGCGAACTGACGCACCTGATGCGGCTGCCCACCGGCGACAAGCTGTCGCTGCAGGCGTTCTACGCCGAGGCCCAGGCGGTGCTGCGCCGCGCGAAGGACGGCGGCGTGGTGGTGCCGGCGGCTGCCGTGGAATGGATTTCGACGGCCGAGCAGCGCGCGAAGGACCCGCTGTCGTCGGCGACGCAGACGGCGGGGCTGGTGGCGGCGCTGCGAGAACTGGAAGGCTGACGCTCGCCGAGCCGTGGGCGCGCACCGACGGTGGGGTCGGCCGGGGAGCCCGCACCGCCAGTGGAGACCCCGGTGGCAAGCCGCACCGACGGTGGAGCGCTCGGGCCACCTGATCAGCGGCTCTTCCTTTCTCAGCAGCTGGGAATGCCGCGCTCGTCCAGTCGGCCGACTTGCGCCCTGACCCAAGACGGGTTTGGGTAGCGCCATGCTCTCGCGTCAGCGTTCGCGCGCCTTCCTCGTCGTCGCCTCCCTCCTCGCTTCGATGGCGGGCTGCCAGTGCAACAGCTGCGGCAACGTGGTGACCATCGGCGGCGACGGCGGCGTGCTGCCTGACGGTGGTCGCGCCGGAGGTGGCACCGGCACCGGCGGTGGTGGCGGCGGCACGGGCACCGGCGGCTCGGGCGGCGGCAGCGGCTTCGACGCGGGCGATGGCACCGGCATGCTGGGCTTCGGCGCGGGCAACGGCGCCTTCACGCTCGACGGCGGCGTGGGCGGCACCGGCAACGGCGTGAAGCTCGACCCCACCGGTGCCATCGTGCTCAACAGCGGCGGCAGCCTCGACCTCACCAGCATGTGGATCGCCAACGATCTCAACGGCTGGGTCTCGAAGTACGACACCCGCACCGGCAAGGAACTCGGTCGCTATTACTCGGTGGTGCCCAGGGACTGCGCGAACAGCCTGGGCCCGCCCTGCGCCGGCGGCGTGGCCAACGGCCTGACCTCGGCCATCACCCACCACCCCAGCCGCACCGCCATCGACCTGCAGGGCAACCTCTGGGTGGCCAACCGCGCGCTCGAGAGCACGGGCTCGGTGACCAAGATCGCCAACGACGTCAGCGGCTGCATCGACCGCAACGGCAACGGCACCATCGAGACCAGCCGCGACGTCAACGGCGACGGGCAGATTTCCACCAACCCGGCCGACGGCGAAATGATCATCCCCTCGGACCCCAACGACCTCACCAAGTACGACGAGTGCGTGCTCTTCACCACGCCCATCGGCGGGCCGGTCAACGGCAGTGTCGGTGCGCGCGCGCTCGCGGTCGCTTCCGGCATCGAGGGCTCGGGCCCAGGCGACATCTGGGTCGGCATCTACCACCAGCAGAAGATGTACCGGCTCGACGGCAACAACGGGCAGATCGCGCCCAACGCCGCCGGCACCACCTCGCTCGACCTCGCCTTCGGGCCCTACGGCGCCATCGTCGACCGCCTGCAGCGCCTGTGGGTCGTCGAACCCGGCACCGCCCACCTGGCGCTCATCGACACCCTGACTGGCACCGTGCTCGCGGGCAGCGCCAGTGTGCCCGTCATCGACGGCACGCCGCAGGGCTGCGCCGCGTACGCCCTGGGTATCGACGGCAAGAACCGCGTCTGGGTGCCCGGCTGGAGCAACGGCGCCATCGCCTGCCGGTACGACCATTCGACCGGCACGTGGACCAAGTTCGACTTCTCGACCACCACCAGCCAGACCGGCACCAGCTTCACCTGGGGCCGCGGCATCGCCGTCAACGTGGCCGGCGAGGTCTTCATGTCGGGCTACGCCGGCGGCAACGCCCAGCTCATTCGCTTCGACTCCGAGACCGGCAACGTCATTCCCTTCGGCACCGCGCAGTTCATCGAGGCCGGCGACGGGCAGACCAATTCCAGCATCGGCGTGGGCATCGACAACGACGGCAACCCGTGGGTGAACAACTACAGCGGCAACGTGATGAAGATCGACAAGGTGACGGGGGCGGTGACGAAGACCGCGCAGCAGCCGGCGGGCCTCTACACGTATTCCGACTTCACCGGCTACGAGCTGCGCAACTTCACCGCGCCGCGCGGCACCTACAGCAAGGACTTCACCGGCTGCGCCGCCGGCACCACCTGGGAAACGCTGACCTGGGACGGGTCGACGCCGGCCAACACCTCGCTGTCGGCCTTCGTGAAGGTCGGTGACACCGTCGCCGAGCTCAACGACCCCGCCACCATGCGCTACGGCCCCTTCACCACCTCGCCGGTCGACCTGACGACGCTGGGGCTGCCCACCAACAAGCAGTTGATTCGGGTGACCTTCGAGCTGGCCACCACCGACGGCGTGAGCACGCCGGTGCTGCGCAGCTTCAACCTCAAGTGGAGCTGCAGCATCTTCTGAAACGTCGCGCCGCGGGCTGACGCGCCGCGCGATGTGGGCCGCGCCCTGGCGGGTAGAGTGCGGCCGTTCCATGCCCTACGACATCACGCGCTTCCTCGACCAGTTCGCCGCCAGCTCGCCCCAGCTTCCCGCCTTGCGCTTCGCGGGTCGCACCACCACCTATCGCCAGTTGAACGAGCGGGTCGATCGCCTGGCCGGCGCGCTGCTCGCGAAGGGCCTCACGCCGAAGGTCGACCGGCTCTTCGTGCTCGACAAGAACCACCCCGCCACGCTCGAGCTGACGTTGGCCTCGGCGCGCGCGGGCCTGACCTGCGTCATCGGCAACTTCCGCCTCGCGCCCGAAGAGGTCGCCTGGGCCATCACCGACGCGCAGGCCACGCTGGTGGTGGTGGGCCAGGAGTTCGCGCCGATGCTCGAGGGGCTGCGCGCGCGGCTGCCGAAGGTGACCACCGTGGTGGTGCTGGGCGGTGACGGCGATCAGTACGAGCCGCTGGTCGCGCAGGGGCCGGCGCTCGCGCACCGGGTGCCGCACGACGACGACGACGCCTTCCTGCAGTTGTACACCTCGGGCACCACCGGCTTTCCCAAGGGCGCGCTGCTCACCCACCGCTCGGTCGGCGCCCACACCAGCGCGATGATCGACGCCTTCCGCTTCGACGCGAAGGCGGTCAGCCTGGTGCCGATGCCGCTCTTCCACGTCGGTGGCATCTGCTGGGCGCTGCTCTCGCTGCACGTGGGCGCGGTGGCGGTCGTCTCGCGCGACCCGTCTCCGGCCAGCATGCTCAAGGACTTCGTCGGCGAAGGCATCACCCACACCTTCGTGGTGCCCGCCATTCTGCACGGCTTCATGGCCATGCCCGACTTCGCCAGCTTCGACCTCTCGCGGCTCGAGAAGGTCGCCTACGGCGCGGCGCCCATGCCGCTGCCGCTGCTGCAGAAGGTGCTGGGCGCGATGCGGTGCGACTTCGTGCAGGTCTACGGCATGACCGAGATGAGCGGCGTCTTCTGCCTGCTCGACGGAGACGACCACCGCAACGCCGCCCACCCCGAGCGCCTGGTGTCGGCCGGCCGCATCACCCGCGGCACCGAGCTTCGGGTGGTCCACCCCTCGACCGGGAAGGACGTTCCCCCCGGCACCCTGGGTGAATTCTGGGTGCGCGGCGAGCAGCGGCTGCGTTCGTACTGGGCACGCGAGGCCGACACGAAGCAGGCCATCACCGAAGACGGGTGGCTGCGCACCGGCGATGCGGGCCGGGTCGACGAGCACGGGTACGTCTACGTGCAGGACCGGGTGAAGGACATGGTCATCTCGGGCGGCGAGAACGTGTACCCCGCAGAGGTCGAGCGCGTGCTGGTGACGATGGCCGCGGTGTCCGAGGTCGCGGTGTTCGGCGTGCCCCACGAGAAGTGGGGCGAGACCCTGCGCGCAGCGGTGGTGCTCAAGAGCGGCGCGAGCGCCACCGAGGCCGAGTGCATCGCCTTCTGCCGGCAGCACCTGGCGCACTACAAGTGTCCGACCCAGGTCGAGTTCCTCGCCGCGCTGCCCCGCAACCCCACCGGCAAGGTGCTCAAGAAGGACCTGCGCGCGCCGCACTGGGTCGGTCACACCCGGTCGGTCTGAACGAGCGACGGGTCCTTCATGGTGATGCACTGACGCCCCCTTCGCGAGGAGCGGCTCGACGGCCCGGTGCGTGCAGCCACACTCTGGGCTCATGAAGCACGCGCTGCAGTTCACGCTCAATGGCCAACCGCTCACGCTCGAGGTCGACGACGAGCGAATGCTCTTGTGGGTGCTGCGCACCGAGTTGGGGTTGACCGACACCAAATACGGCTGCGGTGAGGCCCACTGTGGCGCGTGCACGGTGCTGGTCGACGGCAAGGCCCTCAGGTCCTGCCGCGCCCCGATGCGCGCCGTCGACGGCAAGGTGGTCGTCACCATCGAAGGGCTGGCCCCACCGGGGCGGCTCGACCCGCTGCAGCAGGCCTTCATCGACCACTCCGCGGTGCAGTGTGGTTACTGCACGCCCGGCATGCTGTTGACCGCGAAGGCGCTGCTCACCGAGACCCTCACACCCACCCGGGCGCTCATCGCCGCGCGGCTCGAACGCAACCTCTGTCGCTGCGGGGCGCACCAGCGCATCGTCGACGCGGTCGAGGCCGCGTCGAAGACGGGCTCCCTGCCGTGAACGACCCACGCCTGTTCGGCCGACGCGACTTCTTCACCCTCGCCGGTGGAGGCCTGGTGATTCTGGTGGGGCTGCGCCCCGAAGACGCCCTGGCCGTGCTCGTCAAAGAGGTCCCTTCACCCGAGGACTTCAACGCCTTCCTCATCGTGCAGGCAGATGGGCGGGTGCGCGTGATGTCGGGAAAAATCGAGATGGGGCAGGGCGTGATGACCTCTCAGGCCCAGTTGGTCGCCGAGGAGCTCGGGGTCGCGCTGGGCGCCATCGACCTGGTGCTGGGCGACACCGACGTCTGCCCGTGGGACCGCGGTACCTTCGGCTCGTTGTCGACCCGCATGTTCGGTCCGGTGTTGCGAGCGGCCGCGGCGCGCGCGCGCGTCGAGCTCTTCGCCCTGGCCTCCGCCAGACTCGGCGTGCCGCCGACGAGCCTCGTGGTGCACGAGGGGCTGGTGCAGGTCGTCGACGACCCCGACGCCCACGTCACCTATGGCGAGCTGTCGAAGGGCGCGCGGCTGACGCGGGTTGTGGGGGAAGCGGGGGTACTGCACGCCGCGGCCGACTTTCAGGTGATGGGGCGCTCGCCCGCCCGGCTCGACGCGCGCGACAAAGTGACCGGTGCAGCGAAGTACGCGGCCGACGTGCGACGGCCCGGACTGCTCCATGCCCGTGTGCTGCGGCCACCCATGCACGGGTCGAAGCGCTCGAAGCTCGTCACCTCGGCCGCACGCGCGCTTCCCGGCGTGCTGGTGGTCGAGCTGCCGGACCTGGTGGCCGTGCTCCATGCCAACCCCGAGGGTGCAGCGGCGGCGCTCGAGCGCCTGAGCGTCGAGTGGACCCAGCCCGAGGCGACGCTCGACCCCGAGAACATCGGCGAGCATCTGCAGGCCAGCGCCACCGGCGAGAAGACGGTGGTCGAGCGCGGTTCGCTGGCGACCGGGCGCGCGGCCTCGGCGAAATCGTTCTTCGAGACCTTTCGCAAAGGGTACGTGGCCCACGCGGCCATCGAGCCGCACGCGGCACTCGCCGAGCTCGTTCACGGCGTCATGACCGTCTGGGCGTCGACGCAGACGCCGTTCCCGACGCGCGACCGCATCGCCTTGGCGGTGGGCCTGGCCGCGCAGAAGGTTCGCGTCATCACGCCCTTCCTCGGCGGCGGCTTCGGGGGCAAGAGCGCCGACGAGCAGGCCATCGAAGCCGCGCGCCTGGCGCAGAAGGTCGGCCGGCCGGTGCAGGTCGCGTGGACGCGGGCCGAGGAGTTCTTCTTCGACCACTTCGACCCCGCGTCGGTGGTGACGGTGACCGCCGGGCTCGACGCCCAGGGGCTGATGTCGGTGTGGGACGCGCGCATCATCGCGGCCGGAGATCGCGGCTCGACGCCATTCTACGCGGTGCCCAACGTCCTGGTCCGCTCGAGCGGCGGCACCGCGTACGGCGAGGCCGCAGCGGGCGCCAGCCTGCACCCCTTCGCGGTCGGCCCCTGGCGAGGCCCCGGCGCGAACATGAACGTCTTCGCCTCGGAGTCCATGGTGGACCTGATGGCGTCGGCGACCGGAGTCGACCCGGTGGCGTTTCGTCTGAAGAACCTCACCGACGAGCGCATGAAGCGCGTGGTCCAGGCTGCCGCGAAGGCCTTCGGGTGGACGCCGGCCGTCGCTCCCAGCAGGCGTGGCGTGGGCGTGGCGTGCAGCATCGACGCCGGCAGCTACGTGGCCACCATGGCCGAGGTGAAGGTCGACGCGGCGACCGGGCACGTCGCCGTGCTCCGCCTGGTGTGCGCCATCGACCTGGGCGTGGTCGTCAACCCCGAGGGGGCCCGTCAGCAGGTCGAAGGTGGGTTGAGCATGGGGCTGGGCTACGCGCTGTTCGAAGAACTGCGCTTCCGGGGTGGGGCGGTGCTGGATCGCAACTTCGATTCCTACCGACTGCCCTGCTTCAGCCACGTGCCGCACCTCGAGACGGTTTTCGTGAAGAACGACGCCCTCGCGCCACAGGGGGCCGGGGAGCCTCCCATCACCACCACGGGAGCGGTCATCGCCAACGCCATCTTCGACGCGACTGGCGCCCGGCTCACCCGGTTGCCGATGACCGCCGAGCGGGTGAAGCAGGCGATGGCCCGCGAGGCGCGGTGAGCCCGGCTCAGCCGTTGCGCCCGACGCGGCCCCGCAGCAGGCGAATCAAGGACGCACGGTTCTCGTCGAGCGCCGAATCGGGCCGACGCCACACGGCATCGGTACGGCGTCGAGCTGCTGGCCGCGTCTGACCAGTTCGTCGCGCAGCAGCATGGCGGCGCGGGTGCGGTGGAGGTCGGCCCGGTAGAACAAGCAGCCGACGTCGACCTCGAAGGGCAGCCGGGGGTCGAGCAGGCGAATCGCCGACCCGGGGTCACGACTGGCGACCCGCCACGGGAGCACGCCCAGGCCCGCTCCCGAAGCCACCAGGCTCTTCACCAGCTCGAGATCGCCACACGACATCACCCGACCTCCGACGTGCCCCGTCGCCTGCAGCGCGGCAACCACCCGCGCGCTCGGCGGAATGCGGGGAACGTGGAAGAGCGGTGCCGACGCGGGCAGCCGGTGCTTCGAGGTCACCACGCACACCACGTCGCGAAACATCGGCACCGACACCAGGTCGGGGTGCGGCCGCGACGAGGCGCCCGACGTGGTGTCGACGCCAAAGTGCACGGTGCGGTCGATGACCGCGTCGATGACCCTGGGGCCGATGCCTTCCCAGAGCGACAGCTCGAGCCCCGGCGCCCGCTCCGGCAGTTCCCGCATCAACTGCGGCAGGAAGATGGCGCCGAAGGCGTGGTGGTAGCCGACCGTGAAGTGACCCGAAGGGGCGCTTTCGACGTCGCGCAGCGACTCGTCGGCCTGCTGCAGCACGGCCAGCACCTCGTCGGCCGCGCGGGCCAGCAGTCGCCCCGATTCGGTCGGTGTCACGCCACGCGGGCCGCGCAGGAACAACGTCGCGCCCAGTCGGCCCTCCAGCAGTCGCACCGCGTTGCTCAGCGTCGGCTGGCTCACGCCCAACTGCCGCGCGGCCTCGGTCATGTTCTCGCAGCGGGCGATGTGTCGCACGTAGCGCAGGTGCGTCAGTTCGACGGTGTCGGGAAAGCCATAGCGTGAAGCTATCGATGACATGTTCGCAGCGTATTTGATTGATGGCGGCCAGGCGACCAGCCTGCCGGTCATGACTTCGAGCCAGACCGTGCTCTCGCCGTTCCAGTCCGTGGCCGTGGTGCGAATCGGCACGGCGCTCGTCGTCGCGACCCACCCGCTGTTCACGGTGACCCATTCGGTCGAGCTCGAGCGGCTGGCCCAGGCGCTGGCCGAGCGGGGGCTTCCGTGTTCGACGGCGCTGGTGTGGCTGGCGTTGCTGGTGCAACTCGCCGCCGCGGTGGCGCTGATTGCGGGTCGCCAGGTGGTGCGGGCCGCGGGGGTGTCGATGGTGGTGCTCCTCGCGGGGGCCGCGCTGCGCCAGGCGCCGTACTGGTACGTCGCGGGCGGCGGCGCGGAAGAAGGTCACCCCGGCGTCGAGTTCAACCTGCTGCTCGTGGTCTGCCTCACGGGCGTGCTGGTGGCCCGCAGGTCGGCGCAGCGGGGGCTCGAGGTGATGCTCCTCGGAGCCGCGGCCTTGCTGGCGGCGCACCCGCTCCACGCCTTTCTCACCGTCGACGTCGAGGGCATGAGCGACTGGGGCCACGCCATGGAACAGCGCGGGTTTCCTTTCGGCGTCGCGCTGGTGTGGACGGTCATCTCGGTGCAGGTGCTGGCCTCGGTGCTGCTGCTGGCCCGGCGCTTCGTGGTGCCAGCCTGTCTGGCGCACATGCTGGTGCTGGTGAACGGCTTGTGGCTCGTGCACTGGCCGAAGTGGTTCGTGGTCGGCCCAGGTGAGAACGGCATGGAATTTCCGCTCACCTCCCTGCTGTGCTTCGGCGCGGCGGCGCTCGCGTCCTGGCCTTCCGGGGCGTGGCGCCAGCTTCGGACCGCCACCTGAGCGGACAGGTGGCGCTTCTGACGGGTCCATGAATAGAAGCCAGCCATGGCGTCGCAGACCGTCGGAGACCTCCGCACCCTCGTCACCCGTCGAGCGGGACTCGCCCAACGCGTGGCGGTGCTGGCGAAGGACGCGGCCCTGGTGGCGGCGCTGAAGCAGAACCGCTGCGAGGTGCTCGAAGACCCCGCCTCGCTCGACGAGCTGAGCGCCTTCGCCCCGACGGTGGTGGTGGCCTTCGATGGCTACCTCTCGGGTGGCCCGGGCGCGCTCGAGGCCCTCGCACGGGCCGCGCCGGGTGCCACCTTCGTCTGCTCCTTCGCCAGCTCGAGCTCGGGCGGCGCGGCGTTGCGCGCGGTGCTGGGCCAGCCCATGACGCCTGCGCTGGCCGAGAAGGAGGTCCGCGAGGGGCTTCGCCAGGCAGGGTATGCCGTGCAGTCGCGCGACGTGGTGGTGGTGCCGCACGCGCCCTCGGGCCTGAGCGCCGAAACCGAGGCCGCCCTGCGCCAGCTCTTCGAGCAGCTCAACCCCGACGCGGCCATCGACCGGTTGCTGCTGGTCTCGACCCGCGGGGCGATGCCAGCGCCCATCGCGCGGGAGCCGGGGTTGCTCAGCGTCATCGTCTCGGCGGGCGCCGACGTGCCGGCCCTCGAGGGCACCCTGGCCTCGCTCCACGCGCAACGGCAGACGCCGATGGAGGTGCTGGTCGCCTCGGCACTGGGGCCCGAGACGCTCTCGAGGGTGCTGGCCCGGCAGCGTGAGCGCGCGGGGCTGGTGGTGCGCGCGGTCGACTCGGCCGCCGCCGACTTCGCCGGGCGCACCAACGCGGCCCTGGCGGTCGCGCGCGGCCAGTACGTCGGCTTCTGTGAAGCGGGCGACCTCTTCGGCCCGCTCCATTTCTCGGCGCTCGTCTCGGCGCTGGCCAACGCCACCCAGGCCTGGGTGGTGCCCGCGGTGGAACAGCGGGCCTTCTCGCTGCCCGCCTGGCTCGACGCGCCCGGCGGGGTGGACCGCGCGGGCTGGCTGCTCGACCGCGAGCGGCTGGGGGCCTTCGCGCTCACCTTCGCCGAGGGCACGCCGCTGGCCGAGGCCGCGCTCTTCACCCGCCTGGCCCTGCTCTTCACGCCCTCGGTGCTGACCGGAGAGGTGACCCTGGGCCGCGCCGTGGCCTCCACCGACGTCGAGGCCCTGCGCACCCAGTTCGCCGGCCGCCCGCTGCGCACCCTGTCGACCTTCGAGGGGCTCTTCGCCCAGCCCCGCTTGTCCACGCTGCTCGAAGCCCGGTTGACCGAGCGACTCGACGCCGTTCGCCCGGGGACGGGCCGCGCGGTCTCGAAGGCCCTCGCCTGGTGGCGGGCGCTGCCGGAAAAGTGACATGGACCCCACCCTCGCGCCAGGCACCACGTGGGAAGTGCGGCTGCGCTGGGGTTCGCGCCGCCTCGCCGCCGAGCTCTTGGGCGTCGACCGCACGCGGCTGTCGCTGGGCAACGAGCCCGGGGACGACGTCGACACCGGCAGCCCGGTTCGCCTGAAGTTCGAGTTGCTGCCGCAGGGGCTGGTGGTCGACTTCTCGCTGGGCGTGACGGGCACCGCTTCGGTGCGGGGCGACCAGCCCGTCACCGTGGGCCAACTGGTCGAGCGCGGCGCGGCCGTCGAACTGGCACCCGGCACCTGGCGACTGACGCTCGGCGAGAAGGACCGCGCGACGCTGGTGGTGGGCATGCTGGTGGTCGACGTGCGTCGCGCGCAGGGCCGCATTCGCCGACTCGGCTTCGACCCGCGCGTGCTGGTGCTGGTGGGCCTGGCGCTGCTGGCCATCGCCATCATGGTCGCCAGCATCGCCGCGCCCACCCCGACGCCCCACCTGCCGCCTCGCCCCGTCAAACCGAAAGCGGTCAAAGCGCTGCCGTAGTACGACGGTCGGGTCATGATGCCCGTCACCCGCTCGATGCTGCTGGCCCTGCTGTGCGTCTTCCCCCTCGTGGCGTTCGCGGCCGAAGAAGAGCAGTGTCAGTTCGACGCGAAGGACCTCAAGCCCCAGTTGGCGAAGAAGCAGCCGAAGGGCGCGAAGGTCTCGAGCGCGAAGGTCGACAAGAAGAAGCGCAGCGTGAAGGAAGAGGTGCAGTTGGCCGACGGCTCGAAGGCCTCGCTCGAGCTCGGGGGCTGCGCGCACGTCGCCTGGTCCATCGAGCTGAAGGTGGCGAAGGTGACGACGAGGACCGTCGGCGCCGAGGTGGTGGCCACCTCGCGGCGGGTGCTGCCGTTGTTGGCGCTCGAGAAGGACTCCATCATCGACCCCGCCCGGCTGCTCAAGGCCCTCGACGACGCGAACATCATGCAGTTGCCCACCAAGCTGCCGTGTGGCGAGGCGACCTGTCAGCTCTCGCTCGAGCTCGACGACCCGAAGGCGAAGAAGAAGGCCCCGCCGCCTGCGCCGAAGAAGAAGAAGAAGGCCGACGGCGAGGAAGACGACGACGAGCCGAAGATCGCCGCCGAGGAACCGAAGCCCGCCGCCATCGAAGACGGGCCCGCGCTGATTCGCTTCACCTACGATCAGCCGCTCTGACGACCGGACGTCAGCTGTTCGGCGGCGTGGTCTGCGAGCGCCGCCAGTCCAACTGCCGCGCGGTGATGGCCTGCAGCGCTGCGTGCATCTGGTCGACTGGCGTGTTCGACGTCACGTGCATGAAGCCCGCGGTCGTGGCGTCGTTCTTCCCGAACTCGGCCGCCAGATTGTACCCGAGGTAATTGCACAGGTACGCGCTGCGGTCGGGCTGGTAGTTGGGGTCGCTCTTGCTGGTGAAGACCTGGCGCGCGTCGCCGAACGGCTTGAGCGCCCAGTCGATGGCCTCGACCGGCAGGTCGGTCTTCAGCGTCTGCGGGCCACCCGGCCGCACCTGGCGGTCCGGCATGGGCTGGTCGTTGCCGTCGTTCGCCGCGCCCAGGTGGTTCTCGGGCAGCTCCTCGACCTGCGACTGCCCACCGGTCACGCCCATCGAGAGAATGACGTCGGGCGGGGTGCGGTGCATCTCGGCGATGAAGGCGTCGACGCCCTGGGTCGTCACGTCGAGCCGCCGGTACTCGACGATGGCGCCGGGCACGCCCTGCTCGGCCAGCTTCTGCGCCATGTTCGCCGACGGGTTGTCGGTGATGCCCATGAACTGGCCGTAGCCCGTCACCACCACCCGCAGCGGCTTCTCGCCCGGCTTGAGCCCCAGCGCGTCGGGCTTGTAGAGCATCAGGTGCGCGGCAGTGTCGGTCTTCGCGGCCGCCTTGCCGCTGAAGAGCGCCGGGTCGTACGGCGACACGTCGCCGCTGAGTGCCACGCCCGTCACCGACCTGGGCAGCGCGGCCTGCACCTTGGCCAGCACCTGCGCCGCGGTGTCGCCCTTCTTCACCGCGATGGTCAGCGCCTGGCCCTCGACCGTCAGCTTGAGCTGCCCGTCGGCCTTCGCGGTGCCCTTGAGCCCGAGGCAGTTGTCGAACAGGCCTTCACGCCCCGCGAGCCCCGGCACGCCCACCGTCAGCTTGGCGTAGCGCCCGGTGATGGTGGCCAGCGAGCCCTGGGTCTCGACGTTCACCCACGCGTTCTTCTGGCCCATCGCCGCCAGGTGCGAGAGCACGCGCTGCTTGCTCGCGTCGTCGAAGGTGTCGGCCGCCTGGAGCAGCTCGGTACGCTCCCCGGCATCGAGCCCGCCACCGTCACGCGCGGCCAACATGATGCGGTCGACCTCTCCCAGGTCCACCTTGCCGTCTGCGCGGGCTGAAATCAGGGCTTTGCGAATGCCGTCGACGCTCATACCGGCCATTATCGACGCAGCCCGCCAGAAGGTGCCAGTTGGATATACAGGCCCAGCCCCCTGGGGGCCGACGGTGTCGGGGAGAGAACATGAGCGACTGGAAGTCAGCCAAATCACGATGGTTGGTGCAGTACGAGAAGGCGAAGTCGAAGTCGCCCGAGCGGCGAGCGACCTTCACCACCTCGAGCGGCATCACCCGGCCCGCCATCGACACGCCCGACGCGTCGCCTGAGTCGACCTACGACGAGAAGCTGGGCTTCCCCGGCGAGTACCCGTTCACCCGCGGCGTGCAGCCCACCATGTACCGCGGCCGCCACTGGACCATGCGGCAGTACGCCGGCTTCGGTGGCGCGAAGGAATCGAACGAGCGCTACCACCAGTTGCTCGCGGCCGGTCAGACCGGGCTGTCGGTGGCCTTCGACCTGCCCACGCAGATGGGGCTCGACGCCGATTCGCCGCGCGCGCTGGGCGAGGTCGGCAAGGTGGGCGTGAGCATCTGCTCGGTGCGCGACCTGGCGCTGCTGATGAAGGGCATTCCGCTCGACACCGTGTCGACGTCGATGACCATCAACGCCACCGCGCCGATTCTGTTGTCGCTCTACGCGGCGGTCGGTGAGTCGCAGGGCGTGCCCATGGCCTCGCTGCAGGGCACGGTGCAGAACGACATCTTGAAGGAATACATCGCGCGCGGCACGTACATCTACCCGCCGGCGCCGTCGCTGCGCCTCATCACCAACCTCTTCGCCTTCTGCGCGAAGCGGGTGCCGAAGTGGAACCCCATCAGCATCAGCGGGTACCACATTCGCGAGGCCGGCTCGACCGCGGCCCAGGAGATCGGCTTCACCCTGGCCGACGGCGTGGCCTACGTGCAGGCCGCGCTCGACGCGGGGCTGGCGGTCGACGAGTTCGCCGGTCGCCTGTCGTTCTTCTTCAACGTGCACAATGACTTCATGGAAGAGGTCGCCAAGTTCCGCGCCGCGCGTCGCCTGTGGGCCCGCATCATGAAGGAGCGCTTCAAGGCCAAGGACCCGCGCTCGATGATGCTGCGCTTCCACGCGCAGACCGCCGGCTCGACGCTCACCGCCCAGCAGCCCATGACCAACGTGGTGCGGGTCTCGATTCAGGGCCTGGCCGCAGTGCTCGGCGGGGCGCAGTCGCTGCACACCAACGGGTGGGACGAAGCGCTGGCGCTGCCCTCGCAGGAAGCCGCTACCCTCGCCCTGCGCACCCAGCAGGTCATCGCCTACGAGACCGGCGTCGCCGACACCGTCGATGCGCTCGGCGGCAGCTACCACCTCGAGCGGCTGACCGACGAATTGGAGGCGAAGGCGGCCGACTACCTTCGCCGCATCGACGATCTGGGCGGCATGGTGCGCGCCATCGAGGCCGGCTTCCCCCAGCAGGAAATCCAGAACGCGGCGTACGACGCCCAGCGCGCGCAGGAAACGGGCGAGCTGGTGGTGGTGGGGGTCAACAAGTTCCAGCAAGCCTCGGCGCCCATCACCGGGCTGCTGCGCATCGACGAGTCGGTCGGCCAGGAGCAGGTCGCGCGACTGAAGGAGCTACGCGCGACGCGCGGCAACGACGCGGTTCGCCGGGCACTCGACGCGCTCAAGAAGGGCAGCGAGGCGCCGGGTGAGAACCTCATTCCGCTCATCCTCGACGCGGTGAAGGCCGAGTCTTCGCTGGGAGAGATTGCCGATGCCATGCGCGGGGTGTTCGGCGAACACCGCGAACACGTGGTGCTCTGATGCGAATTCTGCACACCATGCTGCGGGTCGGCGACCTGCAGCGCTCGGTCGACTTCTACACGAAGGTGATGGGCATGCGCCTGCTGCGCACCAGCGAGAACACGGCCGGAAAGTACTCGCTGGCCTTCCTCGGCTACGGCAGCAACCCCGAGCACGCCGAACTCGAGCTGACTTACAACCACGGCGTGAGCAGCTATGAGCCGGGCACCGCGTACGGGCATCTGGCCATCGGCGTGCCCGACGTGAAGGCGGCCTGCGAACGCATTCGGGTGAATGGAGGCGCCGTCACCCGCGAGGCTGGGCCCGTGAAGGGTGGCACCACCATCATCGCCTTCATCACCGACCCCGATGGCTACAAGGTCGAGCTCATCGAGCGGGCCGGAGAGGCCTGACCCGTCACTCCGGCGGCAGCTTGAGCAGCGTGCGCGAGAGCGCCCACAACCGGTCCTGCGCCGCCACGTCGAGCGCGGCCGGGGAGGGCGTCTTCTGCTCGGTGCCCTCGAAGTAGCGCCCGCTCAGCTTGGCGAGGTCGGCTGACAACGCCAGCTGGAGCGGGCCGACCGCGCCTTCGCGGGGCGAGAGCAGGTTCTTCGGTGCGCGCGCATTCGGCGGCGCCTCCCGACGCAGGCCGGTGTTCACCACGCCCGGGTGCACCGCGTTCACCGTCACGCCCGCGCCCTTCGCCTCGAGGCGCCGCGCCAGGCCGCGGGTGAAGAGCACGTTGGCCAGCTTCGACTGCGCGTAGGCCGTGCCGCCGTGGTGCTGACGCACCTTGAACTGCGGGTCCTCGAAGTCGAACTCGGCCTCGGTGTGCATCGACGAGGTGACCACCACGATGCGCGAGGGCGCGCTCTTTTTCATCAGCGGCAGCAGCGCGTCGGTCAGGAAGAAGGGGCCCAGGTGGTTGACGCCCAGGGTCAGCTCGAAGCCGTCTTCGGTCTTCCGGCGCGTGCGCGGCCAGATGCCCGCGTTGTGCACCAGCAGGTCGAGCCGTTCGAAGCGCTCGAGGAACTTCGACACGAAGTTGCGCAGCCGGTTCAGGTTCGCCAGGTCGACCTGCATCAGCACCGCCTCGCCCTTGCCGGCCTTCGCCAGTTCGGCGCGCGCGACCTCTCCGCGCTTCAGGTCACGACAGCCCAGCACCACCGTCATGCCGCGCTCGAGCAGCCCCCGGGCGATTTCGAAGCCGATGCCGGTGTTGGCCCCGGTGACCAGCGCGATGGGAGTCGTCATGGCTCGCTTGTCGCACGAATGCCCGTCGGAGGCACACTCAACGCTTTTCGCAGCCTTTGTCAGCGTGCTTCGCGTTGGTGCCAGATTCGGAGCACGAAGAGGTCGCGCTCGGTGAGCTCATAGCGAACCTCGTAGTCGCCAACGAACAGTCGTCGAACCTCGCGTGGCTCGAACTCGGGCAATCGAACACCCAGTCGCCTCTGGCGGGCGAGCCGGCGAACACCGGCGACCAACGTCGATGCCACCTCGTCCGCTGCGTCGCGGTCGACCGTCGCGAGGAACACATGCAGGTATTCGAGGTCCTCGCGGGCGCTGGCGCTCCAGAATACGGCCATCAGCGCGCTCGCCTGGTTGCCACCTTCTTGCGCGTCACCAGTGCCTTCGCCCAGGTCTCGACCTCTGCGTGCGTCGACACCCGCTGCGCGGTGACGTCGGCGAGCGCTTCGAGGGTCAGGGCATGTCGCTCCCGGTCGAGAGCGACGTACTGCTCGAGCGCCTCCTGGAGAATCCAGCCACGGGTACGGTCCATTCGCTCGGCGAGCGCGTCGACTTGAGTGGCAAGTGAAGTGGGAAGGTGAGCGGTGACGACCCGGTGCGCGGACATGCGCACAGTATAATCAAAGTACATCAAGTCGATGAAGTGCCTGGGCGTGGTCCTCGAATTCACCCGGCCACCGCGCGCTACTCGTCGCTGCGCACCCACGTCAGCTCGGGCCGCAGCAACCCGGCCGCGGTGCCGTCGGGCCCCACCTTCAGCCCCACCCGCACCGGCGGCCCCGGTGGCAGCCCCTTCGCCTTCACCGCCGCCACGACCTCCCACGTGCCCTCACCCAGGCCCAGGCGCGCCAGCCGCAACTGCAACGTGCCCGTGCCCGACAGCTCGCCAGCCGCGTGACTGGCGCTGAAGACCAGCCGCCCGTCACCGCCCAGCACGTCGACCGTCACCTCGACGTCGATGGGCCTGGGCGCCGCCCAGTCGAGCATCACCTGCAGCGGCCCCGACGGCGCGAAGACCTCGGGCGGCTCGCCTTCTCCACTGCGCAGCCGCACCGCGGTCAGCTTCACCCCCGAGACGTCGGGCGTGTCGACCTGGTTGGTGCCCGGCAGCGCCAGCCCCGGCATCGAGAGCGCCGAATGCCCGGTCTTGGTGGCCTCGGCCTCGGCCGCCGCGATGGCCCGCCGATACTCGGCGATGATGTCGCGCGGCTCGCCGTACATGCGCACCTTGCCTCCGTCGATCCACACCGCGGCGTCGCACCACGACTCGACGGTGCTCAGCGAGTGCGTCACCAGCACGATGGTGCGCCCACTGCGGCGGAACTCGTTCATCTTTTCCTGCGACTTGCGCTGGAAGTGCTCGTCACCCACCGAGAGGATCTCGTCGATGATGAGAATGTCGGGGTCGACGTGCGTGGCCACCGCGAAGGCCAGCCGCATGAACATGCCGCTCGAATAGGTGCGCACCGGCTCGTCGATGAAGTCGCCCAGCTCGGCGAACTCGATGATGGCCTCGATGCGGTCCTTGAGCTCGGCGCGGCTCATGCCGAGGATGATGCCGTTGATGAGAATGTTCTCGCGCCCCGTGAAGTCGGGGTGGAAGCCCGCGCCCAGCTCGAGCAGCGCCGAGATGCGCCCGTTCACCTCGAGCTTGCCCGAGGTCGCCGAATAGATGCCGGTGATGAGCTTGAGCAGCGTCGACTTGCCCGAGCCGTTGCGCCCGACGATGGCCACCGTCTTGCCACGGGGAATGACCAGGTCCACCCCGGTCAGTGCGGGAATGGTGTGCGCCGGCTCGTGGCGCTCTTTCTGGAAGGTCAGCAGCCGCACCAGCTCGCTCTTGAGCGTGGTGAATTCCTTGCGGCGCGAGGTCTTCTTGAACGTCTTGACGACGTTCTCGAGCACGATGGCGTTGGGGACGGGCACGGTCTGGGGCATCACACCAACTCCGCGAACTCTTCACGCCGTCGCTCGAACACGCCCGACGCCAGCCACAGCAGCACCAGCGACAACAACGCGACCTCGGCCAGCGGCTGCCACGCCGGCACCCGATGCAGGAAGAAGATGTCGCGCCACGCGTTCATGATGCCGGCCATCGGGTTCCCAAAGGTCATCACGTCGCGGGCCTGCGCCGCGGTCAAGGTCACGCCGAACCGCTCGACGTCGCCGATGGTGTCGAGCGTCCACAGCACGGGGGTGAGAAAGAACAACATCTGCACCAGGTTCGCCACCACGTGCTGCAGGTCGCGGAAGGCCACGTTCAGCGCCGACAGGAAGTAGGTGACCGCCAGGGTGAAGAACACCTGCAGCACCAGCACCAGCGGCAGGTACACCAGGTGCCAGGTCGGCCAGTCACCGTAGGCCGCTCCCAACAGGAACAGCAGCGGCAGCGAGAGCAGGAAGTTGAGGAGGTTGGTCAACACCACCGTGGCCGGCAGCACCTGCGCCGGGAAGCGCACCTTGGTCAGCAGGTCGCGGCGGTCGCTCACCGATGTCGTGCCACCCAGCACCGAGGTCGAGAAGAAGATCCACGGCAGCAGCCCGCAGAAGAGGAAGAAGGGGTACCGCTCGATGGACGTGCGGTTGATCACCCCGAAGACCACGACGTAGACCACCATGTTCAAGGTGGGGTTCAAGAACGTCCACAAGAAGCCCAGCACCGACGCGCGGTAGCGCGCCTTGAGTTCGCGCAGCGTCAGCGCCCAGAGCAGCGCCCGGTACTGGTAGAGCTCGCGCAGGTTGCGAATCACGAGCCCTCCATCGCACGTCGCAGCGCAGAGACAACCTCTTCCTGCTGCCCGACGGTCAGGTGGGGCGAGAGGGGCAGCGACAACATCTCGCCCGCCAGGCGCTCGGCCATGGGGAAATCGCCCCGCCGGTGCCCCAGGTGGGAGAGCGCGCCCTGCAGGTGCAGGGGAATCGGGTAGTGAATGCCGGCGCCCACCCCCGCCCGGTGCAGTGAGGCCAGCACCTGGTCACGCCGGCGCTCCGGCACCCGCACCACGTACAGGTGGAAGACGTGCGCGTTGTCGGGCAGCACGCGTGGGCGCACCACGTCGGGCAGGTCGGCCAGCAGGCCGTCGTACCGCGCCGCCGCCACCGCGCGCCGAAGGTTCCATTCGGCCAGCCGGGTCAGCTTCACGCTCAGCACCGCGGCCTGCAGCGCGTCGAGCCGCGAATTGAGCCCCTGCTCGCGGTGCTCGTACTTCACCTCGGCACCGTAGTTGCGCAGCACCCGCAGCCGCTTCGCCATCGACTCGTCGCGCGTCATCACCGCGCCGCCGTCGCCGAAGGCCCCCAGGTTCTTGCCCGGGTAGAAGCTCACCGCAGCGGCGTGCCCGAACGTGCCCGCCTGTCGACCGCGCCAGGTCGCGCCGTGGGCCTGCGCCGCGTCTTCGAGCACCAGCAGCCCGTGCGTCGAGGCGAAGGCCTGCAGCGCCGCCACGTCGACGCACTGGCCGAACAGGTGCACCGGCATCACCGCCTTCACCGTCGCATCGAGCCGCGCGGCGTTCAGGTCGATGAGCCCGTCCTCGGTGCAGTCGACCAGGTTCACCCGGGCCCCGGCGCGCAGCACCCCCAGCGCCGAAGCGATGAAGGTGTTGGCCGGCACCAGCACCGAATCGTCGCGGCCCAGGTTCGAGCCCCGCACCATCAACTCGACCGCGTCGGTGCCGCTGGCCACCGCCACCACGTGCCTGGCGCCGGTGAAGGCGGCCCACGCGCGCTCGAAGGCCTCGACTTCGGGGCCGGCCACGAACTGGCCATGGGTCATCACCCGGTCGATGGCGCTGCGCAGCTCGGGCTCGAGCTCCCGGGTGGCGGCCTGCAGGTCGACGAGCGGAATCATGGGCGAACCGGCGCTCCCGACTTTGCGGCCGAGGCTTCGATGGCGGCCAGCGTGCGCACCACCCGCACGCCCACGCTCGCGTCGGAACGCACCGCGCGCCCTGCCAGCACCGCGTCGACGAAGTGGTCGACCTCGGCCTTGAGCGGCTCGACGGGCGTCACCGGCAGGGGCGTCGGTGCCGCGGGCCTGGTCATGGTGCCCTCGACGGTCGAAGCGAACCAGCGCACCGGGGTGGTCGTGTCGAGCTCGTCCCAGGTCAGCATCGCCCGCTCGCCGACCAGGCAGACCTCGCGGCGCTTCACCGGGTTCAGCCAACTGGCGTGCAGGTGTGCCACGGTGCCCGAAGCCCAGGTCAGCGTGGCCACCACCGAGTCGAGCCCGCCGCCGGGCAGCCACTGGCCTCCGGCGGCGCTCACCAGCGAGGGAGTGGACCCCAGCCAGAGGTCGAGCATCGACACGTCGTGCGCGAGCAGGTCGAAGACCGCGCTCACGTCGCGTCGCACCGGCCCCAGGTTGGTGCGCTGCATCGACACCAGGCGCAGGGGGCCCAGGCGGGGCAGGGCCTCGGCAATGGCCAGCACCGAGGCGTTGAAGAGGAACACGTGGCCCACCATCACCGTGCGCTGGTGGTGTGCGGTCAGCGACTGCAGCGCTTCGGCGTCTGCGAGCGTGGGGGCCAGGGGCTTTTCGACCAGCACGTGCAAGCCCAGGTCGAGGGCCGCGCGCACCAACGGCACGTGCGTCGAGGCCGGAGTGGCGATGACCACCGCGTCGAGCCCGGTCGAGGGCAGTTCGCGGGCGACGGGGACGCCCGGCGGGGCGATGGTGCGCGCGCGCTCGAGGTCGAGGTCGACGATGGCGCTCAGGGTCACCCGCGGGTTGGCGAGCAGGCTCCGCACCAGGTTGGGACCCCACGAGCCGACACCGATGAGACCGACCCGCAGCATGCGCCTCGGGGCTCTAGCAGAGCTTGCGCCGGCTCATAAGGCTGCCGAGGGGCAGGGTGGAGCAGCCTCGCTCCACCCACCCTCCGCCCCGTCGTGGAATCGGTTCTCGCGCGCCGAGAAAAACCAAAAAGTGCCCGGCACCGTTCTCTTCAGCGGCCGGTGACCAACCGCTGCAGTCGAGCCATGGCGCCGGGCAGGGCGCGAATGGTCAGCGAGCGCCCGGTCTCGTCGAAGGTCTCGTCGACCACGCGCGCGTGCTCGTAGATCTGCGCCACCAGCCCCTGCTGCGAATAGAGCAGCACCAGCTTCGCCTCGACCATCTCGGCCTCGAAGTGGTCGATGATGCGCTGCCGCAGCGCCGCCACGTCGTCAGGTCGGTGCGCCGAGAGCAACACCGCTCCCGGGTGACGGGCCAGCACCGCCGCGCGCCCGGCCTCGTCCAGCCGGTCGGCCTTGTTGAGCAACAAGAGCGTCGGCACCGCCTGGGCACCGATTTCGCCGAGCACCTCACGCGTGACGGCCAGTTGCGCCTCGGCCGTCGGGTCCGACGCGTCGACCACCGTCAGCAGCAGCGAGGCCTCGAGCGCCTCGTCGAGCGTCGACTTGAACGAGGCCACCAGGTCGTGCGGCAGCTTCTTGATGAAGCCCACCGTGTCCGAGACCAGAATGCGCGGCCGCGTCTCGGGTTGCAGCGCGCGCACCGTGGTGTCGAGCGTCGCGAACAGCCGGTCGGCGACCAGCACCTCGCTCCCCGTCAGCGCCCGCATCAGCGACGACTTGCCGGCGTTGGTGTACCCGACCAGCGCCACGCGCAGCTGGTCCTTCCGGGCGTAGCGACGCTGGTCCTGGTCGGCGTGAATGACCGCCAGCGCGGCCTTGAGCTCGGCGATGCGGTCGCGCACCTTGCGGCGGTCGAGCTCGAGCGACGATTCACCGGCGCCCACGCCCTGCTGCCGCTCGCTGCCCCCGGTCTCGCGCATGCGCGGCACCACGTAGGTCAGCCGGGCGATTTCCACCTGCATGCGCGCTTCGCGGCTCTTCGCGTGCCGGTGGAAGATGTCGACGATGACGCCGGTGCGGTCGAGCACCTCGGCGCCCGTCGCCCGCTCGAGGTTGCGCGCCTGGCTGGGGCTCAGCTCGTGGTCGACCACCACCACGGTCGCCCGCCGCTCGGGGTCGATGGGCGCGCCCGCTGGCTGGTCGTCGCCCTCCTCGGCCTCGGCTGCGTCGTCGGCGTCCTCCTCGCCTTCCCACTTTTCCTTCGCCTTCGAGGTGCGCTGCTTGGCGCCCGTGGGAATCACGCCCGTGCCGCCGGTGTACGCCGCCAACTCGCGCAGCTTGCCCTGGCCCAGCACCGTGCCCGAGCGCAGGCCGTCACGCTTCTGGCTGACCGTGCCCACCACCTCGAAGCCCAGGGTGTGCACCAGCCGGCCCAGCTCCGCCAGGTCGGCCTCGTGCTGCTCGTCGGTGATGCCCGGCAACTGCACGCCCACCAGGACGGCGCGCGGGGTTTCGGCGAGGGTCGAGGGCATTCACCCTGCTACCACGGCGCTCCCGAAATCACTCCCCCTGGTGGGAGCGGCGCGCGTCAGCGGCGGCGTGAAGCGGTCTCCCGCGAGGTCTTCACCTTCATGGGCACCTCGCGCCACCATCAGGCGCTGCTGCTCCTGACGGCCCTCTTCGCGGGTCGCTCGGCGGCGCTCGTTCCCGGTCAGCCGAAACCGGCCTCCGCGGTGCAGGCGCACCCGTTGGCTCCGCTCCCTGCTCCCGTTGCCGTGCCTGAGCGCGCCTCGACGGTCCTCGACGGCGTCTCGGTCCCCGGCAAGAGCCGTTGGAAGGCCGAGCGCCCGAAGACCGGCTCAGCGCAGTTGCGCCTCGTCGAGCGCCACCGGCACCGGCCCCATGCCCACGTTCTTGTCGATCGCCACCACGCCCTCGGCAGTGACCGCCTGGCCCTTGGTGACCTCGCCCGAAGCGATGCACAGCAGGTCGTCGGTCTTGGCCGCCGCGTCGCCGCTGCCGTCCTTCAGGTGCACGTACGAGACGCCCTGCACCACGTTCACGCGGTCGACCGTGCCCTTGATCTTCACCTTCTTGCCCGAGAGCGCCGCCTTTTCCGTGTAGACGTCGACCACCCGCAGGGTGAGCGCAGGGCCGGTGTCGGCCACCTTCGCCACCGGCGACTTCACCTCGCCCACCGGCGTGCCCGTCGGCGGCACCGCGCCCGCCGGAGCCGTGCGCACCACGGGCGCCGCGCCCTCGAGCGTGCCGAACCACAGGCGCTCGAAGGTACGCTTGAGCGACGGGCTGTCGAAGTTGGCCATCTCGTTCTGCAGGTTGACGGTCGCTTCCTGGCCCACCGCCAGCGTCGGCGCCGAGTCGACCGCGGCCCATTCGCCGCTCTCCATGCGCAGGTACGTGTACTGCGGTACCTGCAGCACCTCGGCCACCTTGCCGTGCAACTGGCCGCCAGGGCGTACGTCGTTCGCGCCCGTGCGGGCCGCCGCCATCGCCGGCATCGCCGGGGTGCCGGTGGGCGTCATGGTGACCGACGCGGGAGACGCTGGGGCCGAGGGCGCGCTGCTGAGCACGCTGACGCGCCCGACCGCGAAGCCGAGCACGAAGACGATGGCGCTGATGGCGACTGATCTCGACATGTCACACTCCAGGGTGGGGGCACCGTGAGGCACCCGACTTGAGACGACGCCAGCACTAGCAGGCTGGCGCGCGGCGCGCCTGCTTTGCCCCGCGCCTAGAACGAGCCGCCGATTTGCCCGCTGATGCTGCCCATTGGAATGGCTGGCTGCGAGCCGGCGACGGGCAGCCGCCCCATCAAGGTGATGCGCGCCTTGAGGTACCGCCAGGGCGTCACTTCCAACGCGACGGTCGAGCCGACCTCCTGGCTGGCGATGCCTGCGGTGGTGGTGGTGGCGGCCACCTGCTGGAAATAGCTGCCACGCACGATGACGCGGAAGAGGCTGGTCGCGTTGACCGCCAACTGGGCGTAGCCATTGCGGCCGCGCAGCCAGCCGAATTCCTCGGCGTAGCCGCCGGTCAGCCCCATGGGCAGCGGGCCCAACTGCGGCACCGTCACCTCGGGGCCCACCCGCGCCTGGAACAGGCCCGAATCGAAGTCGCTCGCCACGCCGCCCTGCGCGGCCACCACCAGCCAGTGCGAGACCGTGTACGCCGCGCCCAGGTCGCCGTGAATCGCGCGCTGACCCGGTGAAATCTGCCCGACCTCGGTCAGGCCGGTCAGCGGCAGGCCGCGATACCGGAACGAGCCATTCACACGGAACGCCTCGCTGGGCCGCCAACCCACCTCGAAGCGCGCCGCGTCGATGGGCACCACCCGGGCCTGGGTCTGACCGAAGCCCAGCTCGAGCCCCACGTTGGCGTCGAACTTCGTGCCGCGCCACACCGTGCCGTCGAGCGCCACCTCGGCCCGGCCGCCCAGCACGTTGCGCTGCGACCAGCCGGCGCGCGCCGACAGCTCGACCAGCGTGCCCTCGACGCCCTTGCCGCTCGAGAAGCGCGCCTTGGCGATGGCGCCCGCCGCCCACTGCGAGGGCGTGATGGTCAGGCGCGCCGCTTCGGGCAACAGGCCGCCGTAGGCGCCCAGCTCGAGGCCTTCGCCGAAGCGC
The DNA here is from genome assembly GCA_903911905.1 of uncultured Myxococcales bacterium. GTDB lineage: Bacteria > Myxococcota > Myxococcia > Myxococcales > Myxococcaceae > Xiheilimnobacterium > Xiheilimnobacterium phototrophicum. The sequence continues at coordinate 29,915 of CAIWFK010000791.1, forward strand.
CACGAGGCCTGTGCGCCGTCGAGCACCAGCAGCCCCGTCGCCGCGCGCAGCCAGGTACGGCCCACCGAGGCCGAGAACGGCACGTCGGCGCGGCGGAACCCCAGCTCGAGCTGGTGCACCAGCAGCACCGGCGTCTGGCGGAAGACGGTGCGCGCTTCGTCGGCCGGCCTCGCGCTGATGTTGAGCGCGGTGAGGTCGGCGCTCACCCGCAGGCCCTTCCAGATCTCGACGTCGTAGGCCGCCACGTCCAGCCGCTGCACGCCGAAGCCGCTGGTCTTCCCGCCGAAATAGGTGGTGTGCGAGAGCAGCGCTTCGACCCGCGTGGCCAGCCCCGACGACGACGAGCTGCCGTCGAAGTCGCGCAGCGTCCACTCGGCGTTGCCCAGCGCGGTGCCGCGGCGCGCGAGCTCGGCGTCGCTGGGCATCGGCGCAGGGCCAGTGGGGTTGAGCTCGGGCCCGCGACCGACCGCGAACCGGTCGCCGACCTTGAGCCCCGGGCCTTCGCAGCGCGCGAAGTGCTCGGACACGCCGGTGACCTTGCAGGTGCCGCCCGGCTTGCCGCCGCGGCTGAAGGTGATGGTCTGACCGGCCGACACCCCGTCGACCGAGCCGCGGTTGAGGAAGGCGGCCTCGCTGGTGACCGAGCTGATTTCGCCCGAGGTGCTCAGCGCCGCCGTGGCCGCGGTCGCCCCCGGCTTGCGGTTGGCCGCCTTGGGGCCGCGCACCGCAGGGGCCGCGGCCAGCACGCTGCTCGCCACCACCAGGCTGAGGAATGGCGTTCTCATGGCGTGTGCCCCGGCGTGAGGTGACAGTCGATGCAGCGGCTGATCGACACCGAGTACCCGGGGTAGCCCGGGTTCCCCACGTGCTGGGCGTCGGTCGCGGTCGCCTTGCCGCCGCCGCCGGTGTTGGTGTGGCAGTCCTTGCAGGCGCCCGCGGTGCCGGTGGTGCTCTTGCACGAACTGGTCTGGCCGATGAGCGTGCTGTGGCACCGGGTGCAGGCCAGGCCCGCATGCCCCGCGCTGATGTTGAAGCAGTCGTCGTGGTTGGGGAAGCGGGCCGGCGAGAAGGCCAGCGCGGTGTGGCACTGCAGGCACGACTGGGTGAAGCCCAGCGCCTGGTGGTCGACCGCGCCGCCCACGGTGCGCATCACCGCCGCCTGGTGGCACGACATGCAGTCCACCGTGGCGCGGCTGAAGTGCCGTTCGCGTTCCTCGGCGTGGCATTCCACGCAGGGCAGGGCGGCGTGCGCGCCGATGAGCGGGAAGTTGGTGCGCCGGTGAGCGTCGGCGTCGAAGCGCGAGCGCCAGTCGGCCGTCTCGTGGCAGCTCTCGCAGTGCGTGCCCAGTTCGCTCGAGTGCACGTCGCGGTGACAGCCCAGGCACGTGGTGGGCACCGGCACGTTGAAGTCCGACGCGTGGCAGGCCTTGCAGGCCGCGTGCGCGTGCTTGCCGGTCAGCGGGTAGCCAGTGCGCTCGTGGTTGAAGCGCACGTCGCTCCACGACGAGGTGGCGTGGCACGACGCGCACGCGGTGGTGCCCTGGTGGCCCTGCCGGGCGAGCGCCATCTTCGAGAGTGCCTGCTCGCTTCGGGGCGCGTCGGCCTTCGGCGCGTCGGGCTTGCCGCCCGGGGAGTTCGCAGGCGCGCTCTTGCCCGAATCGACCTTGCTGGTTTCGGGCTTCGCCGCGTCGGCCTTCGCCGGGTCCGCGTCGGTCTTTGCGGCATCGCCCTTCGCGGCGTCAGCCTTCGCCGCCGCTGCCTTGGCCGCCGCAGCCTTCGCGGCCGCGGCCTTCTGCTGCTCGGCCTTCGTCAGCGGCTTGCCCGCGGCCCCCAGGCTCAACGCCGCCACCAACACCACGCTCGTGAACGTCACGGCTCGAACCCCTGGAACTCGCCCTTGTGGAAGTCGGAATGGCAGGCCTCGCAGGTCTGCGGCAACGGCTTGTAGCGGGTGGCCTTCACCCCCGCGGCCACCTCGACCGGCTTGTGGCACGATTCGCACTTCGCCTTCGCGTGCTGCCCGTCGAGCAGGTACGTGGTGAAGGGCGGCTCGTGCTTGAAGAGCAGCGTCTTCCACTTCGTGGCGGTGTGGCAGGTCTCGCACGGTTTGGTCGCGGTCGCGAACTGGCCGACGTGCACGTCGAGGTGGCAGCTCTTGCAGGACTGATCGAGCGGCTTGTACTTCACCACGTCCTTCGGGGTGGCCGCGTAGTGGCACTTCTCGCACTTCACGTCGCGGTGGCCGCTCTCGAGCGGGAAGCGCGAGTCCTTGTCGTGGTCGAACTTCACGCGGCTGAACGACGAGACCTGGTGGCAGCCGTCACAGGCCTTGTCCTTGAACTGGCCCTTGTGCACGTCGGTGTGGCAACTGTCGCACTTCTCGTTGGGCTTGGTGAACTCGAAGAGCGCGGGCGAGAACAGCTCGTCGCGGTGCCGTCGCTTCAGGTCGGCGAGCAGCGTCTTGGGAATCTTCGCCTTGAGCGCCGGCGTGGGCGCGTGGCACGCCGCGCAGGCCACCACCTGGTGGGCGCCTTCGAGCGAGTACTTCGTCTTCTGGTGGTCGGCGAGCGTGTACTTCGCCGGCAGGAAGGCCGCTTCGGTGTGGCACTTCGTGCAGTCGGGCGGCTTGCCGTTGACGCTCAACTGCCCTTCGTGGGCGTCGGCGTGGCAGTCGTTGCAGGTGTCGTGGGCGATGGGCTTCAACTTGTGCGGCACGCCCGGGTAGCCGCCGTGGCAACTGTTGCATTCCACGTCGACGTGCGCGCCCTTCAGGGGGAAGTTGGTCTTGTCGTGGAACTTCCGCTCCTCGGCCCCCTTGCGGATGATGTGCCAGTCTTCGACCGTGTGGCAGCTCTGGCAGCGCGGCCCGAAGCTGCCGGTCGACTGGGTGGCGTGCCAGTCCTTGTGGCAGTCGATGCAGTTGCGGTGCTCGACGGGCGCGAACCTCAGGAAGGTCTCGTTCTTCGGCGCGGGGAAGCCGTGGGCCTCGCTGTCCTTGTCGGTGTCGTGGCAGCCGGTGCACTTGACCTTCACGTGCTTGCCGCGCAGCGGGTACTGGGTGTCGTCGTGGTTGAAGCCCGGAGCCGGCTTCCAGCCCTTCTCGACGTGGCAATACTCACAGTCTTCCTGCTGCTGACCGCGGTGCTCGTCGAAGTGGCAGTCGGTGCAGCCAGTCGACAGCCCCAACTGGGTGCGCGGCCGCTTTTCCATCAGCTTGACCGCGGTGGCGTTCATCAGCCGCTTCTCGTGGCAGTCGACGCACTTGGTGTCGGCGTGCTTGCCCTTGAGCGTCCACCCGGTGCGCTGGTGGTCGAAGCCCTTCTTGCCGTTGGGGCCGTAGTCGATGAGGTCGAACTCGGGCCCGCGGTGCTCGGGGTGGCAGCTCTGGCAGGCTCGCTTGTCGTCCTTGATGTGGCCGTGCAGGCCCAACCCCTTGGCGATGCGGGGCGTCAATTCGTCGTGGCAGGCCAGACACGCCTGCTGACTCAACTGCTTGCCGCTGGGGTGGCACTTCGAGCAGTTGCCCAGGCCCTTCAGGTCAGCGTGCGGCTTCGAGAGCGGGCCGGCGCTCAGCAGGTCGTCGATTTGACCGAACGCCGTGCCACCGAGCACGAGCGCCAACACCAGGGTCAGACGGGTCACGAGAAGATCCACCGGTAGCCGAAGTAGAGCGACACGCCGATGTGCGCCGAAATCAGCACCACCAGCACGATCGCGAGCACGACGTGGAACACGCGCCAGGTCGACAGCAGCACCTTGAGCGAGCGGAAGAACGAGACCTGGGCCTGCAGCGTGCGCAGCTTCTGGAACGATTCGGCGAACTCGCGCGCCTCGGCCGGGCTGGGGAACAGGCTCTTGGCGTGGCGCAGGTGCCGCACGTCGCTGACCCGCTGCCGGGGCATGTGGAAGAGGAACTTCACCAGCGATTCCTCGGGCGGGCGAATCTTCGCGGTCTCGAGCAGCGCTTCCATTTCCTGGGGCTGGGCCAGGCTCTTCGCCGCTTCGGTCAGCCGCTCGCTCAGCTTTTCCCATCGGCGGCTCAGCTCGCCCAGTTCGCCCGACTTGCCCTCACCCGAAGGCACCAGGCCGTAGATGAAGCGGCCGATGACGCCGGTCAGCACCACCACCGACAGCGAACCCGCGGTGATGGTCGCCAGGTGGTTCTTCGACTGGAACGCGGCGTGGAAGGAAATGACCAGCGGGCTCATGAAGCCGACGAACTGGTGGAAGGTCAGCCACGTGCGAATGGTCGAGAACCCCTTGAGCACTTCCCAACGCTTGCGCACCGCGTAGAGGAAGTTCGACATCATCACGATGGTGCTGACGATGCCGACGCCGTGGCCCCAGGTGCCCGCCGGGCGCAGCAGCCGGTGCATGGCGTGCGTGGGGCGCAACTCGATGGGCATCTTGTAGTAGTCGAAGCCCACCACGAAGAGCGCCGCCACCGTCAGGGCACCCAGCACGAACAGCCCGAAGGCGAGGCGGCGCTGCTTGCGCTCCTTCTCGTCGAGCACCGCGCTGCCGCGCTTGGCCTTGGCGCCCTTGCCCAGCGCTTCGCCGTGCAGGCGGGTCATGCCCACGCCCATCTTCTTGAGGAACTCGGTCGGCAGCTCGCCGCCCAGGCAGGCGATGACGAAGTCGTTGGGGAACTCGACCAGCTTCCCGCCCTTCTCGAGCGTCACGAACCCCGTCGACACCTTCTTGATGTTCGAGGCCATGAACGCGAAGATCCGATCCTGTTCGACCAGCTCCTTGAAGCGCCGCTTGTTCGCTTCACGCGCCTTGCCGAACTCGGGCTGCCGGTAGCTGAGCGCCACCTCGGCGTCGCTTTCCTCGGCCAATTGAATGGCCGCTTCGAGCGCCGCGTCGCCGCCGCCGACCACCAGCACCCGCGCGCCTTCGTACTGCTGCGCGTCGATCAGCCGGTAGGTCACCTTTTCCATGTCTTCGCCGGGGCAGCCGATCTTTCGCGGCGTGCCTCGACGGCCGATGGCCAGCACCACCTTCTTGGCCTTCACCTTGCCCTTGGTGGTGATGACCGTGAAGTCGCCGTCTTCGCCCTCGATGCCCTCGACCTTCACCCCGGTGTTGATGCGAATGTCCGCGGCCTTGATGGCCTGTTCCCAGCTCTCGAGCAGCTGCTCCTTGGAAATGAGCGGCGCGCCGAACTTGCCCAGGAAGGGCAGTTCGACCCGCTCGGTCATCACGATCTTCTGGCGCGGGTACTGGGCGATGGTGCCGCCCAGGCTTTCCTGTTCGACCACGCGGAACTTGAGGCCCTGCTCGCGGCAGCCCAGCGCGGTCGCCAGACCCGACGGCCCCGCGCCCACGATGACCACGTCGTCGAACTCGCTCTGCTGGTCCTTGAGCAGACCGCCGAGGGTCTTGGAGCACTGCAGACCCTGGGTGATGGCGTTCTTGATGAGCCCCATGCCGCCCAGCTCACCGACGATGTAGACGCCCTTGCGGCTGGTCTCGAAGAATTCGTCGGTCTCGGGCAGCTCGAGGCCCTTCTTCGCCGAGCCGAACACCAGCTCGATGGCGTTGACCGGGCACTCGACCATGCACTTGCCGTGACCGATGCAGGCCGAGGGGGTGATCAGCGCGGCCTTGCCGTCGACCACGCCCAGAATGTCGCCTTCGGGGCAGACGTCGGTGCACGAGAGGCTGCCGATGCACTTGTCGGGGTCGATGACCGGGTGCAACGTCGGGGCGTCGGAGCGCCCTTCCTTGTGCACCTGCGCCAGGGTCTCGGTGTCGGCGGCCTGACGCTGCGACCGGGTGCGCGTCATGAACCAGCCGACGCCGACGCCGATGGCAGTCAGCAGGCCGACGAGGAGGAGATCGAAAAGCATTGGAGAAAGTGGCTCCTGAAGTACTCGAACGACCCTGCAATGACGCAGCGCTTCTGCGCCACGGGCAAGCCTTGTGTGCACCTGGGCGAGACGCCCCGCGGTTTCCCCTCCGCGCGTCGAGATCCATGCACGATCTCGTCACGTCGTACAACCTGAACCCGCTCGCAAATAGCGCGCGGCCGTGCGAAGCTGCAGCGTCGTTTCGCACTCAAAGGGCAAATTTTTTCTGGCGTGGCCGACTGCGGGTGATCGCGGTCTTCCATGGGGCTCTATGACTCTGCGTCATTCGATGGTCGCTTTCTGGGTGGTGGTCGCCGGGTGCTCACCGGTGAGCTCCAACCCTCCGCCGGCGGTGACGCCCCAGAACCACCCGTACTTCCCCATCGGCGTGGGCGCGGTGCACCAGTTCGGCAAGACCGTCGACGTCGACGGGTCCTTCACCTGCGATTCGTGCCACCGGCCCACCGCCGACAGCTTCACCCAGGTGCGCTGCGACCAGTGCCACGGCCACACCGAAGACATCGCCACCCGGCTCCACCTGAGCCTGCCCGGCTTTCCCACCGACACCAGCGCGGTCAGCGACCCCGACCTGAAGGCCGAACTGCGCGGCGCCAAGTGCATCAGTTGCCACCCCAACAGCGACCACTTCGCGTTCGACCACGCCATGGTCACCAACGACTGCGCGCAGTGCCATGCGCCGGGTACGGCGTTCGCGGCGCTGCCCGTGGCCGGCTTCACCCACCTCGACTTCGGCACCGCCGACTGCGGCGGCTGCCACGTGGTCACCAGTTGGCAGGGCGCGGGCCTGGCGCCCAACGACGTGTCCGACCCGATGCACGACCTGAGCCTCACCGGCGACCAGCCCAACTGGAACGCCACCACCATTTCCAGCGTCACCCCGCTGGTGCAGTCGCTGCCCTCGCCCATGAACCACCAGGCGACCGCCATCGACAGCGCGGTGCTGGGCACCTGCGGCAACTGCCACGCCGATTCGGCCAACGGCAATTACTACCCCGGCGCGATGCACGACTCGCTGCGCGAACTGGGCGCGCGTCAGCCCATCGTCTGCGCCGAGTGCCACACCCGAACGCGCCCCAGGGGGTTCGTCGGCCCTCAGGCCACCAGCCCCGCACGCACGCCCTCGACCGGTGAGATGCGCCACGAAGCGGTGGCCTGGGCCAACACCAACGGCACCTGGGCGCCCACCACCACCACCCTGGTGCCCTCGGAATGCGGCGTCTGCCACACCACGCCCGTGCAGCCCGACGGCGGCTCGCACACCACCTGGGCGACCGTCTCGTCGCAGGGCCCTTCGCCGCGCTTCCACGCCTCGCTGGCGGCGCTGAACATGCCGGTCGGCTCGTGCCTCGACTGCCACGCCAACAGCCGCCCCTCGGGGCTGCTCAGCTCGACCTCGACCCCGCCCGCCGCGCTGCCCAACGGCCTGTCATTCGACCACTCCAGCCCCAATGCGCTGGGCGACTGCGTGACCTGCCACAGCTCGAACACCGTCTGGTCGGGCGGCCGCTTCCACGTGCCGGGCGTCGCCGCGCCCGCGGCCTGCGCCAGTTGCCACGAGCAGGAACGGCCCACCACCACCGTCAACGCGCCCTCGACCTGGTCGCAGCCCGGCTACACCGGTTCGCCCTTCGACTACGTCGGCGGCAGCGGCTTCACCCACGGCGGCGGCGAAGACTGCGCCCTGTGCCACGCCACTTCGGCCGGTTCGGGCGCGTGGGCGGGCGCGCACTTCAGCCACGACCAGACCACGCTCAAGAGCTGCAGCGAATGCCACACCACGCAGCGGCCCGCGGCGGGCGTCTCGCTCGGTGACGGCGGCACCTTCAGCCACACGCTCAACGGCACCGGCGACTGCTGGGGCTGCCACCAGGCCACCGTCACCCGTGGCTCGTTCGTCGCGGCCACGCCCATTCCGGGCAGCGATTGGCGCGGCGGGCAGGAATACCCGGGCTCTTCGCTGGTGACGGCCACCAACCAGTCCATCACCGTCAAGACGTGGGCGCTGCAGCGCGCGAGCGCCACCGCGCCGGTCACCGGCATCACCTCGCAGAACACGACCTACGCCAACGCCATGCTCCACACCTCGAGCGCCATTCCCACCGAGATGGCGCCGGGCGCGGGGGCCGCCTACAACGCCGGCACCTGCTGGCACTGCCACACCAACACCAACGGCGTGGTGACCCAGTACGTGGGCGGCACCTTCCACCAGGCCATCAACAGCTACCGCGCCACGCCCAGCGCCGCCATCACCGCGCTGGGGCAGCCGCGCGCGCAGTGCACCGACTGCCACGCGGCGATGCGGCCCGACCTCATCATCGAAGAATCGAACGCTGCGGTCGCCGCTGCGGTGCTCGCTCCGATGAACCACTCGGCCACCTTGAGCAACGGCACCTCGCTCGCCACCCTCGACTGCTCGAGCTGCCACGCGAAGGCGCAGCCCGCCGGCGTGACCTGGACCGACGGCAAGTTCCACTCGAACCTGCCCTCGGGCGCCCAGCCCGGTGAGTGCCTGGGCTGCCACTACCGCCTGTCGACCGACGCCACCGCCAACGTCACCAGCGGCGCGAGCTACGCGATGAAGCACGGCAGCGCGCAGCTCACCTCGTCGGCGACCCGTCAGACCTGCGACACCTGCCACGCCTCGGCGCTCGGCAAGGCCGCGGCGGGCGGCACGCCTGCGAGCAACGAGTGGATTCCCGGCGCGCTGCACTCGTCGCTGGCGGCCTCGCAGCCCGTCGGCTGCCTCGACTGCCACTCGGGCGGCGCGCCCTCGGGCCTGACCCAGAGCTCGCTCATCGCCTCGCTCACCGGCGGCGCCACCGCCACCAACGGCAACCAGTGGATGAGCCATGCCGTCACCGACGTGGCGGGCAAGGACTGCGCGGTCTGCCACAAGGCCACCGCCACCATCACCGCCTGGTCGAAGGGTGACTCGTTCCACGCCGCGGTCGCCAACCCCACCGCCTGCAACACCTGCCACGGCGTGGGCACGACGCCCGGCACCGGCAACAACCTGCCCTCGGGGCTGACCAGCTCGAGCACCACCACCACCGCCAGCACCGGCGCGGGCCTGAAGGACCAGATCACCCACGCCGACGTCAACGCCACCGGCCACGACTGCAACTTCTGCCACACCCAGAAGGGCGCCAGCTCGACCGCCAGCATTCAGGGCAAGGAATGGCAGCAGGCCAGCTTCCACAAGAACTTCACTGCCGCCAGCCCGCTGGTCATCAACACCACCACCGGCCGCTGCAGCAACTGCCACCTGAACGTCAGGCCCGGCTCGGGCTTCACGCCCGACCACTCGGCCTTCATGGCCACCTCGGGCAGCACCGACTGCAGTTCGTGCCATTCGTACCCGGGAACCAGTACCACCACGCCCAACTGGCTGGGCGCGGCGGGTGGCGCTCCGGCGACCATCTCGGTGGGCGGCTTCACCATCACCGGCACCTCGAGCACCCAGACCGGCATCGCGAACCTGCCGCACCCGACGGTCGGCTCGCAGGCCTGCACGGTGTGCCACGCCAGCGCGGGCGGCGGGCGTCACGCCATCGGGTACGACCACGCGTCGTCGCTCATCGGCTCGAACTGCAACGCCTGCCATGAAATGGGCAGCGACCTGGTGGGTACGCCCTACAACGGCAACACCACGCTGACCGGCGTGCTGGGCGACACCCGCCCGTACGGCGTCGTGTCGGTGCCCGCCAACAAGGGCGGCAGCTCGCGCAACATCTCGTCGACCAAGCACTTCTACGCCACCGACTGCAAGGAATGTCATTCCAAGCCCAGTGGCGTGGCGACCACCTCGACCAGCAACGCGACGCTGCAGACGAAGTGGGCCTTCCACCACACGACCGGCAACATGAGCCAGTCGACCTGCAACTACTGCCACTGAGCTTCAGAGACTGGGCGGCGGCTCGCCCGTCTCGGGGGGCGGGAGCGGTGGCGGCGGTGGGCCCGTCGGGGCGCGCCGTGGCTCGACGCCGCGCGGCCGACCGAAGAGCAGGCCCAGCTTGAACTGAACGAAGGCCGCGCCGGTGTCGAGCCCCTGGAACAGCAGGCGGCCCGAGGTGGCCCCGCCGACCACCGGCACCAGCACTGCGAACTCGGGCAACAGCCCGAAGTTGTCGCTGACCTGCCAGAGGAACCCCACGCTGCTGCCGGGCGCCACGATGGGCGTGGCCAGGCCGTTGGCCACGATGACGAAGGCCTGCACGCGCGGCCCGAGGATCAGTTGGTGCCCCCCCGCCAGCTTGAAGCCGACCAGCAGCGGCACCGCGACGTCGAAGATGCCTTCCTGCGTGTTGCCCCCCGACGAGAAGATGCCGCCCACGCTCGGCGCCAACGACATGGCGAGGCGCGGGTTGGCGGGCTCGGTGAGCAGGAACTTGGTCTGGAATTCGAGGAACGACATGCCGGCCCGGACGCCCAGGTCGACCCGGTCGGTGACCCCGAAGCGCACCGCGCCGTCGACGTGGGGAATGACCTGCACGCCCGAGCGCGACGAGGTGCCGCCCCACAGGCCCGGTTCCACCGCGCCCTGCACGTTGCCCTTGCCCAGGGTGTCGGCCGACTGAACGCTCGAAATCGAAGCGCAGCCCGTGGCGAAACCCAACAGCAGCAGCAGCGCTCTCATCACCGCGCATTGTGCACCAGTTGGCGCACGCCGCACCTGACCAAAGCAGAAAACGGGTGAACGCCCGGGTTGAGATTTTTGAGAAGGCGCGGAGAAGACCCACATCGATGGTGCGGGTTCGAGCGAGGGGCTTGCCACGGCACGCGTCGTCACGCCCTCGCCGCCATCCCTTGAGGCGTCTCCACCACATCCTTCGCCCTCAAACTGATCGTGCACCCGCAGAAACCTCGACCGGGTGCCCGCAACACAGCTAGCCTCAAGGGCCGTCCGCATGAGTGAAGAAGCACAGGTCCTTCAGCTGTGGGTCCGCACGGACAAAGCCCGCGTCTACGGGCCGTTGACCCCCACCAGCATCGAGCTGCTCCTCGACAACGGCATCATCGCCGGTGCGGTGCAGGTCTCGACCGACGGGCAGAACTACGTCTACCCCGGCCGCCTGCCCGGCGTGCGCATGGTCTTCCCCAAGGAATTGTGGGGCAAGGACGTGGTCGACGGAGCGGAGGCCGACGCGGCGTTCGCCCAGGTCGTGTTGCCCCCTCCCTTGCCCGCGGCGCCCGCCGCTGCGGGGGCCGGTGCCGC
>CAIWFK010000792.1 GCA_903911905.1 uncultured Myxococcales bacterium
CCGACTTCGTCGTGAAGTCCTCGAGCACCAGGCGTCGATCGGTGAGCACCAGCCGCGCCGAGAAGTCGCCGGGCGTGAAGGCCCCCAGCTTCACCTGGGTGGCCTGCAGGTCGGCCCGCACCGACAGCGCGTCGAGTCGCCCCGCCACGCTGACCCGGCTCCAGACCTGCCCGGAGGGCGTCGGCAGCGATGGCACCAGGTGCGCCAACGCCTCGAAGGGCACGAAGACCTGGCCCGAGGCCGAGACCTGGGGCGCCGCGCCGCACAGATCTTCGAGCTGACCCGAGAGCGTCACCGAGAGCCCCTCGACGTTGGCCTCGAGCCGCTGCACCTCGAGCTGCGCCCCGCTCAGGTCGAGGGTGCCGTCGAGCGTCAGCCGCCCCAGCCGCACCTGGCGCTCGGCATCGAGCCGCACCGAGCCCGAGCGCGCGAAGGCGTTGACGTCACCATCTCGCCGGCCCAGCGAGGCCTGAACCGACACGCCCTCGAGCACCAGCTCGCGGTCGCCCTGCCGCAGCCGCAGCCGCGCGTCGTCGATGGCCAGCCTGGCCACCCGAACCCGGCGCAGCGGGTCGAGCACGCAGCCCCGGGTGGGCACTGGCGCGCCGGCGACGACCGGCGCTGGTGGCGGCAGGGTGAGGTCGATCTGCGGGCGCACGAAACGCACGTCCTGCAGCGCCACGCCGCCGAAGAAGAGCCCCCGCAGCGAGACCGTCGCCTCGTCGGCCGACACCATCGGCTCGGGCTCGCCCACCGCGCGCACCACCACCTTCTGGGCGGTGACGGTCAGGGTCAGCGGGTCGATGGCACAGCGGGAAATCGACACCTCGGCGCCGATGGCCGCGGGCAGGCGGGTGCGCAACTGGCTGCAGACGAACTCGCCCGCACGCTCGGTGCGCAGCGCCAGCGCGAGGGCGAAGAGCCCCAGCACCAGCACCCAGGCAGCCTGTCGCCAGCGATTCGTCCGAGCCTTCACACGTCCTCGACCTGCACTTCGTGGGGCCTCCACGACCGGGCCTTCGGCGCACCTCGCGCCGAACGCTTCAGACGGTGGGTCGCCCCAGAGCCTTCAAGTCGATCAGTCGACCACAGGATCAGGTGGCCGGCCAGCGCGCGACCGCCCCAATTCCTGACGAATTCTTGGCGTTTAGAGCTTACCGAGGCCTTCGAGGTACTTGTCGATTTCGGCCAGGTCGACGTTCGCGCGGGGCGCCGAGGGAGCGGGCACGGGCGCGGGGCCGTCGACCGCGCTGGCCAGGGCGTCCGACACCGACTGCCCCGGTGCAGGTGCGGAAGGCAGGGGAGCCGAAGCCACCGGCGCATTCGGCGACGAGGGCGACGAGACCGGCGCCACGGTGGGCGGCGCGGGCAGCGGCGCGGGGGGCGGCGCGAGCGGGGCCGGCCTGCTGCCACCAGGCGCGGTCACCGCACCCGACGAGATGGGAGCCGGAGGCGCCGAAGTGCGAACGGTCGACGGGGTGCTCGCTGCGGGCGCGACGGCCCGAACCGACGAGCTGCTCGACACCGGCCGCACCGGCGCCACCATCGGCGGCGGGGGCCCCACCGATTCGCCTTCGGGGCCCACCGCGACCGGCTCACGACGGTTGACCGGTGGCGGCACGGGGGGGCGAACCGCGGCCGCTCCCGCGACGACTGCGGGCGGCTGCGGGGCGACCGGAAGCACCGCGGGCGCCACCACTTCGACGGGCGTCGACGCGCCGGTCTCGAGGCCCAGGTTGTCGGCGATGGCTTCGATGACCGCGCCCCGAATGTCGGGCGTGCGCGCCAGGAAGGCCTCGAACAGCGCGTTGTCGCAGATGGTGTTGATGACCCGGGGCGTCCCCGCCGAGCGGCGGTGTACGGCGGCGATGGCTTCGGGGGTGAAGGGCATTCGCGGGCTGCCGGCCAGGCGCAGCCGGTGCTTCACGTAGGCCTCGGTCGACTCCGAGCTGAAGGGCTCGAGCCGGTAGCGCATCGCCACCCGCTGCGCGAGCGGTGCGTCGAGCTTCAGGTTCTTCTCGATCTCGGGCAGTCCGAAGAAGACGAAGCTGATCAGCTTGCGCTCGGGCACCTCGAGGTTGAGCAGCCCGCGAAACTCCTCCATCAGCTCGCGGGTCTCGAGCATCTGCGCTTCGTCGATCAGCACCACGGCCTTGCGACCCTGCTCGTAGATCTGCAGCAGCCGCTGGTAGAGCTGGCTGAGCAGTGCCAGCTTTTCCTGCGCCGGGCTCTCGACCCCCAACTGCAGGGCGATGCGCCGCAACAACCAGCTGGCCGTGATGCCCGAGTGAATGATGACCAGCAGCGCCGCTTCGTATTCTTCCTCGGGCAGCGAATCGAGCAGGCGGCGGGCGAGCGTGGTCTTGCCCGCGCCGATTTCACCGACCAGGACCGCCAGCCCCTTCATCGAGCTCGCCGCGTACAGCAGTCGGGTCAGCGCCTGCTGGTGCTGGGGGGCGTTGTAATAGAACCGGGCGACCGGCGCGTTGCTGAAGGGCTCCGAGTTGAGACCGAAGAACTCGAGGTAGCTCATCTAGACGAAGCCGACCTTCCGGACGCCGGGCTTGCCCCCGCCGCCACCGCCACCCGATCGCGGCGGCGGTGGAGGTGCGTCGTCCTCCGGGCTCGTCACCGCGCTCAACCGTTCGACGTGATCGCCCACCTCGCGATACGCGGGATCGAGCTGCTGCACCTTGAGGTACTGCGAGAGCGCGCGACCCCTTTGGGCAAAGCCAGATGTATCAATACTGTCTCACCCTGCATCGGGTCAAATAAACGCTTGATCACGAACAGGTCGTATTCATAGACGAGGACAACGCCC
>CAIWFK010000793.1 GCA_903911905.1 uncultured Myxococcales bacterium
CGCACGCCGAAGCTGGCGTCGAAGTTGCGAAACTCGCCGACCGCGCCCAGGCCGAGCGGGCCGATGAAGTACCGCGCGGTGACGTGGCCCTCGATTTCGCGCGGCGCCGTCGGCGAACCGAGCCCCTGGAAATAGCGCGCCTCGATGCCCAGCTCGAAGCCCGAGGCCATGCCGCTGACCGGCGCCTGCTGCCAGAAGCCGAAGTGGGCGGTGAGCATGCCGCCGGCCGCGCCGACCGGAGCGTTGCCGAAGGCGATGGCTCCACCGCCGGCGAGCAGCGCCACGTGACCGCGCGCGCGCTCGAAGCTGTCGTCGATTTCCAGGCGCTCGGCCTTCACCCGGGTCAGCTCGAGCGTCTTCTCGGCGTCGAGGCGCGCCTGGGTGGCCTGCGCCGCCTGCGCCACGGCCGCCTGGGCCACGGCGGGGTTCTGCGCGACGGCGTCGACCGCGGCCTGCTTCTTCACGTCTTCCTCGGCCAGGGCGCGTTTGTAGGCCGCCTCGGCGTCGGCGAGCATCTGCTCCTTCTGCTGCTTGAGCTGGGTGACCCGGGTGCCGCGCTCGCGCACCAGCCGTTCTTCTTCGGCCTGTCGGGCCCTGGCCTCGGCGTCCTTCTTCTCGGCCTCGCGCTCGGCGCGCATTCGGGCCTCGCCGTCGAGCTGCGCCTGGCGGGTGCGCTGTTCGGCCTCGAGTACCGCCTTCTGGTTGGCCGCGGCGGCGTCGAGCTGGGCCTTCTGCGCGGCAGCGGCGGCGGCCGCGCGTTCCTGGGCGGCGCGGGCCTCGGCGTCGGCCTGGGCACGAGCGGCGACCTCTTGCGCGGTCTTCAGGCGCAGGGCGTCTTCTTCGGCCTTCTTGCGGGCGGCTTCTTCGGCCTGCTTCTTCGCCAGCTCACTGGCCGAGGTGGCCGCAGCGGCAGCGGCCAGGCGCTCGGACTCGGCCCGCGCCGCGGCCGACTTGGCGTCGTCACCGGCCACGCGTTCACGGCACTTCTGCAGCGCCCCGCCCGCCCACTTCACGTAGAGCTGGTATTCCTGCAGCAGCGCGTCGCGGCGCGCGGCCTGGGCGGTGCGCCGGCCCGCGGCATCCTTGAGCGTGGCGACGTCGACGTTGCACGACGCGTCGGGCGCCAGGACGATCTGCGCGAAGGTGCGGGTGAGGGGGTACTGCTGACCGAGATACGGGAGCAGCAGATCGCGCAGCCAGACGCCTTCGTCGAAGCCGGTCTGTTTCTGGAGCAGCGCCGTGAGCAGGCCCTGGCATTCGACCCGCGCGTGATCGCAGGCGTCGCCGCGCTCGACGCAGGCGGTGGCGGCGTTGGTGAAGGCGTTCGCGAGGATCTTGTCCTGGGCGCTGGCAGTCGCCAGGGGGGCGGTGTCGCGCAGGCGCGGCGCTTCGCAGGGTTCGACGGCGAGGACGGGGGTCGTGGCCAGCAGAACGAGCGCGAGGGAAAAACGCATGGCCGGGGGTTCTAGCAGGGCCACGACGAGGTGGCGCGGTTCCGAGGGAGCTCGGGCAGGTGGCGTCCCCCCTCGAGGGACAGGCTCCGACGGTCCTCCGAAGCCGGCTGTCGACCTCGCAGTCAGTCCCACGCCGGGCAGGTCAGCGCGAGCGGTACCAGTCGATGGTCGCCGCCAGGCCGCGCTCGAGATCGTACGTCGGTGCCCAGCCCAGCTCGGCCTTCGCCTTCGCGTTCGACAGGACGCTGCGCCGCTGCTCTCCGGCGCGCGGAGGCTCGAAGTTCGCGGGCGTCGTCACGCCCACCGCCTTCGCCAGCACCTCGTACACCCGCGTCACGGTGCTCTCGACGCCGGTGGCGACGTTGACGCCACCACAGAAGGCCGTGTCGAGCGCCTTCACGTTGGCCTTCACCACGTCTGCCGAGAAGACGAAGTCGCGGGTCTGCCCGCCATCACCGTAGATGGTGCACGACTTCCCCGAGAGCAGCCGCTCGGCGAAGATCGCCACCACGCCGGCCTCGCCATGCGGGTTCTGCCGGGGGCCGTAGACGTTCGAATAGCGCAGCGCCACGTAGTGCAGCCCGTGGAGCGCACGCCAGGTCGACAGGTACAGCTCGCAGGTGAACTTCGAAGCGCCGTAGGGGCTGACCGGCGCGGGCGGCTCGGTCTCGGGGGTGGGAATCACCGACGTGTCGCCGTACATCGACCCGCCGCTGGCCGCGTACACCACCCGCCGCAACGCCCCGCCCGACCGCGCCGCATCGAGCAGGTTGAGCAGCCCACCGACGTTGGTGTCGAGATCGCGCCGGGGCTCGGTCACCGAACGCCGCACGTCGATCTGCGCGGCGTGCAGGTTGAGCGCCTCGGGCTTGAACTCGCGCACCACGTTGGCCGCGCGCTCGCTGCGAATGTCTTCGGTCAGGAGCGTCGCGTGGGTGTTGACGTTGGCCCGCACGCCGCTCGACAGGTCGTCGACCACCAACACCTCGTGCCCCGACGCCACGTAGGCATCGACCACCTGCGAGGCGATGAACCCCGCGCCGCCAGTCACCACGATCTTCATGCCCGCTCCAGGTACGAGGCCACGGTCTCGTCGAGCCCCTGCGCGATGGTGTGCGTGGGCGAATAGCCCAGCCGGGTCTTCGCGCGGTCGATGTTGGCCAGCGAGTCCTTGATGTCGCCGGCGCGGAAGGGCTGGAACCGCGGCTCGAGCGACGCGACCTCGGGGCGGGTCTTCGCGATGCGCGCGCGGATCATCGCGTGCAGTTCGAGCAACGAGGTCTTCTGGCCCACCGCCACGTTGTAGACGGTGTCGGTCGCATCGGGCGCGGTCGAGAGCGCCGCGCGCAGGTTGGCCTGCACCGCGTTGGCCACGAAGCAGAAGTCGCGGCTGGTCGAGCCGTCGCCGTTGATCTCGCACGGCTGGCCGCGAGCCAGCGCCATCATCCACCGGGGAATGACGGCGGCATAGGCGCCCTCGGGGTCCTGCCGGGGGCCGAAGACGTTGAAGTAGCGCAGGCCCACCGTCTCGAGGCCGTAGGAGCGTTGGAAGACGCCCGCGTACACCTCGTTGATGTGCTTGGTGGCGGCGTAGGGGCTCAACACCCGCCCGACCTCGGCCTCGACCTTGGGCAGCGTGGGGTGATCGCCGTACACCGAGCTCGACGAGGCGAAGATGAAGCGCTTCACCTTCGCGTCGCGCGCGGCGACCAGCATGGTGATGAAGCCGTCGACGTTCGAGCGGTGCGAGGTCAACGGGTCGGCGAGGCTGCGCGGCACCGACCCCAGCGCGGCCTGGTGAAGCACGTAGTCGGCCCCCGCCACCGCCTTCTGGCAGTCCGCCAGCACCGCGACGTCGCCTTCGACCAGCGTGAAGCGCGACCTGGCGTCGCCGCCGGCCTTCGCCACCGCTTCGTCGAGGTTGCGCCGATGACCGGTCGAGAAGTTGTCGAGCACGGTGACGAGCTGCCCTTCACGCAGCAACGTCTCGAGCAGGTTCGAGCCGATGAAGCCCGCCCCGCCCGTCACCAGCCATCGCCGGCGCGCCAGGCCCAGCCGCTCGCGCAGGTCCCACATCAGAGCGACCAGTAGCTGACGCGGCCCGCGGGAATCTTCGAGGGGTCGACGGCGCTCTTCACGTCGACCAGCACCCCGCCCGGCTTGAGGCGATCGATCAGGAACGAGATGGGCTGGTCGACGAACTGCTTGTGCGAGACCGCGAGAATGAGCGCGTCGAGGTCCTTCAGCTCGTCGAGGGGCGTCAGGCCCAGTCCGTACTCGTGCTTCGTCTCGGCGGGGTCGGCGTAGGGGTCGTGCAGCTTGCCCTCGATGCCGAATTCCTTCAGCTCGTGGATGATGTCGGGGACCTTCGAGTTGCGAATGTCGGCCACGTTTTCCTTGAAGGTCAGGCCGAGCACACCGACCCGCGCGCCCTTCACCGGAATGTTGGCGTGCACCAGCAGCTTGACCGTGCGCTGCGCGACGTAGGGCCCGATGGAGTTGTTGATGCGGCGACCGGCGAGAATGACCTGCGGCTGGTAGCCAAGCTGCTCGGCCTTGGTGGTCAGGTAGTACGGGTCGACGCCGATGCAGTGACCGCCGACCAGGCCGGGCGTGAACTTGAGGAAGTTCCACTTGGTGCCGGCCGCCGCGAGCACGTCGCGGGTGCGAATGCCCATGCGGTCGAAGATGAGCGCCAGCTCGTTCATCAGCGCGATGTTGAGGTCACGCTGGGTGTTCTCGATGACCTTGGCGGCCTCGGCCACCTTCAGGCTGGTGGCGCGGAAGACGCCGGCGTCGATGATCGCACCGTAGGCGGCGGCGACGCGCTCGAGGGTGGCCTCGTCTTCACCCGAGACGACCTTCACGATGCGCTCGAGCGTGTGCAGCTTGTCGCCGGGGTTGATGCGCTCGGGCGAATAGCCCAGCTTGAAGTCGGGGCCGTGCTTCAGGCCCGAGACCTTGGCCAGAATGGGCCCGCAGATCTCTTCGGTGACGCCCGGGTAGACGGTCGATTCGTAGACCACCACCCCGCCCTTCTGCAGCACCTTGCCGACCGTCTCGCTGGCCTTCACCACCGGGGTGAGGTCGGGGCGGTTGTCGACGTCGACCGGGGTGGGCACCGCGACCACGAAGAAGGTGCAGCCCTTCAGGTCTTCGAGGGTCGCGGTCATCTTCAGCGTGGTGGCCTTGAGCTCGTCGCTCGAGACCTCGCCGGTGACGTCGACGCCGCTGCTCAACTGGGCGACCTTGGTGGCGTTGATGTCGAAGCCCACGGTGCCGGGGAACTTCTTCGCAAAGCCCAGGGCGACGGGGAGGCCGACGTACCCCAGACCAATCACGGCGATCTTCTCAGTCATCACGTCTCCTTGAAACCACTGGCGGTGGCGGTTGGTGCCGGGGCAGACCGCCCGAATTCATACACTTTTTCTTTCCGGCGCAGACGGCCGTCGAGCACCGCCCGGGTCACTTCGCCCAGGGCCTCGAGCCGTCGAATGGCTCGCCCTCGACCCGCCGACAAGCTGACGCCCCTGGCCACTGCGCGCGCTTCGACGCTGCCTGGCCGCTCGTCGAGCAACTGGGCCAGCACGCCGCGCAGGTTGAGGAAATTCGCGGGCGCGACGCCCTCGGCCTCGAGCAGGGCGCGGCAGAACGACCCCCAGCCGACCAGCAGATCATCGGGGCGCACGAAGGTCTTCCAACGGGCGATGACGTCGGCGCGCGCGGGCGCGGCGAGCAGCTCGTCGTCCTTCACGTCGAGGTGGAAGGCGACGGTCGGCCCCAGCGGACGCAGGGGCTGCATCATCGACGCGAAGCGCTCGCCGGTGGCCACGCGTTCGGCGACCAACTGCACCAGCTCGGTCTCGTCGCCCTGCGGACGATTCGGCGCATCGAGCGGCCAGGCGTTGGCCTCGCCGAAGACGATCACCACGCGCGCCGGGTCGGCGCGCAGCTCGGCGGTGGGGTCGAAGGGCACGCTGTTGCGGCGCCGGGTGAAGGAGTGACGGGTCTGGCCGGTGGTGCCGATGTGCGCGAGCTGCCGCTCGACCATGGCATCGAACACCGAGAGCATGGGCACGAAGCGGCCGGGCGACTTCTCGAGCGACTCGAGCACGTAGGTCACCGCCTCGATGGTCGACAGGCAGTGGGCCTCGGGCTCCTTGCGAATGCGGTAATTGCCAGGCTTCTCGGGCTGGAACGACAGGCGCGGCAGCTTCGAGAGCAACGGGCACTTCTCGACCACCTTCTTGGCGTTCGACCAGGTGCCGTCGACCACCACCAGGTTCTTCGGCGGCCGCTCGAGCGACGCGACGTCGGTGGCGCCGTCCGAGGGGAAGAGCACCGCGACCTCACCGCTGGCGCACAGTTCCTCGAGCCGGGGGTTGCCGACTGCAGAGAGCCCGATGTGGAGCTCGGAGTTGGGCAGCGACAGGTGCGCCATTCGGCACGTGGAGATGGGGACCTTGGTCTCGCGCGGGTGCTGAATGAAGACCACGTGGGTCTGGCTGTCGACCGGCCGCAGATCGCCGCACCAGCACACGCGCTTCGGGCGGCGGCAGCGCCAGCACACATCTCGGAAGGCGTCGGGGGCTTCGGTCACGGTCGGGAAGGTCGTTTGCCCGCTCGCTGACCTTCACGCAAGCGAAGCCCGAAACCTGAGTGCCGAAGGGGGCGGGCGGCTGGGACCGGCGAATCTCTCTGTCGATTCAGGTGCTTGCCGAAGTCAGGTCGAACCCTGAACGCGAATTCTCGGCACCCCTGCCCAGCGGTACTTCCAGGCCCGTCGAAAGCACGCCTCGCACGTCGAAAAAGGAACACTCCATGCGCACCACCCTCTTCGCCACGCTCGCCCTCGCAACCCTCGCCGCTTCGGGCCCGGCATACGCCGCGAGGTCTGCCGACCGTTCGGCCCGACTGCTGACCGACGCGCAGAGCGAACGCGCCGCCCGCCTGATGACCGAAGGAGAAGTCGCGCACCTGGAATCGCTCGACCGACGAATCAAGGCGCTCGACCGCGCGCCAGGCACGACGGCGCTGCTCACCACGTCGATCGTGGCCGTCTCGGCCGGGGTGGCACTGCCTTCCATCGGCGTCGTCCTCGCCGCCGCCATGTCGTTCCTCGACGCCCTGGTCCTGGTCGGGTTCGGCGCCGGCGAGAGCGGGTTCTCGGCGCTGCTCGGCGCGACCTGGCTCGCCGTCTTCTCCATCATTCCCGTCTGGGGGTGGATCGCGCTGGGCGCGGTCACTGCGGTGGGCGCCACGGTCCTGGTCTGTGCTGCGGTGTCGGACGCGGGACGACGCCGGGAGCTCGCCGCGCTGAGAGCCGAGCGCGAGGCCCTGGTCGCCAGCACCCTCTCGCCGCCCGCTGCCCCCTCGAGAGTCGAGGTGCCGATGCTTCCACTGGCGACCTTTTGAGCGACTGAAAGTAACGTCGCGCTCCCGTGAACCTGCTGCTGCTGGGCGAAGACGAAATCGACTCCACGGGCGCGGCGCGCTTGACCGGCCGGCGACACACCCACGCCAGGGAGGTCTTGCGCGTGCAGAGCGGGCAGACGCTTCGGGTCGGCGTGCGCGGGGGCCGACTCGGCAGCGCCACCGTCGTCGAGCAGACCGCCGAGGGGCTGCAGTTGCAGGTCACCCTCGATCACCCGCCACCGCCCCGCGCGCGCATCGACCTGGTGCTGGCCATTCCCCGGCCGAAGGCACTCAAGCGGGTCATTCCCGCCATCGCGTCACTCGGCGTGGACCGGGTGGTGCTGGTCAACGCGACCCGGGTCGAGAAGAGCTACTTCGACTCGAAGGTGCTGGCGAAGGCCTTCCTGGACGAGCTGGTGGACCTGGGGCTCGAGCAGGCCATGGACACGGTGGCGCCGACCATCGAGGTGCGCGAGCGCTTCAAGCCCTTCGTTGAAGACGAGCTGGCGAGCTGGACCGACGCGAAGGTGCGCCTGGTACCCCACCCCACCGCGGCCCAGGCGCTGAGGCCGACGACCGAGCGGGTGGTGCTGGCCATCGGCCCCGACGGCGGGTGGATTCCATACGAAGTCGACCTGCTCGCCGCCAACGGCTTCACGCCGGTGACGATTGGGCCGCGCGTGCTCCGCGTCGAGGTCGCGGTGCCAGCGCTCGTCGGCGCCGTGCGCGGCTGACGCAGGTTTGCGCGGTGGGTCTTCGAATACCCATCCAAACGGCAGGTTGACATGGGTCAAGATGCCTCCCCGGGGGTGGAACCGGGTGGCACTCAAAGAGACGCTGTTGGTCGGTGTTGGTGCGTCAGCGGGTGGTCTGGAAGCGCTCGAGCGCTTCTTCGGCGGCATTCCGAACGAGCTCGACGCGTCCTTCGTGGTGGTGCAGCACCTCTCACCCGACCACAAAAGCATGATGGCAGACCTGTTGGCCAAGCACACCTCGATGCCGGTGCGCGAAGCGGTCGACGGTCAGGAATTGTTGCCGCGCACCGTGGCGATGGTGCCGCCGCACTCGAACCTGGTGGTGGAAGGCGGGCGACTCCGTTTCCGCGAGCGCACGAGTGGGCACGCGCCAAACCTGCCGATCAACCTGCTGCTCACCTCGCTGGCCGAGGCCTACGGAGATCGGGCGGCGGGGGTCGTGCTTTCGGGCACGGGCAGCGACGGCCGCATCGGGCTCGAGAGCATCAAGCAACACGGCGGCTTCCTGTTGGCGCAAGACCCGACGACGGCGCGCTTCGACGGCATGCCGTTGGCGGCGATCTCGACGGGGCTGGTCGACGTGATCGCCGCGCCGGACGCGATGGGCCAGGAACTGCTCTCGATTCAGCATCACGGGATCGCACAACGTGAGCTGCTGGCCTGGGGTACGGACGAAGCGTCGGTTCAAGCCATCGAACAGCGGCTGCTGAGCGCCTCGGGCATCGACTTCGCCGAATACAAGCCGGCGACCGTGCTGCGCCGCATCGCCCGGCGCATGGCCACCCTCGCGGTGCCGTCGTTGTCGGAATATGCGCGACGGCTCGAGCTCGACCCGAACGAAGTGCTGGCGCTCTCGAGGGAGCTGCTGATCAACGTCACCCAGTTCTTCCGCGACACCGAGGTCTTCGGCGCGCTCGAGAGCTCGTGGCTCAAGCCGCTGGTCGAGCGCGCAGGGCCCGAGCAGGTGCGGGTGTGGGTCGCGGGGTGTTCCACGGGCCAGGAAGTCTATTCGCTGGGCATGCTGCTGACCGAGCTGGCGCCCCGGGGCGGGTTCAAGATCTTCGCCACCGACGTCGACAACCAGGCGCTCGAGGTCGCCGCGCTGGGCCTGTATTCGGACGGCGATCTGGCCGACGTGAGTGAAGCTCGCCGCGCGCGCTTCTTCACCCGCGCGGGCGACCAGTGGGAAATCGAGCGCGAGCTGCGGCGCCACGTGATCTTCGCGCCCCACAACGTGGCGCGAGACCCGCCCTTCACCCGGCTGGACCTGGTGTCGTGTCGAAAC
>CAIWFK010000794.1 GCA_903911905.1 uncultured Myxococcales bacterium
CCCGCACTTCACCGCCACCGCCGGCCAGGTGCAGACGCTGATCGCCACCTTCCATTCCACGGTGTTGGGCAACGATCGCGCGATCTACGCCTACCTTCCGGCGAGCTACGCCGAGAACACCGAGGCCACGTACCCCGTGGTCTACATGCACGACGGTCAGAACCTGTGGGACGCGCTGCCGCAGTTGGCCTTCGGTGCGACGTGGAAGGTCGACACCACCTTCGACGCCGCCGCCGAGTCGGGCACCTGCTCGTCGGGCGGTCAGGTGGGCTGGGCTGCGCAGCCGCTGGGCGCCGCGCCGACGACCTGCACCGGCGACGGCGACTGCCCCTCGGGCGAATGCCGCACCTTCCCCGAAGCGATCGTGATCGGCGTGGCCAACACCTCGGCGCGCATCTTCGAGTACACCCCGACCACCGACCCCACCACGGCCGGCGGCGGCGGCGCCGATCGCTACCTGCAGTTGCTGGTGCAGGAACTCAAGCCCCGCATCGACGGCCAGCTCCGCACCCGGCCCGACGTGCACGCCACCGCGCTCGCCGGCAGCTCGCTCGGAGGCCTCGTCACCGCCTGGGCCGGCCTGAAGTACCCGCAGGTCTTCGGGCTGCTGGCTGAATTGTCTCCGTCGAGCTGGTGGAACAACGACGTGATCGTCGGCGACGTGAACGCCATGACCATGGCCGCCCCGACGCGGCCGCTGATCGTCTACGTCGACTCGGGGCAGGGCACCGCCGATGATCAGGCCGACACCGACCTGCTCGCCGCCGCGTACCTCGCCGTCGGCTACGTCGACGGTCAGAACTTCCGTCACGTCGTGCAGACCGGCGCCAGCCACAACGAGGTGTACTGGGCCCAGCGGCTGCCCGGCGCGCTGCAGGTGATTCTGGGCGAGCGCTGAGGTCGCATCAGTCCAGCGAACGACAGTCGGCCGCGCAACCAGCGCCGCATGTCCGAGCGGAACACGTGAGGCGACCGAAAGGCAAAGTGCCCCCGAAGGATTCCTCGCATCACGCCCCGGTCCCGCATTACTTTCCAGCCTCACCCAATCGGAGGAGGGGGCCACCCATGAACCTGAATGATCCGCTACCGGTCCGCATGATCGCGTTCTTCAACCGCGTCACCACCGATCGCGAGGCCGCGCTCGAAGACCTGACCCACGTCTACGCCCGTGACATCCACTTCATCAGCCCGGTGGTCGACTCGAGCGGCATCGACGTCTTCGCCGAGAGCTGGAGGCGCGCCTTCCGCCAGTACAAGATGTTCGTCTTCAAGAACCTCGCGTACACCGGCGACGAGCAGCGCTTCACGCTCACCTACGAAATGCACATTCGCTTCGCCTTCGGTCCGGTCTTCGTGACCCAGATGGCGACCGAGTGCGAGGCCAACGGCGAGAAGCTGGTCGCCACCTGCCGCGATTACTTCGACCCGCTCGGTTCGCTGCTGGGCGCATTCCCTCCGCTGTCGTGGGTGTACAAGAAGCTCTTCGGGCTGGTCGTGGCCTGACCCATGAGCACCGACATCATCGCGCGCGCCGAAGACGGCTGCTTCCACCCTGCGACCGAGGCCGAGCTGGTGGCCCTGGTCCGTCACGCGAAGTCGAACCGCTTTCAACTGCGGGTGATGGGCTCGACCCACTCGGTGTGGAAGGCCATCGTCACCGATCGCTTTGCGGGCCCTTCGACCCTGGGCGACCAGGTGCCGGTGGTGCTCGATCGCTACACCGCCATCGACGAGCCACGCCCCGACGCCACCACGCCCGGCTCGATGCTGGTGACCGTGCAGGCCGGCTGCCACGTGGGCTTGAGCCCCCGCCGCGCGGTGCAGACCCGCTTCGAGCCCGAGCCCGCGCCCGGTGACGTCGCGCAGCCCAGCCCCTGGCACGACGGCAGTTGGGAAAGCAGCCTCACCGGCACGCTCGATCGCCACGGCCTCGCGCTGCCCGACCTGGGCGGCATTTCGCACCAGACCGTCTCGGGCTTCCTGCAGACCGGCTCGGCGGGCGGCACCGTGAAGTGGTCGGTGCACGAATGCCTCGTGGGCCTGCGGGTGATCAACGCGCAGGGCGAGGTGAAGGACCTGACCCCAGCCGACGACGAGTTCCGCGCGGCCGGCGTGGCCATGGGCCTGTGCGGCGTCATTTCCACCCTCACGCTTCGGGTCGGCCCCCGCTTCGACCTGGTCGGCAGCGAGAGCATCAGCGAGACCATGAAGTGCGATCGGCTCGACTTCTATGGCAACCGGCCCGACGCCGCGCTGCCCTCGCTCGAGCAGTTCCTGGTCGACACCGACTACGCGCGGTTGATGTGGTGGCCCCAGAAGGACTTCGATCGCCTGGTGGTGTGGGAAGCCACGCGGCAACCCTTCGACCCCGAGCGAAAGTTGCAGCCGTACAAGGAAATCGCCAAGTGGTCGGTGCTCTCGCAGGCCGCCGGGTCGATCCTCTACACCATCCTCGGCAACCTCGATTCGCCCGAGCGCGCCGTCGCGCACCTGCGCGGCATTCGGCAGCGGCCGGGCATCGACTTCTCGCTCATTCCCGAGTGGGTGCGCAGTCGCTTCGGTCCGCCCATCGACCCCTCGTTCCCCCTGGGGCCGCAAGAGGCCTTCCCGTTCCTCTCGGCGATGCTCGAGCTGATTTCCGGTCAGCGTCATGACCCGGTGACCCTGGGCGCGGCCTGGGTGCTGGTGGTCGAGTTCCTCACCGTGCTCACCGACGACACGCTGGCGGCCGTGATGCAGTTGCCGGTGCTGCGGCGGCTGTTCGCGATGCTCGAGCCGCTGGTGCCGAAGTACATCGATCAGATCCTCTCGCCCTTCGTGCAGACCAACCCGGGTGGCCTGCCGAAGACCCAGCACTTCGCCGATCGCTCGTTCATGGGCCTGCCCATGGACAACCAGATGGACGACCTGCTGCTGACCACCTGGTTCACCGAGATCTGGGTGCCCTTCACGCCAGGTGACGGCGTGCTGCAGAAGACCATCGCGCTGCTGCGCCAACACTTCGACGCCGACGGCACCGCCGAGGGGTGCTACCGGGCCACCGGTGCGTTCTCGTACGAGCTGTACGTGGGCAAGCGCGACGATCGCTTCTTCTTGAACCCCGCCACCGGCTCGCACGTCTTCCGCGTCGACGTGTTCTGGTACGCTCGCAATTCGACCGACCCGGTGACCTCCTTCTTCCCTGACTTCTGGAACCTGCTCGAACCGCTGAAGTGGCGGCTGCATTGGGGCAAGTTCCTGCCGACGCCTGACCCCAGCCGCCCCCACCGCTTGACCCACCAGTACCCCGACTTCGCGAAGTGGAAGGCCGTTCGCGAGAAGGTCGACCCCGACGGCGTCTTCCTCACCGAGTACTGGAAAGCCCACCTGGAACTGCCGTGACGACTCCTCCTGAACGCCTCTGGTACCAGAACATCGTCGAGTCGGTCTTCGTGCGCGGCCCCGGGCCGTTGATGACGCCCGCGCTGCGGGAACTGGTCAAACGCGAGGGCATCGACCTCGATCGACTGCTGCCCGCCTACCCGGTGGCCACCGTGGTGCGAGCGGCGCGCGCGGCCTTGCCCCAGTTGTTCCCCGGGCAGCCGGCGACCGAGGCGCTGCGCTCGTTCGGCGTGGCCTCGCTGCGCGGGTACAACGAGACGGTGCTGGGCGGGGCGGTGGTGGGGTTGCTCAAGCTGCTGGGCACCCGACGGGCGCTCGAGCGCCTGCGCATCAGCATGAGCGCCGGCAGCAATTACCTGAAGACCGACTTCACCCCGCTCAGCGAGCGCTCGGCCCGGCTGACCTTGAGCGACGTGAGCGAGATGCCGGAATTCTACCAGGGCATCTTCGAGGAAGGCGGCCGGTTGATCGGCGCGAAGAACTTCCGGGTGTCGCTCGAGCCCGGTGGCGGGCCCGGCGCCAGCTACCTCGTGGAGTGGGACGGCTAGCGGTGGTGTCGGCGGGTGTGTGAGTTCCTGAGCATGGGCTCGAGGTCGTACGCTGCGCGTCGTGAGCGGGCTCGAGCTGGTGAAGAAAGTGGCAGATGGTTCGGTGGTCGAAGCGATGCTGGGCCGCATCGACCGCCGGCACGTGGTGGTGCAGGTCGCGCGACCGGCGCTGGCGCAGGACGCGCTGTTGCTTCGCGAAGCGGTCGACACCGCGCGCGCGGGCTCGGTGCACCCTGAATTGATCGGCCTGGGGCAGCCCGTGCAGGCGAAGGACGGGCGGTTGATGGTCATCTCCGAGCCCGTCACCGGGTGGACCGCGGCCGATTTGCTTCGGCTCTCGGGGCCCATCGCCCCCGAGCGGGTGGTGGAATGGATGGTGGGGGTCTGCGAGGCCCTCGATGCGATGCACGCGCGCGGGCGGGTGCATGGGTGTCTGGCGCCGCGGCACCTGCACGTGCATGGAGAGACCGATCGCCCTGCGGTGCGGCTGTTCGACACCGGGCTCCTGCACCTGCGAGGCGCGCATTCGATGCCCACCCGCGCGTGCGTGGTCGAGCCGGAATACCTGAGCCCCGAGCGGGCCGCCGGGGAGCGTGGCGGCGTCGCGTCGGACGTGTGGGGCGTGGGCGTGTTGATCGTCGAGCTGTTGCGCGGGCACCCGCCGTACCGTGGCGCGACGCCGGCCGAGACCCGCGCGGCGGTGAAGTCGCCGACCCCGATTCCCGCGTCGTTCTTCGGCGCGTGGCGTGACGTGTTGCGCGGGTGCCTGGCGCCCTCGCCGATGGACCGGTTCGCCAGTGCGCTCGAGGTGCGGCAGGCGATCGCCTCGCTGGCGTGAGCGGGGTGGTCAGAGGCGCAGGTGGCGCTGCGGCGAGCGCTCGCCCTCGAGGCTGGTGGGTCGAGCTCGGCGGCCATCACCCGCGCATACCAACCGGCGCCGCTTCGCGCACCGACGACGAGGTGACCTGGCTGACGCAGGTCAATGAACCCTCTCCGCTCAGCCCGGCTCACTCCCCGGAACCGAGCCACCCATCGACACGAACCGCTCGAGCGCGCGCTGCATGGCGAGGGCCTTCAGGCGCTCCTCGTCAGCCAACTGCGCGAGCGTCTGCACTTCGCGCCGCAGGCCCTGCAGCTCTTCGTTGCTCAGCGAGCGCCGCAGCGCCTCGAGCTCGGCCTCGAGCTGCCGCAGACTCGCGCGCTCGGTCTCGTTGCGGGTCACCGTCGTCCTCACCAGTTCCCGTTCCTTCTGCAGCAGGCCCTGGGTGGTCGCGACCAACGTCTGCAGCGAGGCCCGCTCCTGCTCGAGCGCCGACACCCGCGCGCTCAGATCCTTCATGCCGACGACCAACACGCTGCGCTCGAGCTCGGCCTGCTCGGCGCGCATCACGGCGTCCATCTCGGCTTCTCGCAGCAGCGCCAGCGTCTGCTCGTAGGCCTCGATGGCCCCGCGCGCCTCGGCCAGCTCGGTCTGCAGCACCGCTTCTCGCGGCGCTCCGGCGCTCGACGGCGACGACGCGGTTGGCTGCACCGACCGCAGCAAGGCCTCGAGCCCCGCGCGCTGCTCGGCCTCGAGGGCGCTCAAGCGCACCCCGAACCCGCCCGGCTCGTGCCGCACCACCACGCCAGGCAGGGATACTGGCGCCAGGCTGGCGAGCGTCAGTTGCACCACCACCTGGCTGTCGATCGCCAGCGGCCGCGCACTGCGAACGAAGAGCCCGCCACTCGACACGTCACGCAAGTACGTCGCACGGAAGGAATCGATGGTGGCGACCCGGACTTCGAGGCCCAGCAGCTCGCGACGCTGGCCCGTGCGCAGCTCGACGCGCTGTCTCCCCGCGCTCGCGAGGTCTACACGCTGCACCTGCGCCACCCCGAGCAGAGCTCGGCGCTGCTGGCTCCCCGGCTTGGCCTGTCGGTGCAACGCTTCCGCCAGACCCTGACCGAAGTGCGCGCCCGGCTGCGCGCGGCCTTGAAAGGAGCGTGGTGATCATGGCCCACGTCTCGAGCGCCGAGCTGCAGGCCTTCGTCACCACCGGTCGGGCGCTGGCCACCTTCGACGAGCACGTCGAACGCTGTGCGCGCTGCGCCGGCCGGCTCGAGCAGGCCGCCGCGCAACACCTGGCGCCACCCCGGGCCTGGCCCACCATGCGCCTCGAGGTGGTGGTGGCGCTGGCGATGCTGGCGCTGCTGGTGGTGTGGCCCCGCAGTTCGAGCGAGCCCCGGCTGCGACCCATCGCCCTCTCGGGGGATCTGATGGCCGGCGTGCCCGACTCGGGCGTGGTCGAACCGCGCCTGGCCCCGGTGGTCCTCGTCGCGTCGAACGACGGCGGCGACGTTCGCTGACCCACGCCTTCTCGGCCGCCCACTGATCGGCGTCGTCGCCGTGCGCGACGTCGTCGGCTCACGCCTCACCGCCACACCCCAACCATGAACGATGCCCCTGTGCCCTTGCGTGCGCGGCGTGATGCCGTGCTCGCCCACCCGTGGTTCGTCTTCGCCACCACCAACGCCCTCGCGCTGACGATGGTGCTGCCGTTTCTGGGCAGCGTCGGCCTGTGGGACCCCTGGGAGCCGCACTACGTCGAGGTCGCCCGCGAGATGCTCGCGCGTCGCGATCTGATTCACCCCTTCTGGGAAGAGAGCTGGTTCTTCTCGAAGCCGGTGCTCACCATGTGGCTGGCCATGCCGGGCCTGTGGCTGACCGGGGCCGGGGCGCCAGGCGGGGCCTTCGCCGCTTCACTCGAGTGGTGGGTGCGCTTGCCGGTCGCGTTGCTCTCGGCGCTCAGCGTGGGCCTCGTGTCCCACCACACGGCGAGGCTGACCACCACGCGCACGGGTCTGTTCACCGGTGTCGTGCTCGCGACCGCGCCGGTGTGGTGCTTCGTGTCGCGCCAGGTGATGGTCGACTTGCCGTACGTGGCGACCGCGACCATCGCCGCCTGGTCGCTGATGCGCGTGGTGTTCGACGAGCGGGCGCCGCGCTGGTGGCTCGACGTCGCGGCCGTGGGCGCCGCGGTCTCGGTGCTCGCCAAGGGCGCGCTCGGGGTCGCCGTGCCCGGCCTGGCGCTGACCTGCGCGTTGGCGGCGTCCTCGACGGGGTGGCGTGAGGCCTGGCGGCGGTTGGCGGCGCTGCGATCGGCGCGGGCCGCCGGGCTCTTCGCGATCGTCGCGGTGCCCTGGTACGCGGCGATGTTCCGTTTCACCCAGCTCGACCACGACGGGCGCACCTTCTTCGAGCGCTTCATTATGTACGATCATCTGGGCCGGCTGGTGTCGGGCGTGCACAGCAACACGCCGCAGCACGTCTTCACCTATTTCGTCGAGCAACTGGGCTACGGGCTCTTCCCTGGGGTGATGCTGGTGCCGCTGGCCTTCGTCGAAGCGGGTCGGTCCGGGGTTTCCCGCGCCGTCGCGGCGTACGCCCTCGGGCTCTTCGCGGTGTTCTCGCTCTCAGCCACCAAGTTCCACCACTACGACCTGCCGCTGCTTCCGCCGCTCGCGGTCCTCATCGCCCTGTCGCTGACCCGCTGGTGGGACCGCGAGCCACTCGCCGGCGCCGGGTGGCTGGGGGCGGTGCTGGTGGTGCTGGTCTCGCGCGATCTGTCGAAGGAGCCCCGGAAGTGGGTCGAGCTGTTCACCTACAACCACGAACGGCCCTACCCAGCGTTCCTCGACGATCGACCGGTGCTCCCGGGGCTCGACGTGCACGCCATGCCCTGGCTGCTCGCAGCGGGCAGTGTGCTGGCCCTCGCGGTCGCGTGCTGGAGCCCGGCGTGGCGGCGCGCGGCCTGCGTGGGCGTGCTCTCGGGGTTCGTCGTCACCGGCGCCTGGCTGTCGTGGAGCCACTGGGTGCAGTACGGCCGCCATTGGACCCAGCGCGCGCTGTTCGACCGGTATTACGCCGAACGTCAGGGCCGCGAGCCCATCGCCGCCTTCTTCATGGACTGGAAGGGAGAGACCTTCTACTCGCGCAACACGGTGGTGCAGGTGGGGCCGCAGAATCACCAGCGGGTGCTGCCGGCCTTCCTGGCGCCGACTGGTCGCAAGTGGCTGTTGGTCGAGCACGCGCGGCTGCCGGCGCTGCTGCAGTTGATCGGCGCGGGGCACGCCGTGAAGCAATTCGACCCGCAGGCCAACGACAAGTTCGTGCTGCTGGCGGTCGACTGAAGTCAATGCTCCGGGCGCTGGCGTCGACGATCGGCTCGAGCGCCACGGCAGA
>CAIWFK010000795.1 GCA_903911905.1 uncultured Myxococcales bacterium
GACAAGAAGCTCTTCGAGGCGCAGAAGCAGGTGTGGGACGAGGCGCTGCAGCAGGGCGAGCAGTACGGCTACCGCAACGCGCAGGTCACGGTGCTGGCGCCCACGGGCACCATCGGCTTCATGATGGACTGCGACACCACGGGCATCGAGCCCGACATCGCGCTCATCAAGTACAAGAAGCTGGTCGGTGGCGGCATGCTGAAGATCGTCAACCAGACGGTGCCCCAGGCGCTGGTGAAGCTCGGCTACAAGGCCCCCGAGGTCGAGGCGATCATCGCGCACCTCGACAAGAACGACACCATCGAGGGCGCGCCGTTCCTCAAGGCCGAGCACCTGCCGGTGTTCGACTGCGCCTTCAAGCCGAACAAGGGCAGCCGCTCCATTCACTACATGGGGCACATCAAGATGATGGGCGCGGCGCAGCCGTTCCTGTCGGGCGCGATCTCGAAGACCGTGAACCTGCCGAACGAGGCCACGGTCGAGGACATCGAGATGGCGTACCTGGAATCGTGGCGCGCCGGCCTGAAGGCGGTCGCGGTGTACCGTGACGGCTGCAAGCGCAGCCAGCCGCTGAACACCAAGAAGGACGCCGACAAGAAGACCACCACGGCTGAAGCGCCGGCCCCGCAGGTGGTGGTCGAACGCATCGCCCGCAAGCGCCTGAGCGACGAGCGCCGCGCGCTGACCCACAAGTTCTCGATCGCCGGTCACGAGGGCTACCTGACGGTCGGCATGTACGAAGACGGCCAGCCCGGTGAGCTGTTCATCACCATGGCCAAGGAAGGCAGCACGGTCTCGGGCCTGATGGACAGCTTCGCGACGGCCATCTCGCTCTCGCTGCAGTACGGCGTGCCCCTGAAGGTGCTGGTCGACAAGTTCAGCCACACCCGCTTCGAGCCGGCTGGGTTCACCAACAACCCCGACCTGCCCATCGCCAAGTCGATGACCGACTACATCTTCCGCTGGCTGGCGCTGAAGTTCCTGCCGCAGGAAGGGCAGACCGAGAGCCTGATGGAGGCCGAGGCCAAGAAGGTGGCGCACCTGAACCCGAAGTCGTCGCCTCCGCCGGTGAGCGCGGCGTCGGCGGTGCCTCCGGCGGCCACCTCGGCCGAGGGCTTCAAGCTGGCGTTCCTGAACCAGGCTGACTCGCCGCCTTGCCCGGTGTGCGGCACCATCACCGTGCGCAATGGCGCTTGCTACAAGTGCCACAACTGCGGCGCGACCACCGGCTGCAGCTGAAACAGACATCGACCTGGCCTGATTTCGAAGGGGTGAAGACCCCGACGGGGCGTGCCTGAGCGAGCCCTGTCACTTCGAGGGCCAGGAGGGGGGAACGGCTCTGGGGAAACCCGGGGCCGTTTTCTTTTGGCGGGCAATGGAGCCGGCGCCGTGGCGTATGGCCCGACATGCGCTTGCTTTCCTCGTTGGTGGTGTCTGGGGTCTGGGTGTCGAGCCTGGCCTTCGCAGGAACGCGGGGCGACGGGGTCATTCGCACCGAGACCCGGAAGCTCGAGGCCTTTCATGAGGTCTCGGTCGGGGGTGGGGTCAAGCTGAAGGTGAAGAAGGGCGAGCCGCAGGTGGCGCTCACCGGCGACCAGAACCTGCTGCCGCTCCTCACCACCACGGTGAGCAACGGCCGGCTGAAGATCGAGCACAAGGAATGGAACGTGCGCCCCTCGCGCGAGCTCGAGGTGGTGGTGACGGTGCCTTCGCTCGACGGGCTCGAGGCCAGCGGCGGGGTCGAGGCCACGCTCGAAGCAACGGCCGTCGACGCGACGAAGCTGACCCTCGAGCTGTCTGGCGGCGTCGAGCTGGACGCCGCGAACCTGTCGATCGCCACCCTCACCGTCGACGCCAGCGGCGGGGTGAAGGCGCGCCTGAGCGGCAAGGCGAAGACCCTGAAGCTCGACCTGTCGGGCGGCGTGGAGTTCGACGCCTCGAAGCTGGACGCGGCCACGGCGGTGGTCGACGCGAGCGGCGGCTGCACGGTCAAGGTGCGGGCCACCGAGTCGTTGACCGCGTCGGCCTCGGGCGGGGTCGATTTGCGCGTCGGCGGCAACCCTGCGAAGCGCAACGTGCACACCAGTGGCGGGGCCGACGTGTCGAACCTCGACTGACCTCCGGCCTTCAGTCGGGCCGCGGCGCACCCGAGGTCGAAGCAGGTCGGTGCGACGTTCGCCCAGCGCCCGACGGCGGTCGCGAAGATGTTCGCCGAGCGCTGTCGAAAGGGCGGCTCAGGCGGCGGGCACGCGCAGGTCGGCGGTGACGGTGCCCGCCTCGAGAATTTCCTTCTCGTGGGGCCCGTCGCGGAACGGTTCGGCGAGGGCATCGCGCTGCCATTCCTGCATCGAGGGCCGGGCGAGCATGCGCTGGGCCCACTGCGCGCCGGCGCCGGGCAGCTTCAGGCCGTAGGTCTGCAGGCGGAAGGCGACCGGGGCGAAGAAGGCGTCGACGGCGCTGAAGGTGCTGCCAGCGAGCCAGGGGCCTCCGAAGCGGCGCAAGCCGTCGGCCCACAGGGCGTCGAGGCGGGCGAGGTCGC